>JAZFYD010000063.1:0-11110 GCA_036443405.1 Planctomycetota bacterium
CCTCCCTCCGGGCCCCCCCCCCACGGGCCTCGCCGCTTGGGGGCGGGGGGGGTGGCCGGGGGACGGTGCGGCATGGCCCGCCGCCGGCGGGGGGGGCCGAGGCCGGGGGATTCCGGCTCCGCGTGGAATCACTTGAACTTCTTCAACTCCAGCACCCCGTCGCGGCCCACCAGATACACCCCCGCCCGGTTCCAATCCCCCAGGGTGATGAACTCGCCGGTCCGGCCGTCGCCCAGATCCACCGTGTACCGGGCTCCGTGATGCACGTGCCCGCAGACGACGGTGTCGTAGCCGCTGCGCAGGGTCGCGCGGACCCGGCTGAAATCGACGGCTTTCTCGCGCCGGGACTTGCGGCGCACGACCCGGCTGCTGAGACGGCGGTAGCCCTGGCTCAGAAACGTCGAGATGCGAAGCGGCATCTTGGCGAACACGAACCGGAGCGGCGCCGAGCGGCCGATGCCGCGTGCGCGCCGGTACGCGCGGTCCCCGGTGCAGTAGAGATCGCCATGGGTCAGGTAGAGCCGGAGGTCGCCGCAGCGCATGGTGTGAACATCCGGCAGCTCTTTCGCCGGGCCCCCGTTGACGCGGGCGTCGAAGTTGAAGTCACGGTTCCCCGCGACGTAGACGACTTCGATGCCTGCCGCGGTGAGGGCGCGCAGCTGCCGGACGATCGGTCGCACATATGACAGCCGCCGCTGTTTGGGGCCGACCCAGAGATCGAAGATGTCGCCAAGGAGGAAGAGGCGTTTTCCGTCCAGCTTGACGAAGTTGAGGAATCGGAGAAAGCGGTCGGTGATGTCGGGGCGCGCCTCGGAGAGGTGCGTATCGGACGCGAAGTAGTCGGCGCCGGTCACTCCTGCTGGTCTCCGATGTCCAGCTCGCGCATCTTCTCCCAGAGGTTCTTGCGGCTGATGCCCAGGATCTTGGCGGTGTTCGCGCGGTGGTTCCGCGTGTGTTTGAGCACGCGCCGGATATGTCGCCCTTCCGCGCCTCGCACGACGTCGCGCAGGGCCTGTTCGATGGGCCCTTCACCGGCGTGGGCGCCCTCGACCTTTCGCTGCGGCGCTGCCACGACGAGGTGCTCGAGTACGAGCGTGTCCTTGGTGCCCGCCAGCGCGATGGCGCGACGGATCGAGTTCTCGAGTTCGCGCACGTTGCCCGGCCATGTGTGGCGCACGAGTGCGTCCAGGGTGGCATCATCCATCTTGTACGAGCGGCCGCGGCCGTGCCGCGCGACAAAGTGCTCGACGAGATGCGGAACGTCCCCGGCGCGCTCGCGCAGCGGCGGTAGCGGAATCGGGATGACGTTGATGCGGTGGAACAGATCCTCGCGGAACTCGCCGTCCTCCACCGCGCTCATCAGATTGATCTTGGTGGCGACGACAACGCGCACGTCCAGCCGAATCGTTTTCTCGCCGCCGAGACGCTCCAGGCACCGCTCCTGAAGGACACGCAGCAACTTCACCTGCGTCTCGATCGGCATGTCATCGATGTCATCCAGGAACAGTACGCCGCCGTTGGCGCGCTCGAAGCGGCCCTGTTTCGTCGCCCGTGCGTCCGTGAATGCGCCCTTTTCGTGACCGAAGATCTCGTCCTCGAGAAGTGTCTGAGGAAACGCGCTGCAGGAGAGCACGACGAACGGGCCGTCCTTGCGCGGCGACAACTCGTGCACCAGTTGGGCGACGAGTTCCTTGCCTGTGCCGGTTTCGCCCTCGATGAGCACGTCCTCGTCGCTGTCCGCGATCGTCCGGACGACATCCAGGACCTGGGTCATCCGGTCGCTCTCGCCGATGATCCGAGCGCGCGCCCGGTCCTCGCCGAGTTTGGACTCGAGCGTTTGGACTTTGTTCGTGAGGCTCTTGACGCTGCCGAGGGCGTCGACGCTGCGGACGATCTCCTCGTTGCGAAACGGCTTGCGAACGTAGTCGTATGCACCGAGGCGGATGGCCTCGACGGCAGTTTCGAGTGTCCCGTGACCGGTGATCACGATGACCTCCGGCGCCGGCTCGATCGCCTTCGCCTCTTTCAACAGGCTGATGCCGTCCATGCCGGGCATGCGGATGTCGGTGACGACGACATCGAAACGGCGGGACTTCAGCGTGTCCAGCGCCTTCAGCCCATCGGCCACGACCACGACTTTGTGGCCGGCGGCTTCCAGGTCGTCACGGAGCGTCACGGCGATCGTGCGCTCGTCATCGGCGAGCAGGATGTCCATTTTGGGCACGACCTTACCGTCGCCTCCCGTAGACGGCAAGGCAGCCCGGCCACCGGACGGCTTTTTCACACCGAACGGCGCGGCCTCCGCGATCCCGCCGGAGTTCGGGACCGGTGGCCACGTGTCGATCGTCCCGATCCGGGGCACGTGGCGGCGTCACGTCGTCTCAACTCGACATTGCGGATGGCCCCGAATGTTCAAGCGCTTCGACGCGGGGCGTCGATAGGAGGGCACGAGTTTAGGGAACAGAGTTTCAAAGAACCAGGGTATGAGTCGCAGTCCGAACGAATCCATTCTCATCGTTTCGCAGCATCGCGAGGTGCGTGAAGAGGTGGCCGCGTGGCTGCGCGGCGTGGGGTACGGAGTCCGTGTGGCCGGTAAAGGCGAGGACGGACTCGAAACCCTCGAGCGCGAGCCGGCGGCACTGGTTGTCGCGGACCGCATGCTTCCCGATCTCGACCCGCACGTGTTCCTGCAGCGGCTTGGCGAAGAGCAGACGGGAACGGAGCTGATCTTTCTGTGCGACGAGCCCTCGCTCGAGGACACCGTTGCGCTCATGAGAGAGGGCGCGTTCCACATCCTCGGAAAGCCCGTGCAGTCCGAGGAGCTCAAAGTGGTCGCGGCGAAGGCGCTCGAACACGGGCGACTCACACGCGGCAACCAAGATCTCAAAGCGCGCTTGGAACTGACCGAACGGCTCGCGATGATCGGCCGGCTCGCTTCGGGGGTTGCGCACGAACTGAACAATCCGCTCGACGGCGTGCGCCGCTATGTCCGCCTCACCCTCGACAGCCTCGAAACGGAGGAGCGCGAACAGGGCGAATACCTCGAGCACGCGCTGAGCGGCTTGAGCCGGATGGCCGCCATCGTTCGTCAGCTTCTGACGTTCTCGCGCAACGTCGTGCTGGAAAACGAGGATGAAAACCTCCGCGGCCTGCTCGACGAAGTTGTGCGCACGCTCAGTCCGAGCGGGAGCGCGCGACCGTCCGTGCAACTCGAGAATCCCTTCCTCGACCTGCATGTGCCCAAGGCGCTGTTCCAGGTGTTCGCGAATCTCGTCCGGAACGCGCTCGATGCCGTCGAGGACAAGGGTCCGCGCGGTCGCGTCCATATCTCCGTCAAGAAGCATGAGCAAGACGTCGAGATCCGCGTCAAAGACAACGGCTACGGCATCGAGGGCGACAACCTGCGTCGGGTTTTTGAGCCCTTTTTCACCACGAAGGAGGTCGGGAAGGGTACCGGCCTCGGTCTGCCAATCAGCGCGCGCATTGTCGAACGCTGCGGCGGAACCATCCGCATCGAAAGCGAGCCCGGCGTGGAAACGACCGTCACGGTCGCCCTGCCGCTGAGCGTCACCGCACAGAAGGTCTCGCCCCTACTCCATGGAACGGGAACGCAACGATGACTCCGGGCAAGATTCTGGTCGTGGACGACGACCCGTTGGTGGCCGATTCACTGGCCGTTTTTCTACGGGCGAAGGGTTACGACGTCACCCTTGAGACCGACTCGCATCGCGCGCTCAAGCTCTTGCAGGAGCGTGCGGATATCGAGTTGCTCCTGACCGACGTCAACATGCCGGGGCTGGACGGCTTCGCTCTCCTGAAGGGGGCGCGCAAGCTGGATCCGAACCTTGTGACGATCATGCTCACCGGCTACGGCACGATCGAAGCCGCTGTACGCGCGATGCGCGTCGGCGCCGAGGATTACATTACCAAGCCCGTGATCGACGAGGAGATGCTGCTCACCGTCGAGCGTGCGCTTCAGCGCCGCAAGCTCAAGGAGGAAAACGCCTCCCTGAAGCGGCAACTCAACAAGAGTCTGAAACTCGACAACCTCGTGGGCGCGGATCACCACATGCGCAAGGTGCTCGAGACGATGGGCACCGTCGCCGCAACACGCGCGACCGTTCTCATCACCGGGCGAAGCGGCACGGGCAAGAGCCTCGTGGCTCGCGCCATCCATCACGCGTCGCCGCGCGCCGACAAGGCGTTCGTCGAGGTGAACTGCGGCGCGCTGCCCGAGAACCTGCTCGAGAGCGAACTGTTCGGCCACAAACGCGGGTCGTTCACCGGCGCCGAGAGCGACCGGCTCGGGAAGTTCCTGCGCGCCGACGGCGGCACGATCTTCCTCGACGAGATCGCGTGCGCTTCGCCCGCGCTGCAGGTGAAACTGCTGCGCATCCTCCAGGAGCGCCGGTTCGAGCGCGTCGGCGACGACGAGTCCGTTTCGGTGGACGTGCGTGTCGTTCTGGCGACAAACATCGACCTCAAGGAGGCGGTGGCACGAGGCGATTTCCGCGAGGACCTCTTCCACCGCATCAACGTTGTCGCCATCGAGGTTCCGCCCTTGTGCGACCGCCGCGGCGACATTCCGCTTCTCGCGGAGCACTTCCTCAAGCGTTACGCGGAGGAGAACGAGAAGCAGGTCGACGGCATCGGAGACGAAGCCATGTCGCTCCTGGTTCGCTACAACTGGCCCGGAAACGTGCGCGAGCTGGAGAACGCGATCGAGCGCGCCGTCGTGCTGTGCCGCGGCACCGAACTGCGTATCGAGGACTTCCCTCTCGAGGGTATCGGGGAGCAGGAAGCGCAGAACAACGGCGGGATCGATTACCATCCCGACGGCCGCACCGTGATGCCGCTCAAGAAGGCGCTCGAAGTGCCGGAGCGCGAGATCATCGCGGCGACGCTCGCCTCGGTGAACTGGAACCGTCAGAAGGCGGCGCGCCTGCTCGACATCAACCGGACGACGCTCTTCAACAAGATGCGCAAGTACAGCTTGCTGGAGATCAAGCGCGGCGGGCGCAGAAAACTCGAAGAGTAGCGGCCCGATCACCTAGCCCCCGCGGAACGCGCGGGGGCCACGGATCGACGTTAGACTTTGCGACGGACCCAGCGGCAGCGGCAAGGCCTCTTGCAGCGTCTTCCGCCGGGCGAAACGGAGCACGTCATGTCGAAATCCGCTGTGAGTTGGATCCTCGTCGTCGGTTGCGCGGCGTTTTGGGCCGGTTATCTGGTGCCGCGCGACTCCGGAACGGTTGAGCGATCCGATAGGGCGTTGCAAGTGCGCAATGCGGAGCAGGATCAGCGGTTGGCGGAGCAGGATCAGCGGTTGGACGCCGATAAGGCACGGTTGGCCGCCGCGTTCACACTCCAGGAGTCCCTTCGTGCGCGCCTCACGTTGCTGGAACGGCGTGCGCAGGAGAACGAAGAGAAAGCCGCACTCGTGGCGGAGCACTCCGGAGAACCGGCGACCGCTCCGGACGGGCCCCCCACCGATGACGAGGCCAAGGAAGCGATCAAGAGCCTCGGCGCCCAACTCCAGGGCATCATCCTTGGGAACGAAGCGGGCAAAAAGGCCGGCGAGGAGTTTCGCAAGTTCTTCGCGCGCACGACGCCCGAGCAACGACGCAAGATCATCGAGAAATTCGAGGATGACACCCAGGACATCCAGCAGCGCCTCGTCATCGCGCACGCTCTCGCGCAGAGCCACGATCCGGACGCGCTCGAGGCCCTGAAAGCGGGTCTGCGGGACCCGGATGCGGATCTGATGCGCAAACGGGTGTCGAGCCACGGCCTGGCGTTCTCCGACGCCGAGGGACTCGATACGTTCCTGAGCGAGATGGCGAACAACGCCGACGACCGCGGCGTGCGTGCGAATTCGGCATTCGGTCTCACGCGGCGCGGTATCGCGGAGGGTGTTGACCTGTACTTCGCCGCCACGGACGACGCGTTGAAAGCGGGCGACCCCGCGGGGCTGCAGTACATGAGCGGACTCGCGCTCATGGGCGAGCAGGCGTACCCGGCCATGCGTTCGCGCCTGCTCACGTACGACGACGAACAGGCTCTCGTGACCCTCATCACGATCGTGCGCAAAGTCGGTGACAAGGGCGCGATCGAGAACCTGCAGAAGCTCGCGTTCGACTCCAGCAAGCCCATGTCGGTGCAGAACGCGGCGAAGGGCGCGCTAACGAAGCTGCAGGCCGCGGATTCCGACTAGCCCCGCGCCGGAACGCCAACGGGGCCTAGAACTCGAGCGGGTGCTCGAAGTGAACAGCGATTCCGGTGCCCTTGGCGCGCGTGACGGCGCCGCGAGCGCTCAGTTGCAGCAACTCCGAATGATCCGGCTCGGTAGGTCTCACCGTCAACTGCACGTCCACCTCGTCGCCCTGGCGAAGGGAGACCGAAACCGAGCGGCAGAAAAGTCCGGATGCGCTGACGTTCTCGGTCCAGCCGCGATGGACTTGGTTCTTCCCGGCCGGGGTCAGCGAAAGGCAGTACCGGAGTGCGTGTCGAAAGTCGCGGCGTCGATCCATGCGCCCGACATCGCAAAGGCGGTGCCGTCTTTTGCGCGGCCGCGAATCCCGCGGGAACACCACGTTTTCGGGCATCCGGTGCCGCGTATGTCGATTTATCTCGTCACGCCGCGCCGAAAAAGGCGCGAATTGTGGAGGCGATGCGCTCGCGCTGGGCCTCGGTCAGGCTCTCGTGCACCGGCAGCGACATGACCTCCCGGGACGCGCGTTCGGCCACCGGGAACTGGCCCTCCTTGAATCCGAGGTGCGACAGCGCCGGCGAGAGGTGCAACGGTTCGGGATAGAACACGTTGGTGCCGATGCCCTGCTCGCGCAGGTGCGCCACGAGATCGTCGCGACGGTCGGAGCGGATCGCGTATTGGTGATACACGTGCTCGCCGAATGCGGCGCGTGCCGGCGGCCGGACGCCGTCGATTCCCGACAGCGCTTCGTCGTAGAACGCCGCATTGCTCGTGCGCCGTTCCTGCCACGCAGGCAGATGTTTCAGCTTGACGCGCAGCACCGCCGCCTGAAGGCCGTCGAGGCGGGAGTTGTACCCGATCTCCTCGTAGTGATACGTGCGCGCGCCCTCGGACCGCTTCTCGCCGTGCGCGCGCAGGCTGCGCATCCGGTCGCGGAACTCCTCGTCGTTGGTCGTGATCGCGCCTGCATCGCCGGCCGCGCCGAGGTTCTTGGTCGGATAGAAGGAAAACGCCGCGGCGAGACCGAGGCCGCCGGCCTTTTGCCCCTTGTACGTCGCGCCGATCGCCTGCGCCGCGTCCTCCAGGATCGCCGCATCGCCGATGCGCAGTGCGTCGATGTCGGCGCACGCGCCGAAGAGATGCACGGGTAACACGGCGATCGTGTCGGGAGCCGCCGCCGCGTGGGCCGCCGCCGGGTCGAGGTTGAAACTCTCGTCCTCGATGTCGGCGAACCGCAACTCGAGGTCGGCCTGCAGGACCGACTCGGCCGTCGCGAAGAACGTGAACGGCGTCGTGACCACGGAACCGGGGCCACGCGTGCGGCGCAGCGCCGTCAGTGCGAGCATCAACGCGTCCGTGCCGCTGTTCACGCCGATGGCGTATGCGGCTCCCGTCGCCTCCGCGAACTGCTCCTCGAACGACTCGACGTTCTTGCCGAGCACGAACGCGCCGGTGTCGAAGATCTCCGCGACCGCGGCATCGAGTTCGGAACGAATCGAAGCGATCTGCGCCTTCAGGTCGAGCAGGGGGATCGGGTCGCTCACGCCATGGTCTCCAGGGAAACGGGAACGCCGCCTTCACGCAGCGAACGGTTCGCGGCGCAGAGGATCTCGGTCACCAAAATACCCTCCTCGCCGCCGGTCCTGGGTGAAGAACCCGTGGCGACGCAGCTCACGAAATGCGCGATCTCCACGGACAGCGGCTCCGTCACCGGATACGACGGGATCCGGATCTCGCCGACACGAAGCGCCAGGTTCTCGCCGTAGGTCGCGTAGGCGGCCACCGGGACCGTCTGGTCGTAGATCCGCACCTTCTCGCGCGGCTCCATGTCGTCGAAGACCGCCATGCCGCGCTCGCCCACGACCGTCATGCGACGAACCTTGTGGGGGTCGAGCCAACTGAGGTGGATCTCCCCGATGCCGCCGCCGGGGAATCGGAGGGTGACAAACGCGAGGTCCTCGACGCCGGGCCGCACGAACGCGGCGCCGTGGGCCGCGACGGATAGCGGCGCATCGCGAAACAGCGCGAGCATCACGCTCAGGTCGTGCGGGCCGAGGCTGAAGATCACATTTTCGTCCGAACGCACCGACCCGAAGTTGAGCCGTTGGGACGCCACGTAGCGCACGCTGCCCAGTTGCTCGTCGGCGACTCGCAGCAACAGTTCGACGGCCGGGTGATATCGCAGGAGGTGCCCGACCTGCAGAACGCGGTCTTTTGCGGTGGCGGCTTGGACGACGCTCCTCGCGCCCGCCACGTCGAGAGCGAGCGGCTTCTCCACGAACACGTGCTTGCCGGTGGCGATCGTGGCCAACGCGAGTTCGGTGTGCGTGACGGCGCTCGTTCCGATCAATACGGCGTCGATGTCATCGCGTTCGAGGAGGTCCTCGTGGCGCGCGACGATCTCGGTGCCCGGCAGCCGGTCGGCCGCCTGCGCACGCTTGTTCGCGTCGAGTTCGGCGAGTGCAACCAGCGTCGCGCCCGGCGTGCTCGCCGCGACCCGTGCCAGGTTGCGCCCCCAGGCGCCGTATCCGAGACATCCCAAGCGAATCATGATTCGTGCCTAAACATCGTGGCGGCCCGTCACGCTCGCGTCACTGGACCGTGCCTCGGCGCCCCAGGAAGTCTTGCAGAGCGTCGTGCACGCTGCGCATGGAGTGTTGCGTGGCCGCCTCGTACTTGGCCGAACTCAGCGCGCTGAACCGCGGTCGACGTGCGGGTTCGGGCCGCGCGGGCGCTGCAGCCGGTGTGAGGTTGGTGGCCGGGAGGCCGGCCGCCTTGCGCGTCAGCAAAGCGAATTCGTACCAGGAGATCGAGCCCTGGTTCGCGACGTGGAAGATGCCGCGTGCTCCCGCTTCGATCAGGTTGGAGATGGCGGTTGCGACGTCGTCCGCGAAGCTCGGTTGGCTGATCCGGTCGTTGACGATCGTGAGGGCCGCGGACGGATCCAGCAGGCGGTCGACCAGCGTGGCGCGGCCCGTTCCGTAAAGCGCCTGGACACGAACGATCAGGTGCTCGCACGCAGCCGCGGCGGCCTCGCCCCGCAGTTTGGTTTGCGCGTAGTGGCCAAGGGGCGCCGTTTCATCGTCCTCGGTGTAGGGCCGGGTCGACTCCCCGTCGAACACGTAGTCCGTGCTCGCGGTGACCAACAACACACCGCGCGTGGCGCACTCCGAGGCGAGGACGGCGATCGAACCGTGGTTGACAGCCTCGGCCTGCTCGCGCTCGGTCTCCGCGCGATCGACGGCGGTGTACGCCGCGCCCTGGAACCAGATCTCGGGTTCGTGTTCGTCGAATGCGCGCCGCATCGCGTCGGCGTCGGTGACGTCAAGATCCGCGCGCGGAATCGACACGATGTCGGCGTGTTCGGACCATAGACGGGCGGCCGCCTCCGCGAGCAGACCGTTTCCACCGGTGATCAGAATGCGGCCCGCGGGAGCCCGCGTCATTCGATTTACCGGGCCTTCCGATACCACTCCGCGGTGGACTGCAGTCCGTCCATGATCGAGGAGCGCGGCCGGAAACCGAGCATCTCCTCCGCCTTCGTCGTGTCCGCCAAGCTGTGACGGATGTCGCCGGGGCGCGCTTCCTCGTACTTCGGCTGGATTTCCTTGCCGAGGATGTTGTTGATCATGTTGACGAGGCCGTTGATCGTGATGCGACTGCCCGAAGCGATGTTGTAGAGTTCGCCTTCGGCCTTGGGCGCGATGCAGGCGGCCTTTACCGCCTCGACGAGATCGGCGACGTGCACGAAGTCGCGGCTCTGTTTGCCGTCCCCCGCCACGATCGGTGCGTTGCCGTCCATCAGCGCCGTGAGGAACTTCGCGACGACGGGTGCGTACTGACCGGTCGGATCCTGATACGGCCCGTAGAGGTTGAACGCGCGCAACACGACCGTCTGGAGTCCGTACGTGCTGAAGAACACGCGGCACTGGTGCTCCGCCGCGATGGTGCTCACCGCGTACGGGGAGAGCGGTGTCTCCGCCATCGTTTCCACCTTGGGCAGCGACGGGCTCTCGCCATACGCCGCGGCGGATCCGATGTAGATGAACCGCTTCACTTTGGCGTCGCGCGCTGCGGTGAGGGCGTTCAACGTGCCCTGCGCGTTGGTCTCGAGGGTCTTCTGCGGGTCCTTGACGGACTTGAGCACCGAAGGCTGTCCCGCGCAATGGAGCATGTAGTCCGTGGACCGCATGACCTTCTTCAGTTCCTTTAGGTCCAAGACCGAACCTTCGACCACCTTGACGTCCTTCGGAAGGTCGCGCAGGTTCTTCTTCTTGGCGCCGGACATGTCATCGAAGACGACGACTTTCTCCCCAGCGGAAGCGAGGTGGTGGACGAGGTTGAGGCCGACGAATCCGGCTCCGCCGGTGATGACGTATTTGGGCATGCGTTACCTGTCGCGACCTAAACGGCCAGATCCTTACCTGAAAACGCCGCCTTGTACGCTTTCAGCCGCGAAAGTGTCAAGAAACGGGCCCCGGGACGTCGCCTGCGCGCACGCCGCACCGGGCTTTCCAGCCCTGATCGAGCGCCGAGGGGCCACGTCCGCTAGGCTCCGTCTGAGAAAAACCCGCAGGCCCGAGATCGAGCTGGGACATCTCTGGCTCAACGGCTGACGCCGGTCCGTGTTGCTGGCTCAACGGCTGACGACGTTGAAGCGCCGTCAGGCGTCGTTCGCCGACAACCCTCTATCCAATGTCGATAGTGCTAGGAGGCGAACGGCGGCTGACGGGCCTATCCAGCCGATCGAAGCGCGGGGGATTCTGAGACGTAGCCTAAAGCGAGAAGAACTCCTCCAGGAAACCCGTGTCGTATTCGCCGCGGCGGAAAAACGAGTTCCGGAGGATCTCCTTGTGGATCGGGATCGTGGTCTTGATGCCCTCGATCTCGTATTCGTCC
>JAZFYD010000064.1:0-10353 GCA_036443405.1 Planctomycetota bacterium
ACGCCGTCGTGGGGCAACATCATCAATGGCGGCCGGCAATACTTAGACGACGCGTGGTGGATCGCGACGTTCCCGGGGTTCACGATCGTGTTCGTGGTGGTGTCCTTCAACCTGGTCGGCGACGCCCTCCGCGACGCGATGGATCCCAAACTCCGGCAATAGCCGTCCGCGGCGAATTGGATGGTGGCCCTTGTCCCGACATCGGGGGAGACTAAGGGCGATGTCCGACACCTCGACTGACCGCCCCACCGCGCTGGGCATGTTGACCCGGACCATGCTGGAGGACCGGGAACTCCGTGAGCTTGCGCCCTATGGGATGAAGGCTCGGGACAGCGAAGGCCGCGAGCACGCCGAGGACGAGCACGCCTACCGCACCTCGTATCAACGCGACCGCGACCGGATCATCCACTGCAGCGCGTTCCGGCGGCTCGAGTACAAGACCCAGGTCTTCGTCAACACCGCCGGCGACTACTACCGCACCCGGTTGACCCACACGATTGAAGTGTCGCAGATCGCGCGCACCATCTCGCGCGCCCTCGCCCTCAACGAGGACCTGACCGAGTGCATCGCCCTCGCTCACGACATCGGCCACGGCCCGTTCGGCCACAGCGGGGAAGAGGTCCTCCACGAGCTCCTCGCTGACCACGGCGGGTTTGAGCACAACCGCCACGCGCTGCGCATCGTCGACGTGCTCGAGCGCAAGTACCCCGAATTCCCGGGCCTCAACCTGACCCGCGAGGTGCGCGACGCGCTGCTCAAACACAGCCCGCAGTCCCACGACTTCCGCCACCCCATCCTCGAGGCGCAGGTGGTCGACGCCGCGGACCGCATTGCCTACAACGCCCACGATGTCGACGACGGCCTCACATCGGGCCTCCTCACCGAATCCGGCCTCGGCGAGACGCTTCGCTGGCACGCCGCGTCCGTCGCGGTCGCCGAGCGCTATCCCGATCTCGACGCGCCCCGCCGGCGTTATCACACGGTCCGAATGCTCATCGACGGCGCGGTCACCGACCTCATCGCTTCGGCGATCGAGCGACTCGCGCAATCCGGAGTGGATTGCGCCGACGATGCCCGCCGAACCCCCGCGCGACTCGTCGCCCCGGGTGAGGCGATGGCGCTCGGCCAGGGCGACCTGTCGCGCTACCTGCACTCTGCGTTTTACAACCACTTCCAGGTCAAACGCATGCGCGTGAAGGGCCATCGGTTCATCCGCGAGATGTTCTCGACCCTGATCGACGACACCTACCAGCTCCCGCCCCGCTGGAAGGCATGGTCGGAAGCTCAAGGGGCCGAGCGCGCGGTCGGCGACTACATCGCGGGGATGACGGACCGCGAGGCGCTCCAGCAGTACCGGCGGCTCTTCCACCCCGACGTCGGCACGCTCGAGTAGGCCCCGTCTGAAAACACCGACTGGCTTCGATCAGCATCCGCAGCAGAGGGCGTCAACGTAGAATGACGCGATGCCGTCCGCACTCCGGCTTCTGATCCTCGCAATGGCCCTTGGCGGAGCCGCACGCGCCGCAGCCGCGGACGCAGCGGAGGATCTGATCTTCCGCGCCCGCCACGCGCAGCAGGTGGAGGGCGACATGGAACGCGCCGCAGCGCTTTACAAAAAGGCGCTGGAGGACCGCGCACTCGGCGCCGCGCTGCAAGCCGAGGTTCGCTTGCGCCTGAGCGGCTGCCTCAAGGAGATGCAGCAATACGAAAAGGCGCTCGCGCAACTGGCCAACCACATCTATGCGCACGAGGAGGTGCCCGAACGCCTTCGCGAGCGGGCCAAGGAAGAGGTTCGCGTTCTCAAGACCCTCGTCCCCAGAGCCACCGCGGCGCCGCCGCAGCACCGCGAGGATCCCGCAGCGCAAACCCAACGCGAGGTCAAGGAGGTCCTGAGCGCCGCACGGCGTCTCATGGACCGCGGCAACAACGTCCGCGCCCTTCAAAAGGTCAAGTTCGCGCTGCGGCTCGCGCCCAAGGACGAAGAGGCGCTCGCCCTCAACGCGGAGCTCGAGACTCGCTTCGGCGAAACAGCGGCGTTCGTGCGCGACGCCATCGGCATCTTGAAGAGCTGGACCGAGGCGAGCACGAAACTCGTTGTCTCCGATGCAACACAGCTCATGCGGAAGGGCCTGCAGCACGCGCGCAAGGACGAGTTCGCATTGGCAGAACAACGCTATCGCAAGGCGGTCAGCGTGATCGACGCGTGCGAGTTCTCGCGCGAGTCGAACGAACTCGTCGAGTTGCGCCGCCGCATCGAGATCCGCTGGCGCGAATTGCGCCGCCGCCACCTCGGACCGATGGACGCGGACCCGAAGATTAAACCGGCGGCCCGGCGATCGACGCTGCGCGCGGAGTTTCTGAATCACCTTCAGAAGATGCTCGACGAGGTCTCCGCAGGCGGCCGCGAGTACCGCATCCTGGCGATCCGGGGACCTCGCGCCCCGGGCCGCCCGCCGCCGTTTTCGAAGCCCGCGGGCTACCTCTTGAACCGCGAGATCCCTAGCCAGTGGTCGCCGGCGAACTTCGCGAGGCACGTCGTCAAGGCGCGGGTGGCGCCCGAGAGCTGGGACCGCCCCGGCAACTTCCTCGACGCCGCGGGGTCGATGCTAATCGCCCGCAACGAGTCCGCCGTACTCGACGCGGTGCAAAAGGAGCTCGCCCGTCTCGACCGCCCGGCCGGGCGACGCGTTCCCGTGCGATTGATGCTCGTCTCGCTGCCGCGTGCGGCACTGGACACGATGCGCCTGCACTTTGGGGACTACAAATCGACCGGCGCAGCCAAGGACGCGCTGCTCTACCAAACGATCAGCCTGCCGAAGGACAGCGGCCCGGATTGGATCGAGAATTACTTCAAAGGGCTCGGCGGCGAGGACGGCGCCAAGCTCATCAAGTTCCGCGGCGAACTTCGTAACGGACTGCGCCAAACGCTGTTCATCAACGAACCGATCCGCAAGGCGGCGGGCTACGCCGACGCGCAGCGCATCGCGCCGAACGCGCTGGGGAGTCACGCCTCGCAACGCTTCGGGTTGCTGCTCGACACTTACGTCGTTCGCCACCGCGACGGTCGCACCGCGGTCGGACTGAAGATCGTGTCGCGCATCCCGCGCCTTCCGACGCGCGTCACGAGCAAACGCGGCGCGAGAGAGATCACGACGCTGCACCCGAGATTTGTGAGCCAAACCGGCGAGCTGTTCGTCGATCTCGCGCCCGGTACCGTTCTCGTCGTGCCCGACTTGATCGACCCGTTTGCCGCTGCGCGCAACAAGAGTGACCCGGACCGCACGTTCCTGCTCGTCTGGGAAACACCGGGACGCGCGAGCGGCACGGCGACGAACACGTCCGGGCAGCCCGAACCGAATGCGACCGAGGACAACGAAGTCCAGATGCCTCTCGGCGATCTGCTGGTGCAGGTGCGCGACGATCCCGGTCCCGCGGGCGGACCGAACCGCGGATTTGTGGCGCGCAGTGCGGTCGAGATCGAACGAGGCCGCGCGGAGTTCCTCCAGAGCCTGCTTCGATCCGAACTCGGACCCGATATCCGGGTCGATGCGACGGAGGCTTCGCTGACCGTTCCGAACGCATCGAAGGAACGCGCGATGCGCGCGCTCGCGCGCCTGGCCGCGGAGAGTCGCCGCACCTACATGGTGCGTATCCGCGCGCGGTCCGCGCGTACGCGTGTGCTCGAACGTTGGATGGTTGACGACCGGCTCGATTGGATTCCGTTTTCCGAATCAGCGGTCGTCGCGGTCACGGCGGTCGAGCGCGGCGAGGTCTTGCTTCGCGACCTCGGCGCGGAGGGCGGGGACATCTTCGCGCCCGATCACGACCTCGGAAC
Organism: Planctomycetota bacterium; assembly: GCA_036443405.1. Taxonomy (GTDB): domain Bacteria; phylum Planctomycetota; class PLA2; order PLA2; family PLA2; genus JAZFYD01. The sequence goes on from JAZFYD010000064.1 coordinate 3,836, forward strand.
GTTTCATGTGCGTGGGCTGCAGGCGCGGCATGCGCTTAGCGGACGCATCACGACCGCCCCCATGCTCGATCCAGACGATGGTGCCGCCGCCAAAACGGGTCTGATCACCGAAGGCCTGCGTGTCACGGTGCGGCCCTACGCCATCGACCGCAAGCTGCGCATGTGGATCGAAATCGAGACCGCCGCGGTGGCCCGTCGCGCGGACCCTAGCGGGGAACATGAAGACCCCGCGAACCGCAAACTGGAGACAAAGGGCGCACGGCTGGCGGGCTTTGTGGACATTGGGGAAAGCCGCGCGGAGCACGCCGTGATCATCGCGCGAATCCCCCATCCCACTGCGACACGCCAGGAACGGATCACGGAAATCGTTGTGACAATCACCATTAAGCCGGGGCAATGACTATTGAACTAGACGTCCCTGTGTACGTGTTCGAAAACTGACGCGCTCCGCTCCTTGACGAGCCCAATAGGGCATGAGATTCTGGGTTCTGAAAAGGAGCGCTTCACCACTAGCGCAACTCAACGGAAAAATTCCTGCCCGGGGCTTCCCGTCCCACCTCTATTTTCCCTTTTCCCCTTTTCCATATCGGGGGTCCCGGGCTCTTCCGCTTCCCCTCCCTTTTTTCCGTCTCGTGTCGCTGATTCTCCGTCCGTGTAATCGCGATCTCCGATAGTTGTCGGACCCGCAGGACAGAATGTCTCTGTGTGACGGGTGGCCGTGGGGCGGAGAAAATGATGGCCACACGACCTTTTTCTCAGGCTGCGCAACGGGCAGCTTCCCGAGTTGACGCCAACGCCGAGTCCAGCGCAGCTTCGCTGAAGCAGGACTCGCGATCCGGAGCGCGCCGGCGCAGTGTCTTCCCGGACGGTATCTTCGCGAACGGCGCCCGCCCGAACGACACGCGCGGGGCCTTCGCCGGCAAACTTCGCCACGCACCCGTACCGACGCCTGCGGCGCGTCCGCCGCAACCCGGCGGCGGTGTGCCCGCCGACGCACTTCGCACGTCCGAGATTCTTCGTACGTCCGTCGTACTGGGCGCATACCGGGACCTATTGCGCATGGCTGCAACGGAGCGAGACGGTGCGGTCCGGCACCTCGTGATGCGGGGATTTTCCGAACATGATGCGCGCGCGCTCAAGCCCGGTTACATCAGCGACTACGGGAAGGTGACCCAGCGGCTCCTCGCGCGCCACGGCCTACGTGTCTTATCGCGCGCTGGCCTGCTTTCGCCTCGATCCAACCTCATCTATTACCGCCACCGGTTACTCATCCCGATCCGCGACGGACGGCGCGTGATCGGCGTCGCCGGAACGGCGCTGGACGCCCGCCGACCGACACTGCTTTTGCCGCACGGTATCAAGCTACCGAAATCGATACGCAACGGACTCGAAGCACTGCGCAAGAGGCTCGAGGTAAGAAACACAGACCCGCAACTGCGACTGTTGTAGCTGGCCCGGTGTAGCTGGCCCAACGGCTGACGCCGTTGGAGCGGCCGGATTCAATTGGATCTTCTGTGATTCGGTCTTTTGGGAGATCGCTGTGGCGCGCGAGAACGGGGTCTGGTCTCGGCCGGTGGCGCGCTACTTTGAACCGTCGGTTGCGCTGCGCTCGGCCTTGTTCGAATCGTCGGGGACGTCTTCCCTTTTGGTCCCGCCGGGTTCTTTGGATCCTGCGTCCTCTTTCGCGGCCTTGGCGGCCTTGGCCCGCAACTCCTCGATCCACTTTCTTGCGGCCGCGGGATCGGGGATGCGGCGGCGGGCGGCTACCGAGAGTCGCGGTCCCAGCGCGACACCAGTGCCTTCGGGATCGCGCTCCCATACCCGCACAAGCGCTTCAGCGCCGTCCGCGTCGCCGTAAATCGCGACCAAACTGGCGGTCGCCGCCAAAGCGGCGCGAACGGCCGGCGGCGACGTGCGCGGCTGCTCGAAGATCTCCACCAATGCGGGAATGGCCTCCCGCAAGCGCGACTCGCGCAGCACGCGCACCAAAACGAGCGACTCGACGCGCGACGTGACATCCAGGTTGCGGCGCAACGCGCCGATCGACGCGGCGGCCGTCTTGTGCGTTTTTTGTATCGAGAGAATCTCGATCAGTCCGGTCGCAACCCGCTCCCGCACCTCACGCGCATGCTCCCCGAGGCTGATCTGGTCGCGCACTTCGCCCTGCACGCGCTGAAACTCGTCGAGGTGCTTGCGCTGCTCTTCTTCGAGTTTGACAATCTCCGGGCCAACCGCTGCGCCAGCCTCCTCCTGCATGCGCAGGAGCTTCAACTCCTCTTCGAGTTCCGTGTGCCGCTTGTGCGAACTGAAACCTTCCTGCTCGACCTTCATGATGCGCTTACGAACGCGCGGCTCTTGGCGAATCGCTTCCGCGAGAAACGACGCGAGCGGTTCGGCCGCACGCGCATCCTTTGTCTCCAACAACATGTCGAGTGCAGCATGCACGCGTGCCGCGGCACCGGACTGAAACGCGGTCTCGCGTTCGGCACGGAAAACCTGCATCGCCGTCTGGAAACGTGAGGGTGCATCCTGCGCGAACAAAGGAGCGCACAACGCGGCTAGAAGCCCGAGAACTCGCATCCGGGGCATTATGCCTCACCGGGACGCGGACGCGCGAGAATGCGCGAAGGAGGGAAAAGAAGCGACGGGGTCCCCCGGGGAGACCCGGCGGAAGCGACCAATGACCGCTTCCGCCGGGCACCCGAGAGTCGCGAACGACTACATGTCGACCGGACGCACGGTCGAACGCCGATTGCCCTGCGTGCGCGCGATGGCCGAGTCGAGCATCCCGTGGATGTTCTCGCTCACGGCCTGAATGAGATCACCGGAGCACTTCATGCCCTGGCTCTTCACGTACGCCTTCACCTTGCTGCCGACGCACAGGACGTCGCGCTTTCCGGCCTTGCGGCGGGCGGGCGCCTTCTTCTTTGCCTTCTTCTTCTTAGCGGCCATTGTCATTCCTCCGAGTGCAGACTAGAGAGTTGAATGGGTCGATGGGAGTTTCCCGAAAACGTCGCGGAAGCCACCGTACGCCCGATTGAGGCGATTTTTAGCAGAGGCGTCCGACTGCATCAACTCGTGAATCGGCTCAAATCACACGAATTCGACGTTTTTCTTGCGATCCCCAATTTTCCACACCGGTGATCAGGCGGCGTACGTCGTCGGATCCGGGACGTTTGCATCCTCAAAACCACGTCGTCGCAACCTGCACGCTTCGCATTTGCCGCAGTGCACAAGCGGGCCGGGAGGGTCGTAACAAGACAGGGTTTTCTCCAGTGGCACCATCAGGCGGGTTCCCAACCGGACGATCCCCGATTTCGTCTCATCGAGCAGTGGCGACAGCACTTTCGGCGCATTCCCCTCGACGCCTGCCTTCGTGGCGACCGCCGCCAGGCGCTGAAACGCTTCGAGAAATTCGGGGCGACAATCGGGATACCCGGAATAGTCCAACCGGTTCGCGCCGATCACGATGGCGCTTGCACCGCGCGCCTCGGCCAAACCCAGCGCCAGCGCCAGAAACAGCGTGTTTCGAGCCGGCACGTAGGTCGGCGGGATCGCATCGGGGTTCGGATCGCGGTCTTTCGGGACGGGCGTGTCACCGGTCAACGCGCTCCCGCCCACGGCGCGGAGATTCACTGACAAAACCACGTGCTCGGCCGCCTGCAGGGCCTCCGAGATCGCCTCGGACGCTGCGAGTTCCGCGCTGTGGCGTTGGCCGTAGTCCACGGACAACGTGATGAGCTCAAAACCCTCGGCGCGCGCCCACGCGGCGGAAACCGCGGAGTCCAGCCCGCCCGACAGCAAGATGACCGCGCGCTTGCCCATGCCGGTTACCCGATCTCGGTCTGCAGGCGCCGCACGTCCGCCTGGAGCTCCCCAGCTTGCGCCACGGTCTCCTTGAGCGACCGCCGCCTCGATTCGTAAAAATCCCGGAAAGGAACAAATCCGTCGAGCACTGCGGTGACCGCGCGATCCGCTTCGGCGGCGACCGCCTGCCGAACCGCTTCGAGTGTCGCGTCACGCGTCCGCCGCACGCCGTTTTCGAAATTCTCGACCGCCTTTTGCCGGCGCGCCGGCAGGATAAAAAACCCTCCGAGCGCAATCGCGGCAGCGAGCCCGATCCCGAACACGCCGAATACCGACGGTAACAGCGTTGCCGCCATCGTCGCCCCCAAACCCGCCGCCACCGCCTCGGTCTTGAGCAACCGCGACAGCACGCGGGACGCGAGTTGCCGAACGCGAGCGCACTCCCCCTCAGGGCTCCACGCCTGCACCTCGCGATTGGCTGAATCGAGTATCTCGTCGAGCGCGGCACGGCGCCGCTCCCGAAATCCGGTGCCCGCGAGAATCTGGTCGGCGTACTTCTTGGCCGCGACGTGCTCTTCGAAGTACGCGACCGATCGATCCCAGAGCGATTGAGTTTCGCCGCCGAGCCACTGCACGAGGTCTTCTACTTTGCTCTCGATCTCGCCCGCCGCGCCGCGCACAACTTCATCCTCGAAGTACTTCTTGAACCGGCCCTCGTCCGAAAGCACGCGCAGGTTCTTGAACCGGAACACATCCAGCAAGAACGCACGGCCACGCGCCTCCAGGTTCTCGAACGCAACGGCGATGGGCGCAACGAGCCGCTCGGCCCGTTCGCAAAGCGACGTCTCGGCGAACCGGATCTGCTCCTCGAGCGTCTTCCAACCCTTGAAGTCGTCCTCGAGCACGTCCAGTTGCGTGGTCGCCGAACGCTCCACTCGCTTCGTGACGTCGAGCGCGGCGCCGAGCGGGCTCCTCAGTTTCAGCCGGACCTGCTGCTCCTCGGAGAGGTTCTCGACGATGTACCGTTCGACCGCCGGGATCCCGCTTGCTTCCAGCGCCTCCTCGTCACCGTCCTTGCGCGCCTTGCGCGCCGCGTGGGACGACACCGGAAGCAGCGGCGGGCTGAATCCGAGGTGCTCGCGAAACGAATTCGTGAGGTACTCGAGCACGATCTCCCGATGCTCGGGGGGATGCATGTCCGTCTTGGACAGCACGCACGCGACCTCCTTTTTCCACCGCTCCCGGATCTCCTTGAGCAGCTGGATCTCGGTCTGCGTCAACGGACAGTCGATCGACGTCACGAAAAACACGATGTCCGCGCGCGGCAGGAACCCCTTGGTGATCTCCTGGTGGCGCATCAGCGGTGAGTTCGTTCCGGGTGTGTCGACGACATGGAGCTGCTGGAGCGCCTTCACGGGAACGGTGCGGCGAAGGATGTGCTCCTCGAGCACCGTCTCTTCCTCCGTTTCGCCGTACGCGAGCACGTGCACGCGGTCGGTCAGCGGCGTCGGCCCCTCGGGACAGACGTCGGCGTCGAGGATCGCGTTGATGAACGCCGACTTGCCGGCTTTCACCTCGCCGACCACGACCAGGAGAAACATCTCATCGAGGTGCGCGAGCAACTCGTCGACGTGGGCGACGGCTGTCCCCTTGGCGTCCGCGCCCTCCACGAGCTCTTTGACCCGCAGCAGGAGCGCGCGCTCTTTCTCAACGGCTTTCGCGGCGTCCTCGGGAAGGATTTGGCGCAGCACGGCGGGAGTCTAGCACAGGGTTCAGCGCGCATCCGCGGCGGCGGCCGCGTACCGGTCGCGGCGCGCATCGAGGGCGGTGCGAACGTAGTGGCTCACGTTGCCGACCACGTCGAGCAAGAGGCCTGGGTCTTCGGCACCAAATCCGTCGGCCAAGAAGACCCAAGCCCCTTTCACCTGCAGCGCGACCGTCCCATCCGACGTGCGCAGCACCTGCGTTTCGCCGGCAGTCGCCATCCACTCCCCGCCGTCACGCTTCGCCGCCCACGTGAGCCAAGCGTCCGCGAACGCACGCGCGTCATCCGAGCTGTCCCATACGGACGCGATCGTGACGAGGAGCCGATCATCCGGGCCCGAAAAGAGATGGCATCGATCCCCGTCCCAGCCAGAGGCGGCGCCCTCCGCGACCGGCGCTTCCAACGTTTGCAGAAACATCGTGCGGATCGTCCATTCGCCCAGCACCGAAACGTCGAGCTTTGTGTATCCGGCGCCGAGAAACTTCGAGGGGTCGCCGCCCCTCACGACAGTCGGGTCGTCGGGTCGCTCCGTGCAGTACTTGTGCGGGTGCAGGATCTGCTCGGTGGATCGCGGCGGATCGGCAAAGGCCCGCGAGTGGCCGGCGAGCCCCCACGCGCGATGCATGTACACGATGAACTCCGCGCCGGTTTCATAGATGAACTTGGGCATTTCGTAAAACACGCGCGGCTCCGCGGCCGTGTCACCGCCAAACGTTACGCCGCCCCGAACCCTCCCGTGCCGGACAACAGGCAGGCCCGGGAGCGCTCGCGACAATGCCGCCGACAAGAATTCGGCCTCGCCTTCGAGTAGAGCCGTAGACGCGGAATGCCAGTCCCGGTCGAGATCCGACAGCACCGCCCTCCCCGTCGAATGACGACCGTTGCGCTGGCGATAGACGTGAACAAGCTCGTGTGCGAGCAACGAGATGAGGTCGTCGTCCGTCAA
>JAZFYD010000065.1:0-32245 GCA_036443405.1 Planctomycetota bacterium
CGGTGACGTTTCGCAACTACGGCCAGGACGTCACCCTCACGGTCCCGCTGAAACAGGGGCGGATCAAGGAGCTACGCAAGGAGTCGCGATACATCGCGGACTACCAAGAGAAGATCGCAGCGCTCGCGGGCAAGGACGAGAACAAGAACCTCTTCGAGCTGTTCAAGTTGTACGACGGGCTCGCGGCCAACTACCAGCCGGTCGCCGGGCGCGAAGCGTACGACAAGTGGAAAAAGGCTGTCACGACGGCGTTTGACTACTACCGGCGTGCCCTCGCGGCGATGGCCAGTCCGAATTGGGAGGGGTACCGCGTCAGCAGCCTGCATCTCGAAGGCAAGTATCCGTATTCGCTGCGCAAGACCGGGGAGGGGGCGCGCATCGCGAAGCAGATCAAGGACCGCCAGACCGCGATTTTCGTGAGCATCCTCCGCGACGAAACGATCTACGCCATGAAGGTGCGCGACGTCACGTTCGCATCAGCGCTCATCGGGCAGGGCGAGGCACTTATCTCCACGATCCAGAACAAGCGCTGGAAGGAGACGGCGATCCACAACCACCACTTCTCCTATAGCAAGCTGGCGCACGTGATTTTCACCGTCACCGGCAGCTACCGCAAAGCCGCCGCGATGTACAAACGCAGGTTCCCGTACAAGGTCCAACTCGACCAGATGCGCGGCAAGCCCCGTGAGCCGAGCGAGGTTCCCCGCGAGTTCAAACCCGACCCCGAGTTCGATCCCGGTTAGCGGGCCGGGTCGTTCCATCGGCGTCACAAGAAAATCGGCGGACTTTGTGCGAAAAAGCTGCGGATTCGTCGGCACGTTTGCGCCTAGAGATGATGGACGCTGATCGAGCTTGAAACTCGGATAGGGTATTGAGATTGGAGTCCGAGCGGGTAGCGCAGTGACAAGCTGCGCTGCCCCTTTTTTGTGTCGCCCCATGCGGCCGCGGCCGGGAACACGACGGTTTGCAATTCGCCTCTACGATGTGGCGCATGCGCAGGTGGACCGTGTTCGTACTCGCGGCGCTCGCGGTCTTTTGGACCGTCGAGCCGGCGCGGGCGGCCAAGAAGAAAAAGCCCTTCAAGATCCTGTTTGTCGGGCCGCTCTCCGGGGCATCCAAGAGCCCGGCCGAGGCGTACCTCGAGGGTGTCCGGGAGTCCCTGGCCGGCTGGACCGGAACCGATCCGCTCAATGGGCGGCCGCTCGAGTTGATCGTCGTCGACGACGGGGATGACCCCAAACAGGCCGCGGTCGCGGCCGCGATGAAGACGCACAAGCCGGTCGTGATGCTGGGCGCGCCGACCGGCCGCTGCGTGGCCGGACTCACCAAGCTCTCGCGCAAGAAGAAGGTCCCGCTTGTCCTGATGACGCCGTGGACCCCGAGTTTCACGCTGGACCCAAAGGACACGATCGTTCATCTGAGCGCGAGCCACGTCGACCACGCGATCTGGGCGGCGAACTACGCGACGATGCCGTTCAAGGCGGCCAAGGCGGTTGCGCTGCACGACGGATCGCCGGGCGCGTCGGACCTGGCCGCCGCGTTCCAGCGCAACCTCGGGATGCGCACGCACTCCGGTGGCTCGCATGAAATCCCCGGCGACGCGGAGGCCTGTGCCGCCCTCGTGAAGAAACTCACAGAAAAAGACCTCGCGGACTTCGCGTTCGTCTGCGGCGACGCCGCGTCGGCGTTGCGCGTCGCGGAGGCGGTGAACAAGAGCGAGAAGAAGCTGAAACTGCTGTTCCGCGACGGCCTCGTGGTTCCGGAGTTGACGGCGGCGGCGCCCGAGGGCTCGCGATGGCTCGAGGGTTTTGTGAACCAGGCGGAGCGCGAGATGCTCAGCCGGTATCGCCGCACGCGCGAGAAGGCCAAGAAACCGGCGAGCCCGCTGGCCGAAAAGGGCTACTGGTCGTTCGAGTTCTTCATGGATGGCTTCCGGCGCAACAAGCTCAAGACCAAGGGGCTTACGCTCGCCATCCGTACCGTGCCGGACGAGAAGTGGCGCAACACCCCGCTCTGCACCGAGTGGGGGGAGCCGAAGCTCTACCGCTACTTCCTCTACTACGTGAAGGAAAAGGTCGCGCAGCGTTACCCGCCGCTTTATCTGTGGGCGCACAACGGCGGCATCCTGCTGCGGCACCGCGATCCGAAGTCCTACAAGTGCGAACCCAACGGCATCGCGGTCGTGCTGACCTTCGGCGACAAGAAAAAGCGCACGATCGATCAGGACATGAAACGCATCGGCCTGAACACCGGCGGGTACGAGGGGCCGATGGACGATTGGATCCAGGACGAGTTGCTCGCGCGCTGCATGGCTTACCTCAACAAGATGTACTGGCGCAACGCCGACGGAACGGCGATCCCGGGTGTTTCCTACGACATCTCGTTCGGCCTCGAGCCTCCCGAAGGAGTGAAGGGCCACAAGATCTGGGTCGTCACGATCGCGGGCGACGACCCCGCGGCCGGCGGCCGCGCGTTTCCGCCGAACAAGGCGTTCACGTTTTCCACGTTTCTGGAGCGCACGCTCTATCGCAAACACGCGCTGAAGCCGAAGCTCGCGACGCCGGACGTGAAGTTCTTCATCGGGCGTTACGAGTGGGGCAGTTCTAAAGAACGCAACATCCGCCACGATGCGATTCGCTCGCTGGTCAACGGCTTCGCCGGCGCGATGGCGCTCACGACCGCGCACGAGTGCGGCCACCTCGGCGGGCTCAGCCACGACCAGGTGACCAACCGCAGCATCATGAACGTTGTCGACGCCGTGGGGCTTGACCCGGAGTCCGCGGAGTGGGTCCCCGCGCACCAAAAGACGCTGACGACGTCGATTGGCCGCGAGCCGGAGACGAAGCGGAACAAGAAAAAGCGCTGAGTGCGTCTCCCCCGCTTTTTGTGGCTCCAACGGCGTCAGCCGTTGGGCAAGAACTTCTGACCGGCGCAGCGTAGGCTGTGCGTCAGGTTAGGCGATGGCAGACATTGGAGATGTCCGGCTGGCGCAGGCGGGGGACCGTGCCGCATTCTCGCGGCTTCACGCCCGGTATCACCGGCCGATGTTCCTGGATCTCGTGGCGCGGGTGCGCCGGCGGGAAGACGCCGAGGACGCGCTGCAGCAGGCTTTTCTGACCGCGTGGGCGCAGCTTCCGAGGCTGCGCGAGGCCAAGCGATTCGTGCCCTGGCTGTTTCGCATCGCGCGCAACAAGGCTCGGGACAGCGCACGGCGCGAGCGCCTGCGCCTGGTCCGGCACCTCGACGAGAACGCCGACCTGGTGGCGCCCCGCGGCGACGAACCGCCGGAGATCGAGATTCTCAAGGAGTTGATGGTGGGGATGCGCGAGGAGACTCGTTCGATCCTGTTCCTGCGCGCGGTCGAAGGTTGGAGCGCCGAGGAGATCGCTGCCGCCCGGCGCACGAGCGCATCGACGGTGCGGCGCCGCTACAAAAAAGCCATCGCACACCTTAGGGGACAGCTGTCCCGGAGACTTCACGATGAAAAAGAACGAGACGAACAACCCGACCCCGGACGTCGAACGGATCATCGCGCAAGCCTATAGGGACGTCGCTCCCTCGCCCGGGCTCGCGGACGACTTGTACGAGTCGCTGGACGAGCAACGCGCGACGACGCGGCGCTTCAATCCGCATTGGGTTTGGCCGGTGGCGGCGGCCGCGGCGTTGGCGATCGGGTTCGTTCAGTTTGGCGAGGAAGAGGAGCCCGACGTCGGCATCGCTGTCGGAATGGCGCAGGACGGAACGCCGGCCGAGGGGAGCGACAAAGCGGCAGACAACGATGCGCAGGACAAGAACGCGCAAGACGAGTACAAGCCGCCGGCGAAGAAATCCGACGAGCCGTTCACGTGGGGACGACAGAAGATCCCTGACGCGCATCCGAGCGTGCGCGTGCGACTCGAGCAGGGCGGGCAACTTCAGATCGAGGCGGAGCCCGGTACCTGGTCGAACGTGTCGCTCAAGCAATTGGGCGCGCAACTCCGGTTGCGGGCGGATCTGTATGACAAGGAGAAGCGGGCTCAGGGCAAGAGCGGTTGGATGCGACACGGCCCCGACATGGACGTGTCGGTGATGCGCGTCTTGTTGGAGGCGCACGAGGATGCCCAGTGGAAGCACGCGAAGCAGGTGATGATGGTGATGGTGGAGCAACACTTCAGCCGGTTGGCGTTCGTAGAGGGCAATCGCATCGTGGATGCGTCGTTACCGATCGATGTCGCAATCGGTTTGCCGAAGAAGCGATTCCTGCTTTCCGTGCTCGTGTTCCGTGCGCGCACGGCGGATGGTGGTCTTGGCCCGGTCGAGTTTCGCTTTGCGAACCGGAGCAGTTCCAGTCTCGAAGACGTGAGTAGGTGGATGGCCGAGGCCGTGAAACGCGCGCCGGCCGGACTGCGAGTGGAGGGGCGTGTTCTGGCGACCGACATCGCGCCTCACCGGAAAGTCGCCGCCGTCACGCGTTTGCTGCGAGCTAACGGTTGTCAGTCGGTCGAGTTCAGCACCCGCAAGATTCCCTCGGCTTCGTGGCCGGCGGAACAGGGGCACTCCCCCGTGATGCCGCCTCTTCCCGGAGTTGCCGACCGCGAGGAACAGGAAGAGACGTTCGAGGAGGGCGCAGAAGTCGAACTCCACAAGGAAGACCCGAGGTAGACACCCGAACCCCCCTCACTTTCCACAATGCCGCACACGGTTCCAGGTACCGTTCTCGGGCGTTGTAAGTGGTTGGGATGAACGGAGTTGGGGGGAGAGGATGCGGCACGGGGGCCGCAGTTTGGTGTGGTTATCCACAAATTGCGTGATCCTCCGCAGATTATCGGGCGCGGATCGTCGTGCGCTTGATCGCGAGTCCGCGTTTTCTCAGCTGCTGGAGGTGTTTGGCGCCCAAGCCCGCGCGCTCGGGGGTGTAGGCGCCGGGGCGCGTCTGGTGGCCGGCGAGGGCGTGGGCGATCGCGGCGGTCGGATAGCCCGTGCCCTGCTCCATGGCCGTGAATCCGGTCGCGGGGTCCAACCGCTGCACCATGTCGAACCGCGCACCCGCGCCCGTCGCATCGGTGCACTCGACCCGCAACAACACCACGTCGTCTGTCGGCCCCCGGTCCAATCGCGGCTCCGCCACCGCGTGAAACAGATCACGCGGCGCAACGGCGTGTCCGTTCACGTCCACCGGTTCCAGGTCGAGCAATCCCAACTCGATCATCGCGCGCATCTTGTCGAAGTGCCCGGCGTACCGGATGGTCTTGTACTCGTACGTGTCGAGTTGCCCCGCGAGATGCTCCGGCGCGGTCGACGTGCCGCCGGATGTGAAAAACGCTTCCAGCTTGCCGAGCGCGCGCGTGCCCGGAAACGGCTCGACCTCGGTGAACGCTTCGACGTTCTCGAGTCTGCCGCCGCGCACAATGGTCGCGTGCCCCATGTACTCGTTGGTCAGCCCGTCGATGGAAAAGAACAGCCGGTAGCCGAGCGGACCGACGGGCTCTTGCGGCAACCCGCCGCAGTACATGCGCACGTGTTTCGCCCCAGGAACGAGAGTGAGCGCGTGCGCGGCGAGCACGTTGTTCAACCCCGGCGCCAATCCGCAATCCGGTACGACACAAACGCCCGCCGCGCGCGCTGCGGTATCGAGCTCGAGCGTCTCGCGCACGACATCGGTGTTTCCTCCCAGATCACAAAACGATGTGCCGCCTTTGACCGCGGCGCGCGCGAGCGTCGCGTTCATTCGATACGGAAGCGCGCTCACCGCCACGTCGCACCCGGACAACAGGGTTGCACTCTCGGGCTGATCGAAGTCGGCGGCTTTGGCGCGTACCGGAGCCCCGGGTACGAGCGACTGGATCCGCGCGGCGCCCTCCGCCACGACGGATTCACGCTGGTCCATCAGCAGGATTTCCGCCGCATCCCCGAACCGTGCGAGGTCATATGCAATCGCGACGCCCTGTTTTCCTGCGCCCAAAACGGCATAGCGGTATTTGGCCATCGCGGCATCTTGTGCGAAATGCGTCGCAGCTTCTAGTCCTTGCCGCTCTTACGATGATGCGCGGCATGAGCGGTCCGTGGGTTCCCGAGATCGAGGTGGACGAGGCGCTTGCGCGGCGGCTTGTGCGTGCCGTTGCGCCGGAGCTCGCGGATGACGAGATCTCCCGACTCGGTGTCGGATGGGACAACGTCGTCTACCGCGTTGGGCCGCGCTACGTGTTTCGTTTCCCGCAGCGCGCGCTGGGCGCTCCCAACATCGCCGCCGAATGCGCCGCGCTCCCGGCGATCGCCGCGCAACTCACCGCCCCCGTTCCCGTACCGGAGTTCATCGGGCAACCGCTCGGCGATTATCCGTGGCCCTACGCCGGGTGCCGCTATCTGCCCGGCCGGACAGCGTGCCGCGCGGCTCTCTCACCGGCTGAGCGCGAACGCATCGCGGAGCCGCTCGCGCACATTCTGCGCGAGTTGCACGACATCGACCCCGAGCCGCTCGAACTGCGCGACGACTTCTTCACGAAGTTGGATCCGTCGCGTGCGGAGTCGGCGCGTCGGGATCTCGCCCACCTCGAATCCGCGGGGCAACTCTCTTCCGCGGCGGACTTCGAACCGTTCCTGCAAGACTTGCCGTCCGGATCCCGGCCCCGCCGCGTTGTGCACGGTGATTTGTACGCCCGCCACATTCTCGTTGATGACCACCGATCCTTCGCCGGCATCATCGATTGGGGGGACGTGCTCCGCGGGGATCCGGCGGTGGACCTTTCGCTGATTTGCGGGTTTCTGCCACGCCCGGCGCGTGAGCGATTCCGGGGCGTGTACGGCGAGATGGACGCCGACACGTGGCGCCTGGCACGGTTTCGGGCGGTCTGCCACGCAGCCGCAACCGGCGCATTCTCAGAGACGACGGCGGACCAGGACCTGCTCCGCGAGTGTCGGCACGTTTTGGCTGAGATCCGCGGCAGCTAGCGATACCGGAAACTCTCCGGCCTGTTGGCGGACTTCTCCCGTGGATGTCGTGACTCTCGTACGGCGCGAGGAACAGTGTGCCGCGCGATGGACCTCAACGGAAAAGAGGGTGGTAGCTCGCCATGGCGAGTTTGCCGACTGCAGTTTGCGTTGGAAGGGAACCTAGAGGAGGAGGCTGGCCCGGGAGCGCACCAGCGACCCCGGGGCCGGCCCATTTTTTGGTCACCCCGGATTCACACGCGTGTCCCAACGGTGGTGCGGGGGTGACCCAAGCCGCTGAACCTCCCGTTCGGTAGGACTGTGGAGGTGCAAACACCCGAACAGCGGATCGTAAGACGGCACCGGGCGTTGGAATCAAGCCCGGCGCGTTGGCGCTCATGGTGGTTCCGGAGCCCGACGGGGGCCATGTGCTCATCTACATCCGGGCGCACCCGTTTCGCCTCGACGGCGGGTAGCCACACAGGTGGGGCGTTAGTGCCTCAGAGACAACGGGTTAGGACGGGGTGGGGGCGCGTGGCGCCAGCAGCGGCGTCCCCCGCAGAAAGTGCAGGCTCCCGGCGCATTTCCGCCGTGATCCGGCCCTTAAGTGGGCGGCCGGTGCCCGTCGATAGGGACGATCATGACCGAGGCTGTGCAAATTGCTCTCGACACCGCGCCCGTTGATCTTCCGCCGCCGCGGCGCCGTGGGGGGTTGATCGTCTCGGGACTCGTGCTTCTTGCCATCAGCATCGCTGTTCCGTTCCTGATCGGCGGCGACTCCGAACCGCGGGAGGTCGAGAAGAAGATCGACCATTCGCAGTTTGACGGTGTTCGGCGCGCGGCGATGCAACTGGAGCAGCTCGCGGGCGACGCCAGCATCGCGGAGCGCTACGAACTGGTCGGCGCTCTGAATTTCGAGGTCAAGAACGCGCTCGCGCAAACCGGTTCCAGCGAACGCGAGAAGGCCGTGGTGGAAGCGTACCGGCTTGTGGCGGAGGCCTACGCCGACGCGATCACCGTGTTCGAGTGGGACACGAAAACAGACTGGGAGCAGGAGGAGCTGATCCGCGTCGAGACCGACCACATGGATCGCGGTCGCGAACTCGCCGATCGCTGTGGCCTGCAACTCGGTTCGCTCGGCGAGGCGGGGGGCTATCTTCCCGGCACCACGACGGGCGAACTCTGGGAACGTGCCATCGCGCGTGTCCGTCGAGCCCGCCGCGTCGAGGAATCCGGATCGTCAGACGCCGGTGTAAACGACATCGTGGTGCACCTTCTCACGGGAAGCGAGGCCGAACGCGCGCGCGCGGCTGTCGACGTCGCGGCGATGGGCGAAGAGGTTTCCGATACGCTGGACCAGCTCGTCGAGTCGTTGGCCGACGCCGACGAATCGGCGGCCCGGTCCATCGGCGAAGCACTCACACGTGACGCCGATCATGTGGCGCGGTTGCTTCCGGCACTGATGGAAAGGGCGGCGAACCAGGGGCAGGACTCGCCGGCCGCGCAAGCAGTGGCCAGTGCGCTGACACGACTGGACGCTGCGTCCCAATCGGACGAGGTCGAAGCGCTGACTGTTGGTTTGCAGACGACCCACCCCGTCGTGATGTCGTTTGTGGTGCGCGCCCTGTTTGGACCGGGAGCGAGCGACGAGAAACGCGCCGCGGTGTTGGACGCGATCGACGCTCTGGACGTGGATTCGGTGGCTGTCATGGTGGAGCAGGTTGCCGCGGAATACGCAGATGCCGCAGGAGAGCGGCGCGAAGCCGTGTTCGGGCCGATGGTGATTCACGCCGTCGGCGCGGGCATCGCGCGTCAGGACGACGCAAGAGTCCGCGAGACGGCGCTCACCACATTGGTGGCCGTCCTCGACATGGTGCCTTCGGTGGAAAGCGCCGAGGGCATGGCATTTTCCGATTTGGTGGAATCCGTCGCCGAGGCGATGGAAGCCGAGGACAACGCGGTGCGCCAGGCGTCCGTGCTCGCCCTCGCGCGTTATGGCGAAATTGCCAGCCCCTACGTGCACATGCTCGCCGGGCTCCTTGGCACCGACCCGGCCGTCGAGGTTCGTCGCGAGATCCCGGCTGCGCTCGTCGCGTTCGGTACGGCTTCCAAAGCGGTCCTCCCGAAGCTGCAGGGTGCGATGAGCACGGACGACGACGCCACCGTTCGGGAGAACGCGGCGACCGCCTACGTGCAAATCCGATCCTTCGACTAGCGCTCGGCACCTCGGTCGCACCTACGGCACGACCTCGTAAGTCGACCGCACGCCGCCGGTTACGAACACGCATCGTTACCTGAGACACGTCGTTGGTTGCTTCGGCCCGGTAAGGTGCAATCCTATGGGCTACGCGGGCCACGGGCTGCCCGCCGACAGGAATCAGCATGCGACGACACATTCGGGCTGGCGCCGGCCTTTTGATCTTGGTCGGCCTGGCCGCCTGCGGAGGCAGTTCCGGCGGCCCTCCCTCCACGACTTCGACTCCGAAACTCGGCGGACCGAATCCCGGCCTGACCGAGGCGCAACTCGCGTCGTTTGATCGTGGCCAGGCGCTCTTCGAGCACCGGTTCCGGCTAGCCGAGGGGCATGGCCCGGAATTCAATACGAACTCCTGCCGGTCCTGCCACGAGCTTCCGGTCACGGGTGGTTCGTCGCCGCTTTATCGCAACTTCTCGATCGTCGCCGACGAGGTTGGTGGCGGTTTGCAGCCGGTGCAGGGCGCGCTCACGATCGTGGCGCGCAACTTCTCGTATGAACGCGTAGCGCGAGAGACGATTCCCGCCGACGCGGAGGTGATCGCGCAGCGCAACGCGCCCGCGACGTTTGGCATGGGGCTCCTGGAGCGCATTTCGGCGGCGGACATCCGCGCGAACGAGGATCCCGCCGACCTGAACGGCGACGGCATCCGCGGCCGCGTGAACTTCGACTTCGCTCCGATCGGCCGGTTTGGGTTCAAGGCGCAGGAAGCGGGCCTCGAGGATTTCATCCGCGGTCCGCTCTTCAACCATCTGGGCATCACCACGCAACCGTTGAGCTTCGGTCCCCTGTCCGGTGGCCTTTCGATCGAGCAGCAGGTGTCCGCTCCCGAGTCGCCGACCGAGGACGATGACGACGTCGAAGATCCCGAGATGTCGTTCGAGCAGCTTCGAGACCTGCTCATGTTCGTGCGGGAGCTGGCACCTCCGCCGCAGCTCCCCATGGACGAGCAGGCCCAACACGGCGAGACGCTGTTTCGCCAGGCGCGGTGCGACGATTGCCACATCCCGAACCTCGTCACCGACGGCGATCCGGTGTTCGCCTTCACCGACTTGCTGATTCACGAAATGGGACCGGAACTCGCGGACGGCGTGGTCATGGGGATCGCATCCGGTTCGGAGTTCCGCACGGCGCCGCTTTGGGGATTGCGCCATCACGCGCCGTATTTGCACGACGGGCGCGCCGACACGATCGCCGACGCCATCGCGGCGCACGGCGGCACGGGGGCGACGTCCCGCGACTTGTTCGCGGGGTTGGACTCCGACGACCAAGCGGCCCTGATCGCGTACTTGGAGACACGGTGATGCGCATGCGAGTTCGCCTCTTGGTCGCCATGACTCTGGCGGTGGCCGGACTGGTCGGTGCGGGACTGTTGCCCCCGAATTCGCCGATTCCCGAGCCCGGTGAAGCGGGCGCGCCGCATACGGCGCTCGACGCCGAGGAACAGGCGGCGTTCTTGCGCGGCCGTGCGCTGTTCGACAAAGACTTCCTGATGAAGGATGGCGTTGGCCCCGTGTTCAACGGCGACTCCTGTCGCGCGTGCCACCAGGATCCGGTGATCGGTGGGGCGGGCGGCATCGATGTCCAGGTGCAGCGGCCGCAGATGCCCGACGGTTCCGCCCCGGGCGCGACCGGAGCGTTGGCGCAGACCCACAGCCGGCTCGGGTTCCCGCGCGAGGAGATACCGACGACGGTGGCGTTTGTCGAAGAACGCAACTCGCCGACCACGCTCGGTCTTGGCCTGGTCGAGACGATTTCGGACGAGACCATCATGGCGGGCGCGGCCGGCGGCAACCCGGACAAGATCCCCGGCATGGTCCATGTGCTCGGCGACGGGTCCATCGGACGGTTGGGGTGGAAGGCGCAGGTGCCGGACCTCGAGTCGTTCGTGCGAGACGCCCTGGGCAACGAGATGGGCATCACCGTGCCGGACAACGGCAACCCGTTCGGGTTCATTTCCGATGGCGACGGCGACGGCGACGACGCGGACGACGATGTCGATGACGGCGTCGAAGATCCCGAGATTCCGCAGACCGACATCGATGACCTGGTGTTTTTCCTGCGCATGCTCGACTTCCCGCCGAAACTTCCGGATACGCAGCAGATTCTCGACGGCCAAGCGCTGTTTTCGAGCGTGGGGTGCGCGAAGTGCCACACGCCGGTGATGGATGGCGTCGAACTCTATTCCGACCTCCTGTTGCACGACGTCCAGCCCGACGGGTTTGTCGGCGTCACGCAGGGTCTGGCGACCTCGGGCCTTTACCGCACCGCGCCGCTTCGCGGACTGCGCGACACGGCGCCGTATTTCCACGATGGCCGGTCTCAGACCGTGCGCGCCGCGATCCGTCGCCACGATGGGACGGCGGCTGAGGTCACCGATGCGTACGAGGCGCTATCCGACACGGATCGCGACGCGCTGTTGGCGTTTCTCCTCAGCCGGTAGGCGCTCCCGGGAGGTGCACCGTCAGGGCAGTTCGAGGGTGTCGCCGACACCGAGCCCCTCGGCCAGTAGCGTCCCCGCACGCAACTCGAGGGCGTAGCGCACCGGTACGCTCGACGGCACGAGCGTCTCGTCCAGCGGCACGAGCGAGTGCACCTCGATCACCCGGCCGCTCTCGTCCAGATACGCCAGATCGAGGGGGACCTCGGTATCGCGCATCCAGAAACTGAGCATCCGCGCGGTCGGGAACACGAACAGCATGCCCCGTAGCGTGCCGTTCGCGAGCGGATCGAGGTCCGCTTCCACGGCATCCATGAGGCCGTTCGCCTGGGTCGCAACGGTGTCCGCGATCCAAACGCGCAGCGTCGCGGGCCCCATCGTTAGGGTCTCCGTTTCGAGCGAGTGAAACGGCGAGGGTCCGACGCCCCCGCTGCCGTTGTTGCAGGCCGCGAGCAGCAGCGTCAGCGCGGCGAGGGCTTCCGTGAGATGCTTCAAGGTCTCAAGCATGCTAACGCGCACTCCCGCGATGTCCGAACGAGGGTCTGTCTGAAAACTCCGCCTGGCTTCGATCGGCTGGATAGGCCCGTCAGCCGCCGTTCGCCTCCTCGCGGTAGCTTTCCATGGATACAGCGTCGTCTGCGAACGACGCCTGACGAACCTCCCAGCTCGATCTCGGGCCGACGGAGGAGTTCTCAGACAGACCCTAGCCGGGAGGGGTAGGAGCAGGAGGTGCCCCGGCGCACGCGCCCGTCCCCTCACCTCGGTGCTCGTCTGGCTCTGTGGCGAAAAACGTCCCATACGCTCCCGGCGTTTCCCGTGAACTTGTGAATAATCTGGACCCAATGGATCCCGAATCTCCCCGCGACGAAACGCAGAAGCAGCCGGACCCGGTTCCGGGCGCGGTCTCCGAGCCCAGTTCGGAGTCGTGGGAGGTGCCGTCCAAGAGCGAATCCGAGATCGGGAAGCGCTTCAACGAGGCTCTGAAGGAGCAGTTCGGCGCCGATCTCGATCCGGGGATCTCGCTCGACTCCGCCCCGCACATGCAGTCGGACTCCTCGATTCGCGATCGCATTCGCGAACTCGCGGAACGCTTGCCGGAGAACAGCCGCTACCAGTTGCGGGGCGAGGTCGCGCGCGGCGGCATGGGCGTCGTGCTGAACGTCTGGGATCGCGATCTGCGCCGCAACCTCGCGATGAAGGCGATGCTCATGAACGTGCGCACGCCCGATGGCCAGGATGCGCCGCTTGTCGACATGTCGGTGGTGAGTCGCTTCCTCGAGGAGGCGCAGATCACGGGACAGCTCGACCAGCCGGGTGTCGTGCCCGTGCCCGAGATGGGAGTCGACCCCCAGGGCCGGGTCTATTTCACGATGCGCCTCGTGAAGGGCCGTGAGCTCAAGGAGATCTTCTCCCTCGCCCAGGAGGAGGCCGAAGGTTGGAGCCGGCCTCGCGCGCTCGCCGTGTTGCACCGCGTCTGCGAGACGATGGCGTACGCGCATAGCAAGGGCGTCATCCACCGCGACCTGAAACCGTCGAACATCATGGTCGGGAAGTTCGGTGAAACCTACGTCATGGACTGGGGGCTTGCGAAGGTCGTTGGACGGGACGACCGGCCTCCGTCCCACGACCATCTCGCCAATCAGACCATCGTCAACACGGACCGGATCGAGGACCTCGAGCGCGCGCCGGCGTCGGCGCTCCAAACGATGGACGGCACAGTGTTGGGCACGCCGGCGTTCATGGCGCCGGAGCAGGCGATGGGGCGCATCGCCGAACTCGACGGGCGGGCCGATGTCTACTCCGTCGGCGCGCTGCTCTACACGTTGCTTACGGGGAACATGCCGTACATCGAAGAGGTGGCCGGCACGGCGATGCCCTCGGCCACCGCGGTGTTGACCCTCGCGATCGCCGGTCCGCCGAAATCGATCTCGGAGATGGACTGTGACGCGCCCGCGGAGTTGGTCGCGATTTGCGAGAAGGCGATGGAGCGCCGGCCGACCGACCGCTACGAGACGATGATGGAAATGGCCGAGGACGTGCGCGCGTTCTTGGAAGGCAGGGTCGTGCGCGCGTATCAGACGGGCGCGTGGGCCGAGTTTCGCAAGTGGGTGCGTCGCAACCGCGGGATGGCTGCCGCGCTCGCTTGCGTCCTGCTCGTGTTGCTCGGCAGCGCGGCTGTGTTCTCGTTGCAGCAGCGGAGGCGTCTCCAGGAGGTGCAAACCGCACAGGCCGAGACCGAGCAGGCGCGTGATCTGGCACAGGACAACGAAAAGCGCGCGCTGGCGAACGAAGAGAAGGCGCTTGGCCTCGAACAGCAGGCCGAGCAGCGCAGCTACCTCGCGAACCTGGCCGCAGCGGCGTCGAGCCTGCGTTTGCTGGAGGCGCTGGAGGCCAAGCAGCGCCTGGATGCGTGCTCGGAAAACATGCGCGGTTGGGAGTGGAACCACCTCTACTTTCGCGCGGACACGTCCATGGCGACTTTGGACGCCCACCAGGGCCGCGTGACGGCGCTGGCGTTTGCGCCCGACGGCAAACGAGTGGCCACCGGAAGCGAGGACAATCGCATCCGTATCTACGAGGTCGGCGAGGACACAGCGCTGTTCGATATCCCCACGCCGCTCCCGAAGGTCTCGATGCTCGCGTTCAGCCCGGACGGCTCGGTCCTCGCGGCTGCGCTCGATCACCAGATCTATCTCTTCGATGCGCAAACCGGCAACCCGCGCGGTGCATTGACCGGGCATGAGCGCGCGGTTACGGGTCTCGCGTTTCAGGCCGACGGAACCGTGCTGGTTTCCTCCTCGACGGACAAGACCTTGCGCTTCTGGGATTCCTCCCGCATGTCCGAGCTAAAGCGGATCGAGGTGAAGCTCCCCGTTCGCGCGCTCGCGCTCTCGGCGGACGGCAAGACCGTGGCGGCCGGCACCGAAGGATCGGTGGCGCTGTTCAACGCGGAATCGGGGGAGCCGCTCGACGCACTCGCCGAGTCCGAGGGGGATGTGGTCGCCCTCGCGTTCGCGCCGGATGGCGCCCATCTGGCCGCTGCGTTTCAGGTGCGCGCTCCGGCCGTGTGGCGCCTGCCCGATTTCGAATACGTCGGAACTCTCGAGGGCCATGCCGACCCGGTGTCGAGTCTTGCGTTCACCGCGGACGGCGCCGGCCTCGTCACCGCGTCGTACGACACGAGTCTTCGCGTCTGGGACTCCGCCACGCTCGAGTCTCGCTCCGTGCTGATCGGACACGATGCCGCGGTGCGCGCGGTGGCGACGGATCCGTTGGCCCAGTACATCGTGTCGGGGGCTTCGAACGGTCGGGTCCGATTCTGGGCGGCGGAGGGCCACACCGCGTTGCGCAGCATCGCGCTCGGCGAGTCCGCGGGAGCCGGCTTGGCTTTTCTCAAAGATGGCCGGCGCGTCGCCGTCTCGGCTCCCGATGAGGGATGGATCAAGCTCTTCGATGCCGGGGACGGCGCGTCGCGCAGCGTGATCGAGAGCGAGGAGGCCTATTTCGTCGCGATCGCCGCGAACGCCGACGGTTCCCGGCTCGCCGTCGGGAGCGAGGAGGAAGCGACGGTCCTGCTCATCGACGTGCGATCCGGAGAAACGCTCCAAACGCTCGAAGGGCACCAGCTGTCCGTGGCTGCGTTGGCCTTTGTCGGCGACACGAATCAGCTCGTCACCGGCTCCCAGGATCACGAAGTGCGACTGTGGAACGGCTCCGGCAAGACGGTTCTGAAGATGTTGGGGCATGAAGAGCCCGTGACGTCGGTGGCCGTGTCGAACGATGGCCGGCTCGTCGTGTCGGGCTCTCTCGACCGCACCGCCCGGGTCTGGGATTTGAAGACCGGCGAAGTGGTCGCGGTGCTCAAGGGGCACGAGGACCGAGTTCTCGCCGTCGCGATTTCGCCAAACGGCGCCCGCGTTGCGACCGCGTCCGCTGATGCGACGGTTCGTGTTTGGTCGGTCGAGGACGGCAAGTGCGTGCATGTGCTTGCCGAGCACGCCGGACCCGTGACGTGTCTCGCGTTTCATCCCGCCGGCGGCCGCCTGGTCAGCGGCGGCCGTGACAAGACGGTTCGCTTTTGGAACCCCGAGACTGGCGATCAGGTCCTACGGCTCAGCGCGCACAATCATTGGGTGACCGCTCTCGCGTTCAGCCCCGACGGTGCGCGCCTCGCGACCATCTCGGAGGACCAGACACTCAAGATCTGGGCGCAGCGTTAGGCTCCGAGCCCCGCGCTCCAACCGCGTCAGACGCTCCAACCGCGTCAGCGGTTGGGCCAGAATCCCGGCTACTTCTTCGCCGGCTTCGGCTTGTAGACCAACGGGTAACCGGCGTCCCCGGGACGCAGCGCCTTACCGCTCTTCTTCAAGCGGATCGCGAGCACCTTGACGCCTTTGGGAGCCTTCGTCCCCATGATGACCGACATCCCGCCCTTCTTTCGCCTTACGCGATCCACCGCGGCTTTGGTCGTCCCCGCGTAGGAGGGCTCGCCGGGGATGTCGCCCATGAAGACCATGCGCTTCCAGTATTTCTTCAGGTGCCGGCTCGATTTCTCGTAGATCGTCTCGAGCAGGACCTTTTGCTCTTTCGTCTTGGACGGACGCATGTAGAGCGCAACGCGCGAACGGTTCGGCCAGAACCTCTTTTCGAGCGCGAAGTACTGGCGCAGTTCGGCGAGGGAGATCTCGCTGATCGGGTTTTTGGAATGCACGATGACCGCGACGTGAAGGGCTCCGGAGGTGGCCTTGCCCGACGCGCCATCGCGTGAGGTCGCCGCCTGCGCATCCGCGGCCCGCAGCGTCGGCGCCAGAAGCAGAGCCGCGCCGACCAGGGGGAGTATGTTGCGGAGCTTCATGGCTAAAACACCCACGACAGTTGTACCGCGATTCTGAAGTAGCTGACGTCTCGGACGTCAGCGTTCGATGCTCGGGCCTCGTGTTCCCCGAATCCTACCTCCAGCTTGAGCGCCGCGTTGTTGGTGATCTCCTGCCGCACGCCGACCAGGATCTCGTAGCGGTCCAGATCCCGGTCCAGCTCCACGTAATAGGGATCTCCTCGATCCATGTCGCGCCAGTCGAGGCGCGCATATGGTGTCGTTCGCTCGCTCTTCTGCCACTCGATTTGGATGTACGCCGATTTGTGACGGAATGTCTGGCCCGAGACCGAGTCATCGTCCTCCACGTAGGCGAACTCGGTCATGATCCCGATTTTTCCGCGTCTCAGATCGATGAACGCGGTGGCGATGCGCTGCATGATTTCGCCCGCGCGTGCCGCCACGGTGCTGTCCGCCGGGATGTCGTCCGTGCGCAGAAAGATGCCGACTTGCAGATCGCGCGTGCCGGCGGGCCGGATGTTGAGCGCCAACTCGAAGGCCTTGTCGTCGTTGCCGTCACTTCCTTTTTGTGGGTTGGTGGCAACGCTTCCACGGCCGTTGGTGATGCTCACCATGTATTCGAGCAGTCCGGCGCCGGTGTCGGTCCGGCCGCCGACCTCGAGGCCCGTGTTGTGCGAAGGCATGAAGCCGCTGCTCTCGAATCGCGCGAGCATGGGCCGCGAGATCGAAGTCTCCAGCCAGCGGCCGTGGTGAAAGATGCGGTTCCAACGCGAGACCTGGCCGTGCTCGAGCCCGAACTTGACCCAGATCACGTCGCTGAATTCCCACTTGCCCCACAGGCGCTCCTGATCGAAGTGGGGTCCGCCGGTGCCACCCTTGATCACGGTTTCGGAGAGGACGTGGAAGTTCTCCTCGATCTGCGCGACGCCGAAAAACGAAACCTCGCCGAACGCGAACGACGTGTGGCCGCCGCCGGGGGGAGCCGGGTTGTTGTGGCCGAACTCGACCGCGCCGAAGATCTGGAGCGTCGCGATGATGTTGTTTCTCTCGGCGCGGATTCCGAGGCCGATACCGCCCTCTTCCTCTTCTTCCTCTTCGATGTCTTCAAGCGCCTCGTCCGCCGCGGCCGACACGCCTCCGTTTTCGAGCGCAGCTACCCGCTCGCGCAGCTCGGCATTTTCGGTTTCGAGCTGATCCACGCGTCCGGGGAGCGCCCCATCGGCGGAACCACCGTTGTCGCCC
Source organism: Planctomycetota bacterium (assembly GCA_036443405.1). Lineage (GTDB taxonomy): Bacteria > Planctomycetota > PLA2 > PLA2 > PLA2 > JAZFYD01. Next base: position 17,677 of record JAZFYD010000065.1, read on the forward strand.
TCTTCGGCGACCGCCGGTTGCGCAAGCAGCGGGACCAGGATCAGGACGAACAGAGCCACGAGGTCGGAACTGAATGTAGGCACCCTTTGCATCGGGGTAATGTCGCAAAGTCAGGGGGACAAGGGGTAGCCAAATCGGTCACAGAATCAGAGAAGATGACTGTGTGGCCCACCGGCTGTGCGCGACGCTCAAAACTTCCAGGTGAGGCCGACGAAGAAACCGTCGATCGCGATGTCGTTGAGTGTGACGCCGTTCAGATCGCCGTCGAGCCAAGTGCGGCGGTAGCCGACCTCGATCCCGAAGCCGGCGATCACGTGGTATCCCGCGCTGATATGGGTGTCGAGATAGTCGCCGCTCCAGTCGTCGATGCCGATCGAACTGCCCGCGACACCGAGTTCGAACGTGAAGTCTCCCGGACGCACCTGGCCGAGGAGCTCGAGTATCGGGATGTAGGCCTCACCGTCGCTTGATTCGGTCCCGGCGGTACCGCTCATCCCGATCGAGATGTCGTAATACGCGAGCCCGAGTCCGACGAACACCGAGAACAACTCGTTGTTGAACACGCCGAACTCGGCCCGGAACCCGAGGTTTCGCAGATCGAAATTCGATTGCACCTGGGACCCCGCTCCAAAGGTAGTGTCGCCGAACGTGACGTCCGAGGTCAGCGAGCGATTGCCATCGAACTCCGCGTCAGACCCTTCCATGACAAAACGGAACCGGGTGAGCCGTAGCGTGACCTTGCCCATGAACACGTTTTCGTCGCCGACCCCAAGGTCGTTTTGGACGGAAATGGGGCCGCCGCCGTCGTTGAAGCTGCCGCGCAGCGTCGCGAACCACGGGGTCGCGTGGATCTCCACACCGAGGGGCTTGCGGAAGATGCCCGCGATCACGGGATCGTCGCCGGAACGCAGCCACTCCAGGTTGCGGTGGTTCGCGCTGCGGGTGGGTGCGTGCGCTGGCGCGTGCGCGAGATAGTCCTCCGCGGCGTCGGCCGCGGGCTGTGCGCCGTTTGAGTCCGCGCTGGATGTGTCCGCGGCAGCTGCCAAAGCGGCAAGAAGAAAGAGCGTTCGCACAGCCTTACCTCCTGAGTTCCGAGGCTCCAACGCCGTCAGGCGTTGGGCAAGTATGACGGCAACGCCGTCAGGCGTTGGGCAAGTATCTTTGTAACGCGGCGCACCCAGCAAAACGCATCAGCCGCCTCGGCGCGCCGCGACGACCGGTGCGGGCCCGGCGCGACCTGTGTTGAAGCTCCACCTGCGTTCCGTCGCTCTGCCGTCGAGCGTGTAGCTCACCGCTACCCGGTAGGTGTGCATGGGGTGGAGCGGCTTTTTGGGAATCAGGCAGATCGTGTTCTTGTTGTCCGGGCGTTTGGGGTTGGCTGGGTGTCCGGGCCAGGAAACAAGGAGCGCGACCGGTTCCTCGGTCTTGCGCTTCGCCTTCCGCTCGCGCTTTCCGAGTTTGCGATGGAGCGTAGCACTCACGCCCGTGATCCGCCCCCGGTCGAACGTCATCGTGATCGGGAAGCCGCAGTGCATGCCGTCGGGATGCGCGCGCGGAAGCTCGGGTGCGAAGTGGGTGGGGTGCGCGAACGAATTCGGCGCAGGCACCAGAACCGGATATTGCCAAGCCCGTGCCTTTTTCTTGGTCAGGCCGTCGATCGCGGAGTACCGCTTCGACGCGCCGATGCCGATGGCGCTCGTGCCCGGATGCATCAGCGGAAGCCGGTGGAAGAACGTCGCGTAGAACATCGTGACCGCGGACTTGGGGGCGGTCTCGCTCAGGCACGATCGTCTTCCCGCGGCGGCGCCCTCGACGGTGTACCCGGGCTTGTCCTTTTCTTCGCCGTGGTCGAACCCGTGTTGCTCCATGTAGGCGCAGTGCTTGGCGCAGTGATCGGACAATTCGGCATCGACCATCACGGCGGGAAGGCCGTTCATCATTCGCCAGGAGTTGAACTTCTTCAGGATCGACAACTGCGCCGGAGAGATCGGAAGGCGCCGAATCGAATACGAGAGCGACTTGCCGTCGGCGCTCGGCGCCCATTTCACGTACGCGTTGCCGATGATGGTCTCCTCCTCGAGCGGCAGCGCGTAAGGCATCTTCGGCAGCGCCCACGCGTCGATGCCGACCTCGTTCCAGACGCCGTTTTGGTCCACGTCGAAAAACAGCACTTCGTCGCGGCCGAGGCGCGCCTTCTTCGTCGGGGGATTCTCGACGGCTTTCCGCCCTTCCGGCAGCGCATACGCGAACCGGAACTTCGACTTTCGGGTGCCGCGCGAAAGGCGCACTTTCTTCGTGCCGGCTTCCGGCGCCTCGGCGAACGCGGCGGGAGTTACCGCGAGCAAACAAAGCGTGATTGCATCGAAGAACCGCATTCCACGACAGTCTATGCCGCGGCAGCAGGTGGAGTTAGGGCGAATTCCCTATCGCAACCTCTTGACACTTCGGGCAAGTTGTCTGGTCGGCCAATTGGCCACAGGAGGGTGCACCCATGATTCGACTTCTAAAGACCACCTGCATCGCGGCCGCGATGACGGCGCTTTGCGCCTGCGCGAGCAACCCGGGGGCCAAAAATGGTGACCCGGCGACCACCGACGGCTCAGCCACCGCCAAGACCGTGGCTGGTCTCGTCTGGACCGAGCGCGCGTACCCGACCGGGAGGCGCGAAACCAGCGCCGTGTTGGTCGAGCGCGGCGTCCCGGCCGAGGTGCAAAGCGGCCAGCGCTACACCTACGTGATCCGCGTGACCAATTTGACTCCGTCGTCGATCTCGAAGGTCACGCTGCAGGACACGGCGCCCGAGCGATTCGAAGTGCCCGAAGGGGCTCCCGCCGCCGCCGTGGCGCAGGGGATTGCGACGTGGAACATTGGCAACCTCGACGGCAATAGCTCCATCACCGTCAAGGGCTCCGGGCTCGCCGGATCCCCCGGGGAGTTCGAACAGGTGTGCCGCGTGAGTTGGGACGCGGCGCTTGTGGCCCGCACGATGATCACGCTGCCGAAGCTCGAACTGGAAAAGTCCGCGGCGGACAAGGTCGTCCTCGTTGATGGCGTGACCTACACGTACACGATCGTCAACGCCGGCACCGGGACCGCGCGTGAAGTGAAGATCGAGGACGTTCTGCCGACGGGCATCACGACCAGCGACGGCCAGGAAGTCGTGATGATCGACGTTGGTGCACTCACCGCGGGCCAAACCCGCAGCTTCACCGTGATGTGCAAGGCGGCGAAAAGGGGCGACTACAGCAGCGCAGCGCGCGCGACCGCGTTCGGCGGGCTCGAGGCGGCGACGGGGACGGTGACGGTCTCGGTGACGATGCCCGAGCTTTCCATCGTGTCGGAGACACCCGAGCGTGCGGCCATCGGACAGAAGTTCCAGCACAGGATCACGGTGAAGAACACCGGCGACGGACCCTCGCGCAAGACGGTCGTGGAAGCGACGGTTCCGCCCGCGACGGACTTCATCAGCGCCGACAGTGAGGGGCGTATCGAGGGCGGCGCGGTGCGCTGGCATCTCGGGACGATCGAAGCCGGCGAATCCAAGACGGTCACCCTCGATCTGCGCGCGCGCATCGGCGGCGAGGCGCTCGTCAACGCCAGCGCGACCGGCCACGGCTCGGAGGCCACGTCGGCCGAACCCGCTCGCACGGAACTGTACGGCATCGCGACCATCGACATGGACGTGGCCGACAACGCCGACCCGATCGAGGTCGGCCAAAACGTCACCTACACGATTCGCGTGACCAACCAGGGCACGGCGCCCGCGACGAACCTCAAGATCCGCTGCAACCTCGAAGCCGGCATGACCTACGTCAGCGCAACCGGTGCGTCGGGCGCGGCCGAAGGCGACGCAATTTCGTTCGAAGCCATTCCGGAGTTGGCGCCGAAAGCGACCATCGAGTGGCAAGTCGTCATCCAGGCCACCAAGGCCGGCGAGGTGCGCTTCAACGTGCAACTTTCAAGCGACCAGTTCTCACGCCCGGTGGAGGAGTCGGCGGCGACGAGGTTCTTCGAGTAGTTGCGGCGAAGTCAATAGACTTCGTCTCGCGGCGGTCCGACGTGTTCGGGCCGCCGCTCTTTTTATCGGTGCTAGCATCCGTTCCATGAAGAGGTGGATATTGCTCGCGCTTCTTGCGCTGACCAACCACGCGAACGCTGGCGAGACAACCTGGCGGGAACGAGTCGAGATTTTCTGGAAGTACTTCGAGAAAAACGCTCCGGCGTACCGCGACGCCATCATCGACGGCAAGAACAAGCTGACGATGATGGACCGGATGTCGCAATCGATGTCGATGGGTGGGTTGGCACGCGGATGGAATCTCGACCGCGACAAGGACAAGAACGTCATTCGCGTGATGACGTCCGTACCCCGCGACCGCGCTGACCGAATTCTGTTGGCTCATTGGAAGGCGCGAGCGCCGCAGCTGGTTGGTTGGGAATTTCAAACCCACATTCCACGTCGAGAGCTAAAAGCGTGGAAAGACTACGAGGGGGTCGAGTATCAGCCGGGCGACTTTCGGGTTTCCGTCGCCGTCCGGGTCGCTGCCAGGAAAGTCGATTTGAGGATCAGCCATCCGAAAGTGGAATCGCGCCAAAGTGTCGCGTTCCAGATGCTCTCTCACGTGTTGCAGAACTCGATCGGCGAACACACATTTGCCGACTACATCGCGACCATCGAGCACGCCGCCGATCCGGGCGACGATTCGCTAGCGCTGCCGGATCTGCGCAAACAGGTCGAAGCGATCCTGAACGAACACCAGTGGCCGGTTGCTACGGACATCATGACGGCTTGGACGGTGTATGAGCAGTTGCCGGACGTAAGTGAGGGCGCCGCGCGGTCCGATGTCGTTGCGGGATCGACCCTCGACCTAAAGCTCATCAAGAACTACGCCGGCGACCGCGAAATCAAGGGGCTCGGAGAGTTCGGCGCGACCCTGGCCTATGTAACTCTCTCCCACGAACGATTCACTGCCGGGAAACAGGCGGCGCAGCGCAGCGCCATGCAAGACTTGTTGGACGCCGCACTCATGAATGCCTCGGCCGGGCGCGTGATCGGCGGCGCGCACGGAACGAAAAACGCATACATCGATCTCGTCTTTTTCGACGAGGCCGCGGGGGTGCCGATCGTGAAGAAGTTCCTCCGCGAATCGGATGTCGTGCCGTCAGCCACGCTGCGGTTTTTTGCAACTGCGCGGCGGGACGAGGCGCAGGTGCTGAAACAGTCTCGGTAGGGCACGGGACTCACCTTCGCCGAAAGCTAAGGCAGGCAAGTCGCTATAGTGGCCTCTCGTGCAGGCACTTGAGTTGAAGCCGGGGTCCCGATTCGGGGATCTGCTCATCGAGCGGGAAGTTGGCGTTGGCTCGTTTGGGCGGGTTTATTCCGCGCGGGACATGCTGATCGGGCGGCGTGTCGCGCTCAAGATCCTGCCGGTGCCGGTGGACGCTCGCGAGACCAACGAGCTTTTGCGCGAGGCGCGGGCGGCGGGGCGGATTCAAAGCGGCCACGTGGTTTCGCTGTTTCGGATCCACCCGCCCGGCGAGCACAAACTCTGGGCGCTCGAGATGGAGTTCGTGGACGGGGGGTCGCTCTCCGACTGGCTGGAGAACCACACCGACCCTGCTCCCGAGGTCGTCGCCGACATCACGCGGCAGATCGCGTCCGGCCTCGCGGATGCGCACGCCGCCGGCGTCGTGCACGGGGACCTGAAACCCGGCAACGTTCTCATGGATCGCGAAGGCAACATCAAGCTCACCGACTTCGGGCTCGCGCGGCTGGTCGGTGAGGGTAGCCATAGCACGGCAAGCCATTCCGGCACGGTGTTCGGCACGCCCCGCTACATCGCGCCCGAGGTTCTTCTGGGCGATCGGCCGCGCACCGCGTCGGACATCTGGAGCTTCGGCATCGTCGCGCATCTGCTGCTTAGCGGCCGCCACCCGTTTCAAGTGCAACACTTCGGCGCGCTGTTTCATGCCGTCACGACGCAGGATCCGGATCCGTTGCCCGAGAGTGTCGGCCTGCCGTTTTCGGATCTGCACCGGTTTTGCCTGCAACGGCACCCGGACGACCGCCTCGCCGACGGCCAGGCGCTGCTCAAGTCCGCGCTTTTTCGCGGGACCGAGGCGCCCAAACCCGGGGCGGCGGCCACCCAGCGAAAGAAAGTCGAGTACTTCATCGTCGGCCGGGAGGCCGAGCGCGAACGCCTGGGCGCGCTTTTGGATCCGAACGCGGACGTGCGCGCCGCCACGATTTCGGGCGAGACCGGCATGGGCAAGAGCCACCTGCTCACCTGGTTCGTCGCCGCGGCGCGCCAGCGGGGTGCGATTTGCGTCGAGGCGGTAGCTTCGCCCCTTGACGGTCTGTTGCGTCCGCTCCTGACCGCGGCAAGCCGCCACGGTTTCCCGTCCGGAGATGATCCCGCCGGAACGCGCGCGATGGAGTCGGCGCGTGGCATTCTCGATGACGAACCGTCGCTTCAGGTGTTGGATCGGCCGCGCGCTTTGTGGGCGCTCGATCACGTCTTCACGGAGCTTCACCGGCGCGGGCCGGTTGTGATCGCGATCGATGACGCCGGCACCTTGGAGGACGAAGATATCGATAGTCTGCGCCACATCGCCCGGCATCTCGCGGTCGGTGGCGGAGCGATCGTCGCCGCGGGCGAAGCCGGAGCGTTCCTTTCAGCGATGGAGGACGCGCTGCGCGTCGAACTGGGTGAACTCAGTCGGGAGGAGTCCTATGAGCTCCTTCGCAAATCTTGGGGGGAATCGACTCTAGGCCACGAAGACGCCCGGCGTATTCTCGACAGCGCGGGTGGAAATCCCCTCGTCACCGTGGAGCTCGCGCGCCAATCCGACGAAACGGGGGAGCACACCGGCGCGCTATCGGCGTCGTCCGGCTTGGCCGATCTTGTCGCTCAGCGGTTGCATCGCCTCGATGCGGCCGATCGCGAACTTCTCGACGTGGCGGCGGTGGACGGCGTCCTGTGCGATGCCGATGCGCTCTCAGCCATCTTGGAGTTGACCCCGCTCGGCGTCCTGCGTTCCTTGCAGCGCATCTCGCGCGTGGCCGGCATCGTGCGCTCGACTCCCGAGGGCTTCCAGTTCGCCAACGGCGTGTATCGCGATGTTCTTTACAACGCACTCTCCCCCGATTTGCGCCGCGTGTTGCACCGTTCTCTGGCGGAAAAACTGCAGGAGACCGATGACCGGACGATCAGTCCGGAACGCGTGGGCCTCCATTGGGCCGAAGCGGGCCACAATGATCTGGCGCGGCCGTACCTCCTGCGCGCCTCGGATGCGGCGAACAAACGCCACGACTACGCACGCTGTTTGACCTACGCGGCGCGGGCCGGCTTGTCCGTCGATACACCGCCGGACGACCAGGAGGCGCTGCGTTGTTTCGACGTGATCGTGGGCCTCGCAGCGTCGAGTCAAAACCGCGGCCGGCCGGAAGACGCGTTGCGGTGGTTGAGTGTGATTCACGATGCGGCGCAGCGCTCGGGCCAGGAGGAATTGCGCTTGCGCGCTGCGGTGAGGCAGTCGAGCATCGGGTACTTTTCGCGCGGAGTCGCCGCCGTCGATGAGCAGACGCTGATCACGGCGACCACCTCGCTGCCGCTGTGCAACGAGCTGGGAATGGCCCACTATGTTCTGGGCGTCGTTTCGAAGTATCAGGGGGACCTTGAGCGCGCCGAAGCCTCGATGCGCGAAGCGGATCGCGTTTATCTCGAAGTCGGCAGCGACTCCCTTCACAGCGCGTCACTCGACCAATTGGCATCCATCGCATTGCGGTCCGGGAATACGGATGAGGCCGCCGAACTATACGGAAACGCGGCGGCGGCGGCACGGGCGGCGGGTCAGCCGGCGAGCGCTGCGGTGAGCGAGCTAAATGGGGAAATGCTGGCGCTCGAGGGTGGACGGTTCGACGGGTTGGAATCACGCCTTCGAGAAGGAATCCGGACTCTGAGGCTGGAGGGTGTGCGGAATCTCGCGGGGCACGCCCAAGTCGTCCTTGCTCGGTTGTTCCACGCATGCGGCCAACCCCGGGAAGCGGAACAGACGTTGGCCGGCGTGCTGGAAGACTTGAGATCTGCGAACTACCTGCCCGGCCTGATGGTTGGTTTGGCGGATCAGGCCTACTATCTCGGCATTCGAGGCGAGCAGCCGTCCGCCAACCAGGCGCTCGACGAGGCGCGATCCCTTGCGCGTGACGGTCAGAACCGATCCGTGTCGCAACTCTGCGCCGCATACGGAATTCAGCTGGGACTCTGGACCGAAGATGACGACGCCGTCTCGGCCAACGTGGAGCGCTGGGACGCGAACGGCGTCGGGTCCACCTCCGGGATGGACGGCATCGACACGCCGATGATCGTTGCCGAGTCGGTGCTGTACGGGCTGGATCCCGTCATCGCGAAGTCGATGCTGAGCGAGTATCCGATAGACGAAGTGATCGTGGATGCCTTTGGCACCATCGCTCGACGAGAAGCGGCCGAGGAAGTCTGCGCGCGGGCTCACACCGCGTTGCAAGTTGTTCACCGCGGCCTGCGCCGGACTTGTCTCGATACGATTCTCTGCTTGCTCGCCGAGCGCGGTGGCCTGGAAGCCGGGCCGGCCCGATCCGTCGAGTTGGCCCGCACCCTCGGGCACGTCGCGCTCGAATCGATCTGCGCACGTGGTTAGGGTCTGTTTGGAAACTCCGTCTGGCTCCGGCCGGCTGGATAGTCCCGTCAGCCGCCGCGGGTTCGGGTTAAGACGTTGTGCCCTCCGGGTGGTCCAACTCCATCCCGACCAGGTCGGCTTTGCTGACGGCCAGTTCGTTGGCGAAGAGTATGCGCGCCCAACTCGCGTTGGAACTCGTTCCCGAGTGCGGGTTCATCAACAGCGCGGCGCACCGGTTTTGGATCGTCGCGTTCGACGGGAACTTCGCCTTGATGGCGTCCAACAGACTTTCAACGTCCGTGTTGTAGCCGGCGAGCTTGGTCGATGACGGTTTGTACGCGGGGCCCCAACTCGGGGCCGTTGCGGTTGTTCCGCCCAGTCGTTTCCAAACCCGATCCCACTTTTGAGCCGCCGAATGCCGCTCCGCGATGACGAGAATCAGGTACGTCTCGTCGTTGGTGTAGGCCTGGAATTTCTTGTTTTGCAGTTCGTCGCAACGATTCTTGATCTGGGTCTTTAGGGGGTCGAGGAGGCTGGGGTCGGCATCCGCTCGTCCCTTGATCGTGTCGAGGTACTTGCCGGCGACTTCTCCGACGCTCAGAGCGCCTGCCTCGCCGTTGAAACCCACGTACTGGGGCCAACCGGATCCGGCCATGGCACCGCCGCTACCATGCTGGCACCCGGCCAGGATGACGATTACCGCCAGACCTGCCCGCGCTGCGGCGCCAAAACTCTCTTTGATCTTCAAGGCCCACCTCCTTATGGCCCTGGCCCACCTGCCAAGGCGCTTTGTTGGTTTCCGTAGATCCGGGTGCGAACACTAGTTTGTCGTCGCCTCCGGGTGGTCCAACTCCATATCGACCTGGCCGGCATTGGCCGTGTCGTTCGCGAGTTCGAACGCGAGCAGGATGCGTGCCCAACTCGTGTTGCGATTGGCCGACGTGTGCGGATACTGAATGCGCTCGTCGCAGCGGCCCGGGATCGTCGCGTGGCTGGGGAATTTGCTCTTGACTGCCCCCAGCAGCACTTCGACGTTCTTGTTGTAGCCGCCGAGTTTTTGATCTGTGGGTTTGTAAGCCGCGGCCCAACCGGCGGCACCAACCGCTCCCTGGAGTCGCTTCCAAACCTGTTCCCAATGGTTAAGAGCCGAGTGCCGTTCCGCGATCACGATGATCACGTACGTCTCGTCCTTTGTGTATGCACCAAAGTAGGCAGCCTTCAGCGCGTCGCATCGGTTCTTGATGTTCGTCTTCAATCCGGCTGCAAGCCCCGTGTCGTTGGTCGCTCGGGTCTTGATCGCGGTGAGGTAGTCGCCGACGGGTCTGCCGACGTTCAACGCCCCGTTCTGGCCGTTGTACCCCACGTACTTGCGCCAGAGATGCGGGTGGTCGTCCGTGTCCGCATGCATGACGCCCATGCCGTGCTCGGTCGTGATAAACGCAACAATGACGGCGGCTACTACCGCCACAATCACGATGTTCCTGAGATTCCTCATGGCCCACCTCCTTCTGAAGGACATCAAGGTTGCCAGACTCGGGCCACGGGCGTCAAGAGTGCCAACGTCGCTGAAACTCGTGCAGGCAGGCCCCAAAGCGTCGGAACGAGCGAGTCCATGTCGCGCAAATGCTGACGCCTTCAAGGGTTGCGAACGCCCGTGGATCGGGGATCACAACCGCACAACGAACTTCGGTAAAGCAACAAAAATGGTGGGTTGGCTGTTTGCTTGCGCGTCGGACCGGATTCGGACTCCGGCCGCCAAACTCAACCGCGGATCGCGCGGGGCAGCGGGACGTTTTGAAGCCATCGACTCGACGTGCTCGCGCGGCGCGTGTAGCTCGAGATCGTTCTAGTGTCGGCGGGCCGCCTCGCGGTCTTCCTCGAGACCTTCCTTGCGCAACAGCCGGTGCCATGCCTCGATGCGCGAAGTTGCAGTCATGCGCGCTTCGTGCTCTTTCAATTCGGCTCGAAGTCCCGGCACGGAATCGTCGCCGCCGAGCACCGCGAGGTGTCCGCGCGCCAGCAGAGCTTTCAGGGCGACGAGTTCGCCGGGCTTCCCGTCCCCGGCTCCGTCGGCACGCGCGGCATAGACGATTCCCATCCCGCCGCGGCCGAGCTCCGTCTCGATTCGATACTCGCCGATGCGTTCCGGCGCGCGCCGGAATTGACGCAACAGACTCGCCCCCAAAAACGCCGATGGGAACGTGGCGCTCTTGTTCGCGAACGACTGGGGCGTTTCCAAAGGGGACAGAGCTCTGTTGCTCCATCTGAAGAGAATTCGCCCGGTGTTGTTGGCGTCGCTTTTGGCGTTGACGGCTTCGTGTTCGGACAAGCCGGCCGCCGCCGCCGCTCCCGGACGCCTGGCGATCCCGGAGCCCGTTGTCCCGCAGCCGTGCACGGTGCGCATCGTGATGAAAGGTGCGCTGGAGCACAAGGCGCACGGCACGTTCGGCACCATCGACGAGTTCGGTCCCATGTTCGTGATCGATTCCGCTGACGTCGAGGGTCCCGGCGCGCGCCGTTCCTGGACTCTGCGCTGCGATCTTCCCGATGACGATGCAGCGCTGTTCCCGGTGACGCTGACGTTGGAGACGGGCGGACGGATCTTCGAGAAGATCGTCGAGTCACCGGACGCCGGCGTGCGCATCGGCGGTCGCCGCACGAGCCTTGACGCCTGGTTGCCCGAGCTCGGAACGAACCCCGAGAACGGCGCGCAGTCGTCCGTGCATGTGAAAGGTGCCGTGATCTTCCCTCCGTCCGACAAGCCCGACCCGCCGGACGAGGAAGTCTCGGACCTGCTGTCCGAACTATCGGATGCCGAGGTTCGGCCCTATTCGACGTTCGAATTCGGAGAGGTTCGGGATCCGCGATGCGTTTCTGTGATGGTCCCGCCTGCCCGTGCGGCGCGGCTCGTGGATGAGCTGCGTGGGCGGCTAGGCAAGGGCTGGGTGGTCTTTGTCGGTACACGCGGAGCCGCGGACCGGCCGAGCGCGCCGGTCGAGGTCGTGATCGGCCCCGGCGGGACGCAGCACGACATCGTCAGGCTGGCGCGCACCGCAACCTCTGGCGGCATGGGCACCGAAGCCATCGCCAAACAGCTCGCGCGATTCGATCAGCTCTACCGTATCGATATCCGTTCGGCGGACAGCTCGTCCGTGGACTTCAAGGTCAAGCGGAAGCTAAAGGACCCGCTGGTCTTCGCGAAGCAGGTCGCGATCTTCTGCCCGAGCGTCGGCGATCCCGACAGCGCCGAGGTCGAAGACCTCGCCGCCGAGTTTGCGGCGGGCAAAGTCGTTTCCCTGTTCTGGGAATAAACCGCTTCGTCTTTTCGCGCGGACCTAAGCGCAGTCAAAGCTCGCGCTCCTAGCTTGGTGCTCACGCTCATCCGGAGGCTGTCGCGAATGTCTTGCGGCGTTCGGGGGGTGCGGAGATGCACGATGCGCTATCTGGCGAAGACTTGGAAATCGCGCTGGTCCTTGTTCGTGATCGGGGCTTGCGGCCTGCTGCTGCTCGCGGTGGTCGTTCACGCGGGGCACAAGGAGACGATCGAGTTCGAAGAGGCGAACATGATCATCGAGATCAACGACACCGACGGGGACGCCGGCTTGCAGTTGAAGGTCGATGGCACGCCCTGGAAGAAACTCAAGGTGACCGACACCGACGGGAAGAAGATCCTCGAACTGAAGGCGAAGGGTGCGATCAAGAAGCAGGGGTTGACGGAGTTGTTCTTCGAGAGCGCGGAGCCGCCGTTTGGCGTGTTTTCTCTCGAGGACTTCCTCGATCGCTTCCCCGCGGGCGACTACGAACTGGAAGGGCAGACCGTCGACGGGACCAAGATCGTGGGAACGGCGTCGCTGACGCACGACATTCCCGACGCGCCGGTCGTCACGTCACCCGAGGACGGGGACGAGGTCGACCCCGACGACTTCACTGTGACCTGGGATGCGGTGATGACACCGGGCGTCGAGATCGTCGGTTACCACGTGGTGGTCGAGAAGGAGGATCCGCTGCAGGTGATCCACATCGATCTGCCCGCATCGCAGACCAGCGTTTCGATCCCGCCGGAATTCATGCAGGCCGAGACCGAGTACAAGGTCGAGGTGCTTGCGATCGAAGAGAGCGGGAATCAGACCATTACCGAGGTCGAATTCGAGACGGAGTGACAGCTCTCACGATGTGTCCGATCGCGGCGACCGCCAGCGCCGCGGTCGGGGCCGCGTTTGGAGGGGCGTTTCGTGTTCCGCGCCCGCCGATCGTGGGATCAGTTGCGCAGGTAGACTTTTTCCGTAATGGTGCGGGTTCGGTCCTGGAAGGTCCGCGCGTCGTAGATGAGGTCAATCTCGACAGTGATGACTCGGCCAACCCGCGAAAACCGCACAGCGTTGACACCGCGGGCCATGACGTAGGCGCGAGTCTTGATCTTCTCATTCTCGTAGTCCGTGCTCGTGGCGATGCGCATCAGGCGCTTGTTCACCACCTTGTAGGTGATTTTTCGTGAGTAAACCGTGGAAGGCACAGCGTTGTCGGGCTCGCCGTCTTCGCGCAGTTCGACTCTGCGATTGAACACTAGGTTGTCCTGGTTCTCGACTTCGTCAGCGAGGTTCCAGTCCGCATCGAGCTCGTCGTTGTCGTTCATGTCCTCGCCGGGGTCGAGTTCGCCGTTCCCGTTGGTGTCCTCGCCCGTCAGGCCGGCCATCCGCAGCTCTCCGGTGAGTTTGCGGAGTGCACGCTGCGCCTTCGCCTCGGGGCCCATCTCGGCGAGCATCACACGCTCGGCGCTCGTATCGACAATCACCGCTTGCGTTGCGCTCGCCATGATCACGCCGAAGATGACGACCGAAAAAGCGATCTCGATCGCTGTAAATCCACGTATATGTTTCACTTCGCTTGTCTTCCGTTAGGAGTCCGCACCGTCCAGGCTGATCGGCGCTTCGCGCCAGTGAAAGATCGACCATTTGCTGTCACTACCCACGACGGCCAGGCCGACGGCCATGTTGATCGCCTCGGCGGAGTATTGGATGTCGAAGGTGACGTCCTTGTCGACCTTGCTCGGGCCGCCCGAACTGCCGTGCATGACCAGCGCGCCGCGGATCTTGAACGGCATCTCCCAGCTCGAATCAACGAGGAGTTTGCTTCGCACGATCACGATGCCCTTCCAGTCGAAGTTCGTGACATCGCTCTGGACTTCCAGCGATCCGTCCACGACCAGGATGCCGTAGCCCTGCAGCTTCGTTGCGTTGCCGATCTTGATGTGATTGTCGCTATTACTCGGGTCTTCGCCCTTGGCCCAGACGATCACCGGGTGGTCGGCCGTGCCGTACGGGCCGCTCCCGCCCTTGATCGCGCCGCCCTCCTTGTCCAGGATGACATCGGCCTCGCTGCGCGCCTTGTCGATCCACTCCTGGTAGTCGAACGTGTTGGAGGTGCTGGTGATCGACCAGTTGCCGCCCTCGCCCACGATCAGGTTTTCGTAGGTGCCCTCGTTGATCTTGTCCTTGAACGTGTCCGGGTCTCCGTTGACGGCGACGGCGGGCACTACTAGGCCGGTCTCGTTGCCGTCGAGGTCCACGTCCACGCCGGAGATCTTGAAGCTGCCACCGCCTTCGGGTCCTGCGTCGTCCAGCTCGATGCCCAGATCCGGGTTGTCCCAGACGATCCCGCCAGGCACCTCGGCCGTCACCGGCTCGATCTCCTCGCGGAGGGTGACCGCGATCGTGTATTGCACGCCATCGGCAAAGCCGGTGGCGCGGACCTCGTAGATATCCTTCTCGTCGGTTTCGTCCGTCTGGCCGTCGAGGTCGTTGTCGTGGTTGTCGGATGCGCCGTTCGCAAAGTCGATTTCGTAGCGCACGGCGCGGTCGGAGTCGCCTTGAAGCAGACCGTCCAGCTCGCCGGCGTCCTTGATGACCTTCCGCGC
>JAZFYD010000066.1:0-11772 GCA_036443405.1 Planctomycetota bacterium
TCCGATTGTGAAGGACCTTCTCATCCGTGAGGGCACGGTAGATCGGAAGCGGTTGATCGCGCGCCTCTACAAAGACGGCGGCGAATACACGCTTCGCCTGCTCGTTCTCGGGCTGCGATTCGGGGCCGCCCCGGAGGATTCGGATCTGGTGCAAGCGCTTGGGTCATTCCAACAGCCGCTGGCGATCGCAGCACTCCGGTCCGTTATTCAGCGCTGCAACACAAACGAGTACCGGGACGAGGAAGCGCAAGCCGCCATCGAAGCGCTCCATCGCATCGGTACGGAAGAATCACGAGGTCTGCTGTGGGAGATAGTTCAAAAACGCACGTGCCTATTGCCTCTTTACAGACGGGAACTGCGTACGTTCACGGAAAAGAGACTCAGCACGACCCCAGCGAGGAACTAGAGACGGTCGAGGCGGAACCGGTCGATGCCGGCACCGCCCTGGAGCAGATCGAAACCATCGCGCGGGGCCTGTCGGCTGGCATGGTGTCGCGTCGTATCTACGCGAGTGACCACCACCGCAGCCGCGAAGCCCTCGACCTCGTCGTCAAGCAGTTGCAGGCCGTATTCCGGTCCACCGAGTCGCAGGGCAGGGAGGCGGAACTGCGGCTTTTCGCCACCAACGGAGTTCTGTTGAGCGACGGGATCCCGTTGGGAAGCCCGACGCAGCGTTCGGAAATCGCCGACCTCTTGCGCGAGAAAAACCACGGCGGGATCGTGATCTCCCGCGGCGTGGATGCAGGGGAGTTGGGCAGCCTATTCGACTGGCTCTCCGACCGGCGCGCGGAAACGCCGGAGGGACTCGTAAGTATCCGCCTCCTCGACTCCGACGCCGCCGAGCGCGGTGGGCTCGGCGAGGAAGTGCGGTCGAGCGCACTGGAACGCGTGCCGGACTTCAAACTCTCGGTCCGCATTCATCGCGCCGCGAGCAAACTGCTGTCGAAGATCATGGACGACGCACGCGCGGGCCGCGATCTCGACTTCAAGGGCGCGCGCGAGATCGCGCAACGCGCGGCAAGCGCCGCGTTCGTCGACGACACGGGCCTCGTCGCGCCGACGCAGGTCATCCAGGCCGATCCCTACACGTTCAACCACTCGGTCAACGTCTTCCTGATCTCCACAACGCTGCTGCAGCCGTTCGCATCCTCGGAGGAGGAACTCGCGAGGTGGGCGCAGGCCGCGTTGCTGCACGATGTCGGCAAGAGCCTCGTTCCCAAAGAGGTGCTGTACAAGAAAGGGTCGCTCACCGACGAGGAGTTCGCGATCATCCAGTGCCACCCCGAGTGGGGCGCGGAAATCCTCCAGGAGCAGGGCGGGGCCGACGCAGTCGCCATCCACGTCGCGTATTGCCACCACATGCGCGACGGCGGCCTCGGATACCCCAAGACCGAGATGCCCATCGACCCCGGGCCGGTCTCGAATGCGGTGCAGGTCGCGGACGTCTTCGAGGCCATCACGTCGGAGCGCCCCTACCACAAGGGCCTCAGCGTCGCGGAGACCGTCGACATCATCATGGGAACACCGGGCATGGAGAGCAAACGGCCGGCGGTCGGCATCCTGCTCGACCGGCTCTCGAACGCCCCCCCGGGTTCCGAGGTCATCCTCAGCTCGGGTGAGCACGCACTCGTGATTCACGGCAACCCCGATGCGCCCAAGAAGCCGATCGTCCAACTCCTCACCGACGACGCCGGACGCCCGCTGACCGACCTGGTGCGGGTGGACCTGAACGAAGGCGACGGCGGCGACGACGAGCGCCAGATCGACAACGTGATCCTCAAGCCCGCCACCCGGCGCGCGGAAGCCCTCTCCGCGAAGAACTGATCGCCGGGGAGCGACAACGCCGGCCCGCGCTCATTCGTGGGCCCGGCCGCATGCGGACGGTTATAGTTCGCAGCGATGTTCGACCCCGTGCCGCCCAACGTCTCGTTTCCCGACCAGGAACGGGCCCTGATCGAGTTCTGGCGTGAAAACGAGATCTTCCGCCGCTCCGTAGACGAGCGCCGCGGGGGCCCGCGTTTCACGTTTTATGAGGGGCCGCCGACCGCCAACGGTTCCCCGCACTGGGGCAGCGTCCTCACACGTGTCGGAAAGGACGTCTTCCTGCGTTATTGGACGATGCGCGGGTACTACGCGCCGCGCCGTTCGGGCTGGGACACACACGGACTGCCCGTCGAAACGGAAGTCGAGAAAGAGCTCGGCATCCACGGCAAACACGACGTCGAGAACTACGGCATCGAGCTGTTCACGAAGAAGTGCATCGCGTCGGTTTGGCGTTACATCGGCGCGTGGGAGGAGATGAGCGAGCGCGTCGGATTCTGGCTCGACAAGGACGGCTACGCGACCTATCACCGCTACTACGTGGAGAGCGTCTGGTGGGCGCTGTCCGAGTTCTTCAAGAAGGGGCTCCTCTACCAGGGTTACAAGAGCGTCTGGTGGTGGCCGCAGGGCGGAACCGCGCTCAGCCAGGGCGAGGTCGGCGAGGGTTACCGGCCGGTGGACGACCCGTCGGTTGTCGTGCGGTTTCAGGTCACGGGACGCGAGAAGACGTTTTTCGTCGCGTGGACCACGACGCCTTGGACGCTGCCGAGCAACCTCGCGCTCGCGGTCGCGGCGGATGAGACCTACGTCGAGGTGGAGTCCGACGGCGAGACGTTGATCCTCGCCGAGGCGCTTGTCGAGTCGGTTCTCGAGGGGCGTGAAACAAACGTCGTGAAAAGGGTCCGCGGGCGCGAGCTCGAGGGTTTGAAATACGAGCCGCTCTACCGCTTCCGTGAACCGGAAAGCGGGAAGTCCTGGGAGGTCGGCTGCGCGGATTTCGTCACCCTCGATACCGGCACCGGAATCGTGCACATCGCGCCCGGCTTCGGCGAGGACGACTTCCGATTCGCGAAAGAAGCCGGGTTCGGTTTCGTTCAACTGGTCGAACCCGATGGCAAGTTCAGCGCCGACACCGACTTCGCCGGCATGTACTTCAAGGACGTCGACAAGAAGGTCATCGCAGACCTCAAGGCGCGCGGGCTGCTGCTCAGCCAGAAGACCGTGCGGCACGACTACCCGTTCTGCCCGCGCGCGCCGGAGGATGCGCTGATCCAGTACGCGCGGCGCGGGTGGTTCATCCGCACGAGCACGGAGAAGGACCAGGTCGTCGCCAACAACGCCAAGGTCACATGGCAACCCGCGCACATCCGCGACGGGCGCATGGGCGATTTCCTGCGCAACAACGTGGACTGGGCGATCAGCCGCGAACGCTGGTGGGGCACGCCGCTTCCGATCTGGAAAAACGACGAGACCGGCAACATGGAGTCGGTCGCGTCCGTGGACGAGATCCTCGAGCGCAACCCCGACGCGTTTGCGCACTGGGACGAAGCGAAGGCCGCCGACCCGGACCTCGACGAGAACCTGATGGTCCACAAGCCGTGGATCGATCAGGTGACGTGGACCAAAGACGGCGAGCCCGGTGTGTACCGGCGCGTGACTGAGGTGATTGACTGCTGGTTCGACGCCGGCGCGATGCCGTTTGCGCAGTGGGGTTATCCGCACCGCAACAAGGAACAATTCGAGGAGTCGTTCCCGGCCGATTTCATCACGGAGTCGCTGGACCAGACCCGCGGCTGGTGGAACGCGCTGCTGCAGATCAGCACGCTGCTGTTCCCGGAGCGCGAGACGCCGCACCCGTTCAAGAGCTGTGTCGTCGTGGGTGTCGTCACGGACGAGGACGGCAAGAAGCTCTCCAAGCGCCTCAAGAACTTCGAACCGCCGATGGAGGCGCTTGAAAAGAGCAGCGCGGATGCCGTGCGTTGGGCGCTCCTGCACAACGGTACGCCGGCGCAGAATCTCCCGTTCAACGCCGGCATCGCGCGGAACGCGACCCGCGACCTGCTTCTCAAGGTCTGGAACGTCTACTCGTTCCTCGTCACCTACGCGCGCATCGACAAGTGGGATCCGAAGACCAACCGCCCCCCCATCGCGGAGCGCGCGACGCTGGACCGGTGGATCCTCGCGGAACTCGACGCGACGGTGCGCGACGTGCATGGCGCCTTCGAACGCCTCGAGAGCCACACCGCCGCGCGGCGTCTCCAGGCGTTTGTCGACGGGTTGAGCAATTGGTACCTGCGCCGCAGCCGCGCGCGTTTCTGGGCGGAAGGCGACTCCGCCGACAAGGACGCCGCGTTCGCGACGCTGTATGAGGCGCTGTGCGAAACGGCGCTATTGTTGGCACCGTTCACGCCGTTTCTGGCGGAGACGCTCTACCAGGCGCTCTGGTGCGGCAACCGCCCGGATGCGTGCGACTCCGTGCACCTCGCGCTGTATCCGGATCCGGACGACGCGCGTGTGAACGACGGCCTGCGCAGATCGATGAGCCTCGCGCGGGACCTCGTGAGCTTGGGACAGCGCGTGCGCGCCACGGAGAAACTCCGCGTGCGCCAACCGCTGGCCGAGGCGATCGTCGTGCTCGCGGGAGATGAGTCCCTGGACGCGCACACGGACACGATCGCGGAAGAGCTGAACGTGCACACCGTGTCGGTGAGCGACGAGCCCGCGAAGTACGTCGAGTTCGAGATCGTCCCGAACTTCCGCGCGCTCGGGCCGAAACTCGGTAAACGCATGCCGCTTTGCAAGAAGTGCCTCGCGGAGGCCGATGGGTCCGCGCTGCACGACGCGCTCGAAAAAGACGGCGCGTTCGACCTCGACGTCGACGGCGAGACCGTGCGCCTGACCCGCGACGAGATCGAGGTGCGGCTCTCCGCACGCGAGGGATACGTCGCCGCCAGCGCGGGCGGCCGCGTCGTCGTGCTCGACACCCGCGTCACACCGGAACTGAAACGCGAAGGCTTGGCGCGCGAAGCGGTCAACCGGCTGCAAACCGCGCGCAAGACAATGGATCTGGCGTACGAAGCGCGGATCGCTGTGACGTACGAAGCCGGCGACGAGTTGGCCGAGGCGCTTGCGACCCATCGCGATCAAGTCGCGGGCGAAACGCTGTCGACCAAGCTCGAACAATCCGAACCGACGGGCGAGATCCACGAAACGGAGATCGACGGCGAGTCGTTCCGCTTCGGGATCGCGGTGGAGAGCTAGGCTCGCCACGCCTCGACCTTCGTCTCGGCCTCATGCGCCGGGCGCCTCCGCCTCGATTTGCGGCCGGGCCTGTTCCCCGGTCTTGGAACGGGCTACGATCCAATCGTTCCGTGGGATCAAGTAAGTCTGGTTCAAGCACCCCGAGCGCGGCGCAGTCGCCCGCGCCGCGCGCCCCACCGGGGGCCGAGGCTCAGGGTGGGACAGCGTCCGTCCCGGCCGACCGCTCCACGCGCCAAGATCCTTGCTACCATTTCGGTCGGCTCTCGTGAGGTGGTTGTGACTCGCGGTTGGACAATTTTCTCGGCGTGCATTGTGGTGGTGTTCGCCTGTGCGTGCGGCGGCACCGGACCGGTCGTCACGCTCCCCCCGGCTGGGGACGCCATCACGCTTCATCCTCTAAACGGTGGTTTTTCCGCCGCGCCGATCGTCGGCTCGCTCGATTCCGTCAGCAATGACGACGGCCAGTACACCGGCGAGTTCGATCACTTCCAGCTCGAGGTCCCGGAGGACGGCCGGCTCCAGTTCGCCCTGACCTGGTTTCACGACGCCGATTTCGATCTGCTCATCACGTCGGACGCCGGCGGCAGCAACCGCCTCGCCGAGGGACTGCGCGACGGCGACGACCCCGAGTACGTCGGCCTGCCCGTTTCGAAGAACCAGACGGTGCATGTGTTCGTCGTCGGCTGGGAAGGCGAGCCCGGTGGGTACACCCTCGAGGCGATTCTGCTCCCGCCCGAGTCGGTCGTGTTCGACGTCATCGCGGCGCCCGACACCAGCACGGGCTGGCCCCGCAATCGCCCGATCGTGTTCGGGTTCAACGTACCGGTCGAACCGGGCCAGTCGATCGAGGACAAGATCGTCTTCGTCGCGCCCGGCCACCAGGCGCGAGGAACCTGGTGCATCGAAGCCAACAACCTCGTCTTCCTGCCCGAGCTTCCGAACGATCCCGGCGATGCGAATGTCGGTCTCATCCCCGGTCTGACCTACACCGTCCAGTTCCGCAGCGGCGCCAAGGGCCTGCGCGCGACCACGGGCGAATATCTCACCAACGTCGTGACCGGCGAGGTGGTGGTCGAAGGCTACGAGGACGAGAACCCGGAGAGGCCGCCGCGCGTGATCGCCATCGACCATGATCCGAGCGATCCGTGGAGCGGCTCACCGATTCAGTTCTTCGTGGACAACGCACTCCTGCCGGCCACCGTCACGGCGCAGATCTTCCTCGTCGAAACAGACGGCAGCGAAACACCGCTCCCGACAACGACGTCGCTCTCACAGGAGCACGTGTGCATCTCGATCGACGCCCGCATCGTGGTCGAACCCGCGGCCGCGCTGCCGCCGGCGAGTACGATCCGCATCCGCATCCCAGGAACGGTCCTCGGCATCAGCGGCGAGATCGATCCGCGCAACGGTCTGACCGGCCCCGACGACTCCCCCGCCGGCCAAGGCATCGCGATCGAATTGGCGACGCCGTAACGCTTCACCGCGGACCGCCGCGCGCATGCGCGCCGAAACGCATCGTTTCGGTACGAGATCGTCGAGACCGCTCGCCCGCGACAGGTGCCGGTGCTAGAGTTCAACCGATGGGTCTTTTTACCGGGTCTTCGCGGGAGGAGTCCGTGCGCGCGTTCCTTTTCAGCATGCAGAACGCCGAATTCACGGAAGCCATCGCGGTGTTGAACAAGGCGCGCTTCCAGGGCGCGGGCCCGGTTCCGCCGCCGCACGCGCTGTGGCGCCTCGGCCGCTGGTGTCTGGAGCAGCGGCGCCCGAAGGACGCGTCGATCCCGCTGCAACTCTTTGCGGATCTCTATCCGCACCACGCGGATCGCGGCGCCGCGCTGCACGATCTCGCCCTCGCGTTCAGTGGCATGAAGCGCGTTCGCCGCGCAGCCGAGGTGGCGCGCGAGGCGCTGCGGCTGAACAAGTCGGCGGACGTTCGCGCGTCAAGTTCCAAATCCTAGGCGAACGCTAGGCTACGCAACCGCCGCGGGGTAATCTCGGCTCGTGAACGATCGCTTTCTGCGCGCGCTCCGCGAAGAACCCATCGACCGCCTGCCGGTCTGGTTCATGCGCCAAGCCGGCCGGTACCTTCCCGCGTATCGCGCGGTGAAAGAACGCGCCGGCGGTTTCCTCGCGCTCTGCAAGAACCCCGAAGCAGCGACAGAGGTCACGATGCAACCCGTCGAGATCTTCGGCGTCGATGCCGCGATCCTGTTCAGCGACATCATGGTGCCGCTGCTGCCGGCCGTCCCGGGCATGACGTTCGCACCCGGCCCGAAGATCCCCGCGCCGATCACCGATCCCGACATCCTGCATGAGTTCGACCCGCTCGAGGAAGTCCCGTTCGTCGCGGAGACGATTCAACTCCTGCGCCGCGAGCTTCGAGTGCCGCTGGTCGGGTTCGCCGGCACCCCCGCCACCCTCGCGACGTATCTCGTTGAAGGCGGCACCGCCAAACACTTCACGAAGTTCCGCCGCCTGCTCTACAGCGACCCGCAGCGCGCCGAAGCGATCCTCGAACGGCTCGAAGCGATCACGCTCGCGTACCTGCGCATGCAGGTCGAGGCCGGTGTGCAGGCCGTGCAAATCTTCGACTCCTGGGGCGGCGACCTCTCACAGGCGACGTTCGACGAGTTCTGCACCGAGGGGCTCTGGCGCATCATTCGTTCGGTCCAGGAGATGGGCGTTCCGGTGATCTTCTTCGCGCGCGGCCGCATGCGCGACGTCGGCGCAACCGCCTACAGCGTCGACTGGACGATCGATCTCGAGGAGGCGCGCCGGCGCGGCCCGGTTCAGGGCAACCTCGATCCGGCGATGCTGTTCGGCGCCCCCAAGCAGGTGGCCGAGGCGACTCGCGCGATGGCGGAGCCGATCGCGGGCACCGGCTTCGTCGTGAACCTCGGCCACGGCATCCTTCCGGAGACCCCCGTGGAAAGCGTGCGCGCGTTCGTGGAAACCGCGCAGGCGATCGAAGTGTGACCGCGAAGATCGCGATTCTGGGCGCGGGGATCTCCGGGCTCGCCACCGCCCATCGCCTCTCGAAAGACCACGACGTCACGGTGTTCGAGGCGGGCCCACGCGCCGGCGGGAACATTCGCACCGAGCGCATCGGGATCCAAGGTGTTGGGGACTGCCTCGTTGAATGGGGCCCCAACGGTTTCTTGGACAACGAGCCGGCCATGTTGGCGCTCGTGCGGGAACTCGGCCTCGAGTCTCGCGTAGTGACGGCGCGCGACGAGGCCGCCCGGCGCATGATCTGGCGCGCGGGCCGGCTTCACGATCTGCCGGCGAACCCGCGCGCGTTCCTGACGAGCGGTTGCCTGCCGCTTGGTGCGCGGCTGCGGGTTTTGTTCGAACCGTTCGCGAAGGCCGCGCCGCCGGACGACGTCGACGAATCGATCCACGCGTTTGCGTCCCGGCGCATCGGTCGCGCGGCCGCCGACGTGCTGGTCGACGCGTTTGTGACCGGCGTGTTTGCCGGCGACCCCGGGCGCCTCAGCGTCGCGAGCGCGTTCCCGCGTTTGAAAAAACTCGAACTGGAATACGGGTCGCTCTTCAAGGGCATGAAAGCCAAGAGGAGCTCGGGGCCCGGCCCTGGCGGCACGCTGACCAGTTTCGACAACGGGCTGTCCGTGTTGATCGACGAACTCGCTTCGCGTGTGAACCTGAAGCTCAACGAGCCGTGGGAGCGCATCGAACAACGCGACTTCGACCGCGTGATCTGCACCGTGCCCGCAGCGCGCGCTGCGATCGCGCTCGACGCGGAGCACCACGAACTCGCCGAGACCCTCCGGCGCATCCCCACCGCGCCGATCGCGATCGTTGTCGCGGGTTTTCGCGAGCCGTTGGACGTGCCGGAGGCGTTCGGATTCCTTGTGCCCCACGGACAGGGCCTGCGCATCCTCGGCACGCTTTACGACTCCTCGATCTTCGCCGGACGCGCCCCGGCCGGCGTACGCACGTTTCGCACGATGATCGGCGGCCGCCGCGACGCCGGCGCGATGGAGATGACCGACGACGAGCTGTGCGAACTCGCCGCGCGTGAACTGCGCCAGGTCTGGGGGACGTATCCCGATCCGGTGTTCACCCGCGTCATCCGCCACTCCCTCGGCATCGCGCAGTACGAGGCGGGGCACGCCGGAATCGTCGCGCGCACCGAGGAACTCTCGCCGGGGTGGCTCACGCTTGCCGGTTCCAGCTATCGCGGCGTGGCAATCAACGCTTGCGTCAAAGAAGCGATGGCCACCCGCGCGTAACAATCGTGTCCCGTACAATTTCTCCCATGTTGAACCGGTGGGTGATCTCGTTCGCGCTGTTGGCGGCGCCCCTTCTCGCGCAGCAACCTCAAAAAGAGAACCTCTGGGACGCGCCGAAAGCGGACACGCTCGGTGCGGAAGCGACGCTCGGTTGGCGCGCGCGCTTCGCAGAGTCGTTGCATCGGGTCCGCGAGGGGATCCACGAGGATCCGATGGACGTGCGCGCGTGGGAACGAGGCGGCGAGCTGTCACGGGTGCTGGCGCGGGATCCGGAATTCATCGATCAGCTGGGCAAGGCCATCGAAAAGCACGAACCCGCCGGCGCCAAACGCGTCCTGCTGAACCGTTGCCTCGCGCACGCGCTCGTTCTCAGCGCCGACGATACCGGGAGCGCGTTCATTCGGGCGCGTGGCGGCCCCTTCGTGATTCGATTCAACAACGCGAACAATCCGATTCCGATGCTCAAGCGCGCGGTGCCGCTTCTTCGCGCCGCGATCGAGCATGACGCAAAAGACACCCGTTCCAAGTCCGACCTCGCGGATGCACTCGAGACGCTCGGTGACCGGGGGGACGACGACGAAAACGAGCATCGCGCGGAGATCACACGCCTGACCACGGAAGTCGAGGCTGCGCAACCCTCGCGCTCGAGCGCCGCGCTACCCGAGGGCGCGCAAACCGACGCGGTCGCCGACGGACTACGCGGCGAGGCCGCGGCCACCGAGGCTCCGAAGGGAACGGGAGTGGCGCCCGATCACGCGGTGGCGGAAGCGCTTCGCAAGAAAGCGCTTGTGATGGACATCTGCACCCACACCATCCCCTTCACGTACGAAGAGGCGCTGTTCGCGCGCGTGGCGCTGTTTGCGGATGACGACGCCGTGCGCATCAACCTGACGCGCACGTACAAGGATCAAGAAGGCGAGTTGCAGCGCGTGCCGCCGGAGTTCCACTCCGCCGGGGAGGAACGCCGCGTAACACTCGTGCGCGAACTCGGCGAACTCGACGGCGCGGCGCCCGCGGCGGCGCTGCTCGCAATCCTCCGCGGCGCCACGGTGGAGACACCGACGTCGGAGGCCGCGTTCCGAGCGCTTTCGGCGAAAGAGCGGCCGATAGTGGACAAACACCTCGCGCAACTCCTCCGGCACGCGCTCACGACGAGCGGGTGGGACGATCACTTCGGCCACTTCGGGATCCGATACCTGGTGCACCTCGCCGCCAAGCGGAAGGTCCCGGGAGCGACGCCGGCGCTGTTGGAAGCCTTACGCAGTGAAGCGGAGCTCACGTGCCCGCTCGACGCGGCGACAGCGCTGGCGCAGCTCGGGGACAGAGATGCGGTGGGAACGCTCCTGGAAATCGCGAACGACGCCGAACGCGATGCCTACTTCCGCCGCGCCGCCGTCGACGCGATCGCCGCGCTGGCGCCCGAGCGTGTGGCGGAGGTGACCTCTGCACCGGAGATCGAACTCTCGTTGACCGCGGCCGCGTATCGAGCGGCCACCGACGAGGAGCACCGCGCCGCGATCAAGGCGAGACTGTTCCGCGCGCTGGACGACGAACTCATGTGCGGTGAGGCGGCGATGCACTGCGCCCGGCTCGGCCTGGCGGATGCGCTGCCGGCGATCAAGGAAGCGGCGAAAGCGCGCGCGGGCGACCCGCCGGCGGACTTGCTGAAAGAAGCCCTCAAGCGGATAAGAAGCGCGTCGTAGAACCTCGGCCTCGGTCAGGACGAGGCGTAGGCATAGGATGAGGCCAAGGCGCAGGCGAAGGCCGAGGCTGAGGATTGGCGAGTGCTACAGCACCTGCCGGTAGCCGAAGTCCTCCTCGAACCAGCCGAAGGTACCGACCTCGCCTTCCGCGGTGAAGTGGTCGCTGTGCCAGTCGAGGTCCATGTCGAACCCGGAGTAGACGCCGTCGTCGTCGATGTAGCCTTCGCCGTCACCGAATGTCGGATCGAACCCCTCGCTCGGACGCCCTTCGGAGCGGAACGCGACGTTTAGGAGGCAGTAGGTGTCGTCCATCCAGCAGTTGCCGAACACGCGGTAGTCCACGATCCAGCCGGCGCCGTACCGCGTCAGCGTGATATCAATTTCGAAATCGATCGACGTGAAACGGCCGCCGCGAGTTTCGCCGTCGTAAGACAAACCGTAAAACAGCCGGATCACGCCGGCGTCGCTTTCGTCATAGAAGAAGTTCAGCGGATCCTCGACCCGCACACCGTCCTCTTCGATGTGCAGCAACGCTTCGCCGAACCCGTAACCGAGGCCCGGACGATCAAGCGGCGGAAGCTCGTAATACACTTCGTAGCCGTTGCGAAGGTTCGGTTCCTGAAGGACCTCGCTGTCGAACACGATGTCGCCGACAAACGCCTGCTCGGCGCTCGCGAACCCGATCGTCAGGAGATCCTCGACGTCCTCCCGGAGGAATTCGATCTCGGTGTCGT
>JAZFYD010000067.1:0-32646 GCA_036443405.1 Planctomycetota bacterium
TCGGGCAGTACTCCTACCCGATCGTTTTGCGCCTGGAGCAGAAGGACCGCAAGGACCTGCCGGCGCTTCGCAACCTGTTGATCAAGTCCGGCGACGGACGCATGCTCCGGTTGAGCGACGTCGCGGACGTGCGGCTGTCGCGCACTCCCAACAACATCAACCGCGAAAACGTATTGCGGCGCATCGTGGTCAAGCACAACGTACAGGGCCGTTCGCTCGGCGAAGTGGTGGCAGACGTAGATCGCGCTCTCGACAAGGTGCGCGGCAAGCTCAAACCCGGGTATGCCATTCGGATCAGCGGTCAGTTCGAGGCGCAGGAAAAAGCCGCTAGGCTGGTCAGCATCCTGTCGCTGTTGTCGCTGGCTGTGATGTTCGCGCTCATCTACCTGCACTTCGGCTCGGCGAACCTCGCGGTTCAAACGCTCCTGAATATCCCGATGGCGTTTGTGGGCGCGGTGGTGTTCATCCTGATCACCGGCCAGTCGATTTCGATCGCCACGCTGGTTGGACTCATCTCGCTCGGTGGAATCGCGGCTCGCAACAAGATCCTTCTTGTGGACCACTACCTCCATCTCATGCGCGAGGAGGGCGAGAAGTTCTCCAAGGAGATGATCGTGCGCGCCGGCCGCGAACGCATCGTGCCCGTACTGATGACGGCACTCACGAGCGGCATCGCGCTGGTGCCGCTGGTGCTGGCGCCCGGCCAACCGGGCCGCGAACTTCTTTACCCCGTGGCCAGCGTCATCGTCGGCGGACTGATTTCCACGACGCTGCTCGATGTGCTGCTGACGCCGGGGCTTTTCTGGACATTTGGCCGTTCGGCCGCGGAGCGGGTCGCCGCTCCTGGACACGCCACAGAGAGCGATGTCGAACGGATTTCGATGGAACTCGAAGCTGAATCAAACGACCCGGATAGGATTCCGGGATAACCAAGGAGATGGAATCGATGAAGTTTCTTTGCGCGCTCGCGCTGGCGGCGGTGATCGCCGGATGCGACCACGGTCATGACCACGACGGTGAGGAAGGCTGCGGCCACGAGGGCCATGAGCATGCCCATGCAGCGAAAAATGGCGGTGTGCTGCGCGAGCTGGGCGACCACGAGGGGTTCGTCGAACTCAAGGTGGATCACGGCAAGGGTGTCGTGACGCTGTGGGTCTATCAAGGCGAGGAGATGAGTGAGGCTACGCTCTCAGAGGCTCCCGTCTTGAACCTCAAGACCGACAAGGGTCCGCAGCAACTCACTGGCGACGGCACTGGCGGCGTGTGGGTGTTCAAAGGCGACATCTTGAAGGGTGAATTCGAAAGCGCCCGTTTGCGCTTGTCGATGAACGGCAAGAGCTACACGCCGGAGTGGACCCACGAGCACGAACATGACCATGACGAGCACGAGGACCACGACGACGACGATCACGACCACGAGCACGACGGCGAATAGCCGTTGATTCGGGGCCTTGGGGGCGGGGTGCCTTTTGGGGCGCCTCCCGCCCCCCTCGCTCCAACGGCGTCCGCCGTTGGGCCAGGATTCAAGTTGAGTTGCACACCTACCTATGATGTTGGGCTTGCGTACTGCGACTCTGATCCTCCTCTTGAGCCTCCCGGTCACCGCCAACGAGTGGCCGTTCGGCAGCCGCGGCTTCGGCGGCACCAAACTCGATCTCTACAACCTCGGATTGATCGGCGCGAAGGCGCGTGACGAGGCGAGCCCCAAAGTCGATCCGAACACGCCGCCGAAGATGGGCCGTCGCCATGTGCAGATGACGCGCCCGGCGAACGACCACGGACCGGATCGGCTCGCGGTCGAGGTGCTGTTTCCGGGTGGACCCGCGGAAAAGGCCGGCCTGAAGATCGATGACGTCATCGTCGGCGTGAACGGCCGCAAGTTCAGTAAGGGTTCACTGGCCGCGATCGCAAAGGCGCTGCTGAAGGCGGAGGCCGGTAAGGGCGAGGTTTCTCTTTCGGTGCAGCGTGGCGGCAAGGGCCGCACCCAGAAGATCGTCGTGAAGATCCCCGTGGCGGGCAAGTTCGCCTCGAAGCCGACCCACGGCGAAGGGCGCGAGGCGCTGATCCGCGGGGCGCTCAAGTGGTTGGCAGACCACCAGCGAAGCGACGGTGGATACCGCGAATCGCTTTCCGGATCGAACGGCGCGGTCGTGCAGGTGTCGATCGCCGGCCTCGCGTGGATCGGCGGCGGCAGCACTCTTCGCAG
Source organism: Planctomycetota bacterium (assembly GCA_036443405.1). Lineage (GTDB taxonomy): Bacteria > Planctomycetota > PLA2 > PLA2 > PLA2 > JAZFYD01. The sequence goes on from JAZFYD010000067.1 coordinate 2,207, forward strand.
CGGCCCGCATCGCGACAACCTGCGCCGCGCCGCGGAGTTCGTGGTCGCGACGATGCCCAATCTCGGAAGCATGGGCGGCGGCCGCGGCGGCGCGAACTGGAACCAGGCCAACTGGGGTCTCGCGCACGGCTGCATGTTCCTCGGTGAGTTGTTGCTGCGCGCGCCCGAAGGCGCGGTTGCGACCGGCCAGTCCATGCCCATCGGCCCGTCGTTCAAACAGGCGCTTCACGACGCGGCGAAAAAGCTCGCGGCGAACCAGGAGCAGTCCGGTGGTTGGGCGCACGGTCCCGGCGGCAAGAACGCGCTTGATTATCTCGAGCTGAACATCGTCACGGGCCTCGCGCTTTGCGGCCTCGGTCTCGCGGAGCAGAACGGATTCAAGATCCCCGACGGCGTGATCGAAAAGGCCGGGGACTATCTCAAAGCGAGTAGCGGCGGCGACGGCGGCGTGGGCTATTCGACGAGCCCCGGGCAAAAGGGCCAGGGCAACATCGGCCGTTCCGGTTCCGCGTGGCTCGGGTATCTCGCGCTGCATCGCAAGAAGGCCGGTTGGGCGCAGAAGATGGGGAACTACGTCGCGCGCAACAGCGACAAAGCGCTGGGCGGCCACGCGAGCCTGATGCAGCACATCCTGTTCGCCGGTGTCGCGTCGGCAGCAGCCGGCAACGGCGCCGTGAAGAAGTTCTGGAGGGCGATGGAACGCGATCTTGTGCTCGCGCGGTCGCCGGACGGTTCGTTCCAGCCGCGTCCGTGGCACGAGAGCCTCGCGATGGGCAGCAACTCCGACGTCGGCGTCGGCGATGTCTGGACGACGGGCGCGTGGGCGTGCGTCCTGGTCGCGCCCCCGACCTCGGACGGCAAGCGCGGATTCCGCGGACTGTTCGGTCTCGAAATCACGAACGGTTGAGCACGCCATCGCGCCGAGGCACTTCGGTGCGTGACCTAACGACTCCCCGACGCCATCCGCTCCGCCTCCGGCAACCCGCGCAGCTTCACCATGCTCCAGATCCCAAACACCGGTCCGGGCACGAGCAACAGGAACACCTTGTCCCAACCGAGCGTTTCGACCAGCGGCGGGATCAACCGGATCGTCACAAGCGTCAGCAGAAAACCGAGGCTCGTCTGGATCGTGAGCGCCGTGCCGACGTAGCGCGGGTCCGTCAGCTCGCTCACCGCGGCGCTGAATTGTGCGGAGTCGGCGACGACGGCGAATCCCCAGATCAGGCACACGATCGTCAGCAGGATCGGATGCGAGAACAGAAAGCCGGCGACGAGCGCGCAGCCGCCGGAGATCGCGAGGCTCACGATCGCGATCTTGGTGCGTCCCAGCCGGTCCGCCCAGACTCCCGCAAGCACGCAACCGATCGCGCCGACGGCGATGACGCTGAACCCCGCGAGGCGGCCGCTCTCGACGCTGAAGCCCGCGCGTTCGTACGCCGCGAGCAGAAACACCGGCGCCCAAGCCCACATGGCATAGAGCTCCCACATATGCCCGAGGTAGCCGAAGTTCGCGAGACGTGTGGGGCGGTGGGACAGCGTCTTGAGCGCGAAGCGCCAATCGAACGGCGCACTGCCGGCGAGTTCGGGGCCGGCGCGCACGTACACGCCCGTGATGAGCGCGCCCACGAGCGCAAACCCCGATGTCGTGTAGAGCACCGCGCGCCACTCCGGCATGCCGCCGTCGCCAAACAGCGGCACCGCGTTGAGAAAATGCGGGAACGCCGAGCCAAACGTCAGCGCTCCGACGAGCAGCCCGATTCCGAATCCGCGATCGACACGGCACCAGGACGCGATGAGCTTCATGCCCGGCGGGTAAACCCCCGCCAGCGCAACCCCGGTCAGCAATCGCAGCGCAATCGCTCCGTTCGGCCCGGGATCGAGTGCCGGAATCGCCGCCGTGCAGAGCGCCCCGAGAAAACAGCTGAGCGCAACCAGCCGCCGCGCATCCATGCGGTCGGCAAGGTTGAGCATCGCACTGACCAGCGCCCCCGCAACAAATCCGAGTTGCACGCTCATCGTCATCCAAGCCTTGCCGGCCCCGTCGAGCTGCCAGTGCGTGGTGAGTTGGGGCAGCACCGCCGTCGCCGAAAACCACAGCGTCATGGCAAGCAGCTCGGCGAAGGCGAGCAGAGCGATGTTGCGCCACTTGTTGGAGAGCATGGAAGTCCGGGAATTCTCGCAAAAACCTCAGCTTTGGCCCTCGCCGAAGACTCGGGGCTACCCCTCGGCCTCGGGAGCTTCATCCCGCGGGTTCCTCTTTGGGAACAACTCCCGGCGCCCGGGGATCGACTCGAACTCCGCTCCGCAACGCTCGCAGCGGTAGTCGCAGCGGCCGGGACCGGGGTTGGTGCGGACGAGACCGACCATTTCCAACTTCTTGGCACCGCACGATGGGCAGGTTCGGCGGTGCCAAGTAATAAGGAAACCACCACCGAAATACAGCGCCGCCGCCCCGACGACAACGGCAAGCCCTCTGAACCCTGCCTCAGGTGAGATCGAGAACAGGATCGCCAGAAGCACGATCGGAGTGACCATGATTCCCCAGATGATGATTTGGCAGCCGTGCATGTCTTGAGAGCCTGTTCTACGAAAACAGAGTTTCGCACGGACTCAGCGCAGGATCGGTCGCAGATCGCCTTGATGTGCGGCGGCGCGTCGGGGTGCTCATCGAGCACGGCCTGCGCCATCGCGCGTGCTTCCTCCTTCGGTGCGCTCGACAGCGCTTTGGCTGCGGCGCGGTGTTCGGGCGGTCTGAGATGTGGCTCAAGGCTTGCTTCAGTTTTGACCTGCACGGTACGGGACACTCGGCCGTTTTAACGATGTTGGGCGTCACGTAACCTAGAAAACCATGAAACCTCTCCCGAGCCTCCTCGCACCGGTCCTGTTGTTTCTCTTCGTCTTGCCTGCGTTCGCGGCGGACTACAAGGAGATCGAATTCAAGTCCGAAGACGGGCTCAAGATCACCGCCGATCTCTACAAGAAACACAAGAAAGACAGCAAGCCGTTCATCGTGTTTTGCCACCAGGCCAACTGGAGCCGCGGCGAGTACCGTGAGATCGCGCCGAAGCTCAACAAGCTCGGCTTCAACTGCATGGCGATCGACCAGCGTTCCGGCGGCGCGATCAACGGCGTCAACAACGAGACCGCAGCGCGCGCGAAGGCGGCGGGCAAACCGACCAACTATCCGGACGCCCGCCAGGACATCATCGCGGCGCTCAAGTACGCGCGGAAGAACTACGCGAAGGGCAAACTGATCCTGTGGGGGAGTTCCTACTCGTCGGCGTTGGTCCTGCAGATCGCCGGAAGCGAACCGAAACTCGTCGACGGTGTGCTTTCGTTTGCGCCCGGTGAGTATTTCGGGCGATTCGGAAAGCCCGGCGACTGGGTGACGCAGAGCGCGAGCAAGATCGCGTGCCCTGCGTTCATCACCTCCGCGCAGCGCGAGGGCCCGCAGTGGAAGGCCATCTACGCCGCGATCCCGGGCAACAAGAAGATGTCGTTCCTCCCGACCACGGAGGGCCAGCACGGGTCGCGCGCGCTGTGGGAGAAGTTCCCGGACAACGACCAGTACTGGAAGGCCGTGAAGGCGTTCCTAGGCCGGCACTTCAAGACGAAGTAGCCGCCGCCCCAAGATTCGTGCGGCAGCAATGCCGCAGACGATTGTCCTAACTCACGACGCTCCACCGACTTCCAACGCCCGAAGGCGGTACCTGGAACCGTTTTTGGTCGGGAGGCAGTCGGTGGCGAGGAGCATCGTTGCGGCGGCGAGTTGGACCCAGGCGACCGCGGCGAGTTGGGCGAATTCGCCGGGCAGAGACAGCGCCAAGAACGCGGTCAGGCGTTGGATGCGCACCGTGTCGGCGTCGCGACGCAACGATGCGTAGAGCACGCCGCGCCGCCCAGCATGATCGAGACCGCGCTCGCGGAGTCCCAGCCGGTGAGGTTCGCGATCGGCAGGCCTGTCATCGCGAGCCAGACCGTTCGACATGTTTTGGAATTGGACATCTCGGTTCTCTCCTCCGTTTGGCGCTACCCGTCAGGAGGAGGAACACGCTTTCACGGCCTTCACCGCAACACCGCCGGTCTTCTATGATGTGCGCCCAAGGAGGCTCGCATGGCGGAACCGAGAATTGCGGATCGCAAACCGATCAAGGTCGACCTGGAACCCGGCGAGTACCACTGGTGTTCGTGCGGCGAGTCCCAGTCGCAGCCCTTTTGCGACGGCTCCCACCGCACGACGTCGTTCAAGCCGATGGCGTTCACGGTCGACGCGGCGGACGAAGCGCACCTCTGCATGTGCAAACACACGCAGAACCCGCCGTATTGCGACGGTAGCCGCGAAGCTCGGACAGGATTCCGCGGACGGATCCGGCGGCGGCGCAGCGGCCCCGGCGGCGTCCGGCGATTCGACACTCGAAGAGCCCACCCTGGCGTACATCAAAGAGCTCGCGCGCGACGGTCTCGAAAAGACCGGCCACCACGGTCCGGTCGCGGCGATGGGGGTTCCGCGTCCGACGCTGCCGCAGTGGGACGACATTCAGGTTCTCACGGGGCAGCTTGCGACGAAACCGCTCATGGAGGACGTGGAGGTCGGAACCGATTTGGTCATTGGGAAAAACGCGAAGAAACCGCTGCGACTCGAAATCCCGCTGTTCGTTTCGGACATGAGTTTCGGCGCGCTTTCGGAGGAGTCCAAGGTCGCGCTCGCAAAAGGCGCCGAAGGCGCAGGCACCGGTATCTGCTCCGGCGAAGGCGGCATGTTGCCCGAGGAGCAGCAGGCGAACTCGCGCTACTTCTACGAACTCGCTTCGGCGAAGTTCGGGTTCCAAAAGGAGTTGCTCGCGCGCGTGCAGGCCTTTCACTTCAAGGGCGGCCAGGGCGCCAAGACCGGCACCGGCGGCCATCTTCCAGGCCGAAAGGTCACCGCGAAGATCGCCCAGGTGCGTGGACTGCCGGAAGGCCAGCCCGCGATCTCACCGCCGACGTTCGCGGATCTCGCGAGCCCGAGCGACTTCCGCGAGTTTGCCGAAATGGTGCGCGAGCAAAGCGGCGGCATTCCGATCGGATTCAAGTTGTCCGCGCAACACATCGAGGCGGATCTCGACTTCGCCCTCGAGGCTGGCGCGGACTACGTCATCCTGGACGGTCGCGGCGGTGCGACGGGCGCCGCCCCGCTGATCTTCCGCGACAACATCTCGGTGCCGACGATCCCCGCCCTCGGCCGGGCACGGCGCCACCTCGATGCGTGCGCGCGCCAAGATGTCACGCTCGTCATCACCGGTGGCCTACGCACGCCGGCGGACTTCTTGAAGGCGATGGCGCTCGGCGCCGACGGCGTTGCCGTATCCAACTCGGCGTTGCAGGCCATCGGCTGCGTCGCGGCACGCATGTGCAATACGAACAACTGTCCGGCGGGCATCGCAACCCAGCGCGAGGACCTGCGCGCGAAGCTGAACGTCGAACAGGGCGCCGCCCAACTCACGCGCTTTTTCAAGGCATCGGTCGAGTTGATGAGTGTGATGGCGCGCGCATGCGGCCATACGCATCTCAACCAGTTCCGTCTCGAGGATCTCACGACTTGGAAACGCGAGATGGCGGACCTGTCGGGCGTGCCCTTTTCGGGTGTGATGGGCGATCGGTACCTGAGTAGCTAGGCCGAGCCTTCGACGCGAGCCTTGAGCTGATCGAAATCCTTGGCGATGCACTTTTTCATCGTGCCCTGCATGAGCCAACCGAGCGGCATCATGAGTTTCGCGAAAAACGTCAGCGGTTTGGCGTTCATCGCAAAGTCCACACGCGTCCCGCTGCCCTCGGGCGTGAAGCGGTGCTCCATGCTGTAGCGGCAGCCGCAGGACTCGCTGGTCATCGCGAAACGCTTGTTCGGCTCCACGGCCGTGACCTCGAACTCCTCCGTTGCTTCCCGCTTGAACATGATGCGCGTTTCGCGAAAGCGCGTGCCCGCGCGGATCGGACCATCGGTGAGCATCTCGATCTTCTGGATGGCCTCGATCTTCTCCCAAACGTTCGCGACGTCCGTGAACTCCCTGTACACGGCATCCACGGGGGCGGCGATTTGTCGGGTGAGCGTGATTCCGGCCATCGAATTCTCCTGTTGCGGGCGGTGATCTACTACAAGTGTAGAAGATAGCTGGGGTTCGCTGAAACGCCAAGAAAAAGTTCGGGCCGGTCTCCCTCGCGCGGAACAAGCCGCGGTACCGTCTGCGCGATGACACGTTTGGCCTACGTCGAGGATTGCTTGCCCGGGGAGACCACGGCAGAACGGTTGCGGTTTGCAGAGCGGCACGCGCTGCCGCTGGAGGTGGCTTGCCGACCGGAGCTCGACGTGGCGGCGGTCGCGGCGTCGGGGTTGGAGGTTGTAACCGTGCAGGCCTACGGCATGCACGACTGGCATCCGCTGCATCCGGATCCGGCGGTGCATGAGCGGGCGCGTTTGCATCTGGTGGAAGCGATGGAGCTCGCGCTGCGATTGGGTGCGCCGCGTGTGCTCGCGGTTTGCGGTTTCGGCCAGGACGTTTGTGATCAACCGTTTGAGAGTTGCCGCGACTTCTTCCGCGCGGTTTGGCCCGCAGCGCGTGCTCGCGGTCTGCGAATGGTGTTGGAGCCGCTGAGTCCGCTGCGCGCCGGTGCGATGACGGAGCCGGCAGAGTTTCAGCGGTTGATGGACGAGTTGCGCGAGTCGGGCGAGGCCGAAGGGCTGGCGACGGCACTCGACACGGGGCACCTGGCGGATGGGGGACACGACGCCGCAGAGGTGTTTCGGACCTGGCGACATCCGGTCGAAGAGGTGCAGTTGCGCGGCGCGGGATCGCATCCGCCCGAGGCCGGCACCGACTGGGGGGCGGCGCTCGGCGAGTTAGCCGAGCCACCCGAGGTCGCGGTCATCGAATACCGGCGTCCGATCCCGGCTGCGGAGTGCTCGGAAATGGTCGCCCGCTTGCGGGGGCAGATCTCGGCCTGAGACCGGGATTCGGGCAATCCGCCGGGCCTCTGGCGCCGTGGCGGGGCATTGCCGCTGCCGGCGATCGTCCCGCGTGCGATACCGGGGGCACCCACCGGAACGGCGGCTGTTACCCGGCGGATACGGTCTGTATCGCCGGGATGACGAAAATGGCCTCATTTAGCGGTTTTTCGCTGGCACGGGCATTGCCATGGGGAAGTACATGAAGCGACGTCTGGCACCCCTCTTTCTGGGGCTGGTGATGGCGGCCGGGGTCGGCCATCGGCCCGCGGTTGCGGATGCCGGGCCGGCGGGGGAGTCCATCGCGGCGCCGCTCGAGGGGTTTTCGAACCCCTACGACGCGGCGGCCCAGCTCGAACTGAGAGAGAGCAAGCCGGCGGTCGATGCGAAGAACCTGCACAACGTCTACCGGCTGAGCCGGAACATCGTGACCGGCGGCGAGCCGCTGGATCAGGCGGCGCTGAAGACCGTGGCGGACATGGGCGTGAAGACGATCCTGTCGGTGGACGGCAAGGTGCCGGATCAGGAGGCGGCGAAGAAGCTCGGCATGCGCTATGTGCACGTGCCCGTTCGCTACACCGGATTGACCCGCGAGCAGCTGTTGCAGATCGCGAAGACGTTTCGCGAGCTCGAGGGTCCGTTTTATGTGCACTGCTTCCACGGCAAGCACCGCGGTCCCGCGGGTGCGGCGGTGGGCCGGTTGATTGTCGACAGCGCGTCGCGCGAGCAGGCGTTGGCCGAGATGCGGCAGTGGTGCGGAACGTCGGGCAAGTACACGGAGCTTTACAAGCTGATCGCGTCGGGTGCGATTCCGACGGCGGCGGAGACGGCGGCGTACAAGTGGGAGTTTCCCGCGGCGCATCCCATCTCCGGCGTGCGCCATGCGATGGTCGGGCTGACCCGGCACTTCGACAACCTGAGGGAATTCGGGAAGCGTGACTTTGCCGCCGACCCCGCGCATCCGGATCTCGACCCCGTGAATGAGGCCGAGAAGTTCGCTGGCCTGATGAAGAACGTCGGTGACCAGCACGAGTCGAAGGCCCGTCCGAACGACTATCGCGAGTGGATGGCGACTTCGATCGAAGAGAGCCGCGCGCTGGTCGATTTCCTGAAGAAGGCCAAGGCCGGCGATGACGCCGCGGCCCCGATGGCGAAAAAGACCGTGCGCGTGCTACTTCAGAACTGCACGAGCTGTCACGCCGTGTACAGGAACTAACTCGCGGAGCGAGTCAGTTCCTGTCGATATCTCTGGCCCAACGGCTGACGCCGTAGTGTTACTGGCCCAACGGCTGACGCCGTTGGAGCGGATGAGGCCCGCGACTCTTCTGCCCTTCGCGTTCGGCACGCTTGACCTTGGCTGTTCCTTCTTCCTCGGCGCGTCGTCCGGACGGTTCCAGGTACCGTTCGAGGGGAAAATCGGCGTCACAACTCCCGCCTTGCCAACCACTTGCGCCGATTCGGTGCCGTACTACGTACGCTTGCGCGTACGTGCGGCCAGAATCACTGCGCTTCCATCTTGCCGCTGCGTTCGATGGGTTCGCACACGGTGGCGCGTAGGTAGTCGCGGTTCATCTGTCCGATGAACTTGATCGAAATGCCCTTCGGGCAGGCCTCTTCGCACTCACCGAAGTTCGTGCAGCCGCCGAAGCCCTCGTTATCCATTTGCTCGACCATGGACCGGACGCGCGTGTAGCGCTCGGGTTGGCCCTGCGGCAACAACCCGAGGTGCGACACCTTGGCGGCCGTGTACAGCATCGCCGCCGCGTTCGGGCACGCGGCCACGCACGCGCCGCATCCGATGCACGTCGCGGCGTCGAGCGCTTCCCCGGCGACGTCCGGCTCGATCGGGATCGAGTTCGGATCCGGCTTCGGGCCCGAGTGGACCGAGACGTATCCGCCGGCCTGCATGATGCGATCGAACGCGGTGCGGTCCACGACCAGATCGCGCACGACCGGGAACGGGTTCGCACGCCACGGCTCGATGTAGATCTCGTCGCCGTCTTTGAACTGCCGCATGTAGACCTGGCAGGTCGTCGTTTCCGTGAACCCGCCGTGGGCGTTGCCGTTGATCACGAGCGAGCACGTGCCGCAAACGCCCTCGCGGCAATCGCTGTCGAACGCGACCGGTTCCTCGCCCTTCGCGATGAGCTGCTCGTTGAGCGTGTCGAGCATCTCGAGCAACGACGTGCCGGGATCGATCTTGTCGATCTCATAGCGAGCCATCCGGCCCTCGTAGGCCGGACTCTCCTGGCGCCAGATGTGAAGCGTGAACCTCATGTCTTGTAGTTGCGCTGGGCGAGTTCGATCGACTCGAAGGAGAGATTCTCCTTGTGCAGCTTGGGCGCCCTTTCGCCCCTGTGTTCCCAAACCGAGGAGTACGTGAATTCGTTGTCGTTGCGCAGCGCTTCGCCGTCGTCCGTTTGGTACTCCTCGCGGAAGTGGCAGCCGCAGGACTCCTCGCGCTTTTGCGCGTCGCGGCACATCAGCTCCGCGAACTCGAGGTAGTCCGCCACACGCCCGGCATACTCGAGATCCATGTTGAAGCTCGCGGCCGACCCCGTCACCCGCGCGTTCTTCCAAAACTCCTCGCGCAACTTGGGGATGCTCTTGAGCGCCCCAGCCAACCCCTTCTTGTTTCGCGAGATGCCGCAGCTGTCGGTCATGAGGGCGCCGAGTTCGCGGTGAATCGCGGTGCTCGGACGGTTGCCCCTGAGTGAGAGCAGCTTGTGGACCCGCTCGTTCACTTCGCTCTCGGTTGCCTTGAAGCTCGCGTGGCTGGTGTCGATCTCGCCGCGCGGGTGGCGGCTCAGATAGTCGCCGATGGTCACGGGCAGAATGAAATAGCCGTCGGCCAAACACTGCATCAGCGAACTCGCCCCCAGACGGTTCGCCCCGTGATCCGAGAAGTTCGCCTCGCCGATCGCATACAGCCCGGGGACGGTTGTCATCAGGTTGTAGTCGACCCACAGGCCGCCCATCGTGTAGTGCGGCGCCGGATAGATCTGCATCGGCGTCTTCAGCGGGTTCTCGCCCGTGATCCGCTCGTACATCTCGAACAGGTTGTCGTAGCGACCCTCGATCGTCTCGAGCCCTTCCTGTTTGATGGCATCGCGGAAGTCGAGATAGACGCCGTATCCCGACGCGCCGACTCCGAGGCCGGCGTCGCAAACATCCTTGGCGTTGCGCGCCGCGACATCGCGCGGCACGAGGTTGCCAAAGCGCGGGTAGCGCTCTTCCAGGTAGTAGTAGCGGTCCTCTTCCGGGATGTCCGGTGCGGAGCGCGTTTCGTCCTTGTTCTTCGGCACCCAAATGCGGCCGTCGTTACGCAGTGACTCGCTCATCAGTGTGAGTTTGGACTGCTGGTCGCCCGACGCCGGGATCGCGGTGGGGTGGATCTGCGTGAAACACGGGTTCGCGAACGCGGCGCCGCGCTTGTACGCCCGCCAAGTCGCGGTCACGTTGCAACCACGCGCGTTGGTCGACAGATAGAAGACCGTCGAGTACCCCCCGGTCGCCAAAACAACGGCGTCCGCCGCGTGCGACCGGATCTCGCCGGTCACCAGATCGCGCACCACGATGCCTCGGGCGCGGCCTTCCGCGACAACAAGATCCAGCATCTCCGTGCGTGTGTACATGTTCACGCGTCCGCGGTGGATCTGCTCCGCCAGCGCCGAGTTCGCGCCGAGCAACAGTTGCTGGCCGGTCTCGCCGCGGCAGTAGAACGTGCGTTCCACCAACACGCCGCCGAACGAGCGGTTCGCCAGCATCCCGCCGTATTCGCGCGCGAACGGCACGCCCTGCGACACGGCCTGATCGATGATCCCGGCAGACAGCTGGGCCAGCCGGTAGACGTTGGCCTCGCGCGCGCGGAAGTCGCCGCCCTTGATGGTGTCCTGGAACAGGCGGAACGCCGAGTCGCCGTCGTTGCGGTAGCCCTTGGCCGCGTTGATGCCGCCCTGGGCCGCGATGCTGTGGGCTCGACGCGGGCTGTCCTGGAAACAGAAACAGTCGACGTGGTAGCCCATGGCCGCCATCGAGGCCGCGGCCGACGCGCCGGCGAGTCCGGATCCGACCACGATCACCCGGTAGAGCGGGCGGTTGCGCGGTCCTACGAGGCGCAGCGAATCGATGTGGTTGTTCCACTTGTCGGCCAGCGGGCCGTGGGGGATGCGGGCGTTGAGATCGATCGCCATTTCTACCAATCCTTCACGTGCGCGGCCGCGCCGGTCGGTTCGCCCAGCGCGCCGACAAAGAAGAGGAGCGGAACAGCAACAAAACCCACGGCGATGAGGACGGCCGCGCCGATCGCGAACTTCCTCAGAGTGGCGTTGCGGTCGGGGTGATCGAGCCCGAGCGTCTGGAAGAGGCTCCAAACGCCGTGGAACAGATGGAGGCCGAGCGCGGCGGTCGCGAGCAAGTAGAGGAACGCCGCCAGACCACCCTGAAACGAGTGGTAGAGGTTCGCGTACACCTTTCCGTGTTCGAACGACCCCATCCGAATCGTGCCTGTCGTGAAATGCAACACGTGAAACACGACAAACCCGGCCAGGAAGATCCCCGTGGCGAGCATGCTGCGGGACGCGAGGTTCGTGGCCGGTTCGCGTTGGCCGACGTAAGGCAACGCCCGCGCGCGGCGGTTGCGCTTGGTGAGGCGTATCACCGTGACGATGTGCAGGACAAACGCACAGAAAAGGACCGCGCGCGACCCCCAAAGCACGAGACCGTGCGGTAGAAGCGGCTCCCCGAGCGTGCGCAGCCCCTCGGCGTAATGGTCGATCGCATGGCGCCCATCGACCTCGAATCCGAGGAAGGACTTGAGGTTTCCGGCCATGTGCGAGAGCACGAAACCGAAGAGGATGATGCCCGTAACGGCGACCACGGCCTTCTGGCCGGGGGTGTTTTCGTAGAAGCGGCGGACGCGCTGCATCATCGTCGCGCGGAGTATAGCAACGTCGCGTTGCGCCCCGAAGTTCCCCTGCGCATCGACATCGTGGCCGGCATCTACATAATCGGGCGATGCGCGCGAGAGGATTTATCGGGCTGATCGTCGTTGTCGCGATCGCGACGCTGGCCTACGTCGTCGCGCGCGAAATCGCGAAACAGGACGACGAGAATCCGAAACCCGGCCTGAGTTTCGTCGGCGGTGACGCCTGCGCGCGGTGCCACCAGGAAGAGCATCGACACTGGCGCGGGTCGCACCACGATCTCGCGATGCAGCCGGCGACGGCCAAGACCGTGCTGGGCGATTTCAACGACGCCGTATTCGACCATCACGGCACGGAGTTCCGGTTCTCGCGGCGGAACGGGGCGTTCTGGGTACGGACCGCGGGTCCGGATGGCGAGCCCGCGGACTACAAGGTCGAATACACGTTCGGCATCGAGCCGTTGCAACAGTATCTCGTTCCCATCGGCGGCGGCCGGCTGCAGGCGCTGACGGTGTGTTGGGATACGAAACAAGAGCGTTGGTTCGCGCTGCACGACGAGCGCATTCCCTGGGGGGATTGGCTGCACTGGGCCGGGCCCCGGTTCAACTGGAACTTCATGTGTGCGGAGTGCCATTCGACAAACCTGCAGCGCAACTACGACGACGCCACGAACACTTACGCGACGTCCTGGTCCGAGATCAACGTGAGTTGCGAGGCTTGCCACGGGCCGGGCGCGGCCCACGTGGACTGGGCCCAGCGCTGGAAGGGCGAGCGTGGGACGGCGCCCGACAGCGAGTCACCCTATGGCCTCGCGATCCTATTGAAAGACGCGCCCGCGCCGATCGAGGCCGAGGCGTGCGCCCGCTGTCACTCGCGCCGCGTGCATGTGTGGGGGGACTATCAACACGGGAAGCCGTTGCTGGACCATTTCGAGCCGCGACTCCTGACCGACGGGCTGTATCACGCCGACGGGCAGATCCTCGACGAGGTCTACGTGTACGGCTCGTTTGCGCAGACGAGGAAGTACCACGCCGGGGTTCGTTGCACCGACTGCCACGATCCGCACACGACGAAAGTGCGCATTCCCGGCAACGGCATGTGCATGCTGTGCCATCGCGTCGATCCGCCGGAACGATTCCCCTCGCTGAAGAAAAAGCTCTACGACTCGCCGGATCACCACTTTCACGAGGCGGGCACGCCGGGCGCGCAGTGTGTGAACTGCCACATGCCCGCGACGAACTACATGGTGGTGGACCCGCGACGCGACCACTCGTTTCGCATTCCGAGGCCGGACCTGACGGTTGCGATCGGGACCCCGAACGCCTGCAACGGTTGCCACGAGGACAAGGACGCGAAGTGGGCGGCCGCGGAGATCGAGAAGCGCTTTCCGCGCTCCGAGCCGCGTCCGGAGCACTTTGCGATTGCGTTTGCCGCAGCGCGAGCGGAGACGTGGCATCTAGCGCTCGGATTGCTTTCCATCGCAGACGATCCCGCGCAACTGGCGATCGTGCGCGCGACGGCGTTGCACTACCTGCAATTTGCCCCCTGGCCGCGCCGCATTGAGATCTATGAGATCGCTGCACGCGCCGCCCGTGATCCGGACCCCCTCGTAAGGGTCGCCGCAACCGGCCTCCTGGGGTTGCAGCCGGCCCGGTCGTACCGCGTCCAGACGTTGGCGCCGATGTTGCGAGACCCTGTTCGCGCGGTGCGTGTGCTTGCCGCTCGTCTGTTTGCTCCCGGTTCAGGTGTGCTCGACGCGGAGGATCGGGACGCGCTGCGGGTCGCGCTCGACGAGTTCCGTGCCCGGCAGGCATTCCTTTCTGACCGGCCCGAGTCCTACCTCAATCTCGGCGTGCTCGATCAGGATCTGGGCGAACTCGGCCGGGCCGAAGCGAACTACCGGCGCGCGCTTTCTCTCGACAAGAACTTCTGGCGGGCGCGGGTAAACCTCGCGCACCTCATGAACGCGCAGGATCGCAACGACGAGGCGGCCGCGGAGTTCGAGCGGGTGTTGAAAGATCATCCGCAAAACGGTGAGGTTCACTACTCGCTTGGGTTGTTGCGCGCGGAGATGGGGGACATGGAGGCAGCGGCCGCGCAACTCGTGTCCGCGGCGGAGTTGCTGCAAAACCGCGCGCGCGTGCAATACAACGCCGGTCTCGCGCTCATGAAGACGGGGTCGTCGGTCGCGGCGGAGGCTGCGCTCCTGCGCGCGGTTTCGTTGGAGCCGGAGGATCTCGAGATTCTGAACGCGCTTGCGTACTTCTACGCGCAGGCGGGCGACCGCGAGCAGGCGGAGATGTTTCGCGGGCGGGCCGCCGCGCTGGCTGCGGGCCGTCGCTGAAGGCCGATTTGGAACCGCCGCTAAGATGCTCGCTTCGCCCATTCGTCCCGGGCGGCACCAAGCTATGCTCGCGCGCACGATCCCCGGCCGGCTCCGGTTTCTCTGCACGGCGCTTTTCCTTGCGCTGATTCTCCTGACCGGATTGCGGATCGCGTTCTTCACCGCGTTTCACGATACTGACACACCGCTCGGCAGCGGCGCGATCGCTAGCGCGTTCTGGCTCGGTTTCCGGTTCGATCTGCGCCTCCTGTTGTTGCTCTTGCTCCCGATGGTCCTGCTGTGGCGGGTGCCGCGCTTGAACCCGACGCGGACCGAGTGGGCCCGAAGGTTCTGGCCGGTTCATCTTTCGTTCATGACCGCCTGCATGGTCCTGTTCTACGTCGTCGATTTCGGGAACTACGCGTGGCTGCGCGAGCGCGTGGACGCATCCCGGCTTTCGGACGTCGAGAACCCATGGACCTCGCTCAAGCTGGTTTGGCAGACGTACCCGCTCGGTCGCGCGTTGCTGGGCCTGGCGGCGTTCGTGGCCGTGTCCTCGTGGTTCTTGCGCAAGCGGCTCACCCGGTGCGTCGAGGAAGAACCCGATTTCAGCGCGAAGTACCGCCGGGTCGCGACCGTGGTCACGATCCTGGTGTTTGTATGCGGCCTCTACGGCAAGGTCTCGTTCTATCCGCTGCGGTGGAGCGATGCGTTCGGGTCCACGCACCGTTTTCAGTCGCACCTCGCGCTCAACCCGGTTCTGTTTTTCATCGACTCGGTCCTGGCGAGCGAAGACGTTCCGTTCGACAGAAAGCGCGTGAAGTCCCACTACGACGAGGTCGCCGCGTATCTCGGCGTGGACGAACCCGACCCCGAAACCCTGAACTTCTCGCGACGCGTTCGTCCGACGCCCGTTGGCGAGTACGGGACACGGCGGCCGAACGTCTATCTCATTCAGCTCGAGTCGTTCGCGTACCAGCAGACCGGATTGTCCGGCAACCCGCTCGACGCTTCGCCGAACTTCGACGCGATCGCCAAGGAGGGTTTGCTGTTCACGCGGTTCTACACGCCGCGCGACGGGACGGCCCGGGCGGTATACGCGACGCTGACCGGTATCCCGGACACGATCAAACATCGGACCGCGACGCGCAACCCGCGCGCGGTGGACCAGTACACGATCTTCGATGCGCTGTCCGGTTATCAGAAGTTCTACTTCCTCGGCATGAGCGCGGGGTGGGCGAACCTGCGCGGCCTCATCTCGAAAAACGTGCGCGGCTTGAAGCTCTACGAGGAGGGCGCGTTCAAGTCAGACCGCGTCGACGTCTGGGGCGTTTCCGACCTGCACCTGTTCGAGGAGTCGTTTCAGATCCTGCAGGCCGAGCGGGGGGACGAGCCGTACTTCGTCTACATCCAATGCTCGGCGAACCATCCGCCGCACAACATCCCCGAGGACAAGCGCGACTTCGTGGTCAAGGAAGAGGACGAGGAAACGCTGGTCGAGAACGGGTTCGACCACAATCGCGCCTACAACTCGTACCGGTTCCAGGACTACGCGCTGGGCCACTTGATGAAGCTTGTGCGCGAGGCCGGCGAGCTCGAGAACTCGATCTTTTTCCTGTTCGGCGACAACGGAATGCGCGGGAAGATCCGGCACATGCCGCCCGCTGAGGAGGCGTTCGGCCTGGGGAACTACCACACGCCGTTTCTGATCTACGCACCGGGTTTCATCAAGGAGCCGAAGGTGATCGATGCGCCGTGCGGGCAGCTCGACATCCTGCCCACGATCGCGGGCGCCGTGGGCGCCGGCGTCTGGAACCGAACGCTCGGCCGCAATCTGCTCGACCCGCGGTTCAAGGAGCACTTCGCGTTCATCCAGGACAAACGCGGCTCGGCGACGCGCGTGATGCTCATGGATCGCGACTACCTCGCGCGCATCAACATCGACGGCAGCAACGGGCGGCTCTATCGGTATGCGGCAGAAAAACCCCGCGAGGATGTTTCCGACCAACATCCCGAACTCGCGCAGCGCCTCACGCGCCTCGGTCTCGGTATCTACGAGACGTCGAAGTACCTGCAGTATCACAACGCGCCGTCGCGCTATGCGGAGGAGGAGTGATGCTTCCGCGAATCAAGAGTGTCGCAATCCAACTGGCGCTCAGCCTGCTGTTCCTGGTGCTGACGGTCGGCTTCGTGTTCTTCTTTGAACAGAAGATCAACGGCTAACGCGCAGTGAAGCGCGCGTTCCTCGGCGTTGGCCTCGGCCTCATGCGTTGGGCCCCGCCGTCTCGGTCCCTCGACCACCGACCTCGTAACCCGACGCACGAGGCCAAGAGCCGAGATGCGCGTATCCGCGCAGCGCGTACACTCTCCCGCACTATGGTGCGCGCTTCCTGGCTCTTGCTTTGTTGGCTGATCGCGGCGGCCGGTCTCTCCGGATACGCGCGCGGTTGGACCACGGACAATCGCCTCGACAAGTGGGTGGGTCAGATCGCCGACGAGCCCGGCTATCGACTGTTGCATGACGAGTTCGGCGGGGACGAGGCTGTCTACGTGCGCTTCGAGGGCGGCGCCCAAGCCGGAGACGCTCCTGACCGGGAGGCCCTGTTCGGCACGGTGCACGACCGCCTCGGCGGGCTTGCGGCTGTGGGCCAGGTTGTCGACTCCGCGGCGTTGCCCGGGCCGGTGCGTGAGTCCATTTTCGGCTCCCTGGAACCCGGATCGCGCGACTTCATCCTGCTGATCCGGCCCGGCGCGGGACCGCCGCAAAGGCGTGCGCTCGTCGACGAGCTTGAAAGACTCGGGCAGCAGGCGGAGAAGGCCGGGGCGAAGGTCCGTTCCGCAGGGCATCCGCTCGTGGCGGCCGCCCTCGACGAGGAGGCGGCGAAGGTCGAGCGTTATTTCGCGCCGATGCTTGTCCTGTTGGCTTCGCTTGCCGCCGCGCTGTTTCTCCGCTCGTTCACGTTGGCGCTCTACACGGTCTTACCGGCGATCGTCGGGTCATCCGGGGCGCGCACGGTTCTGTCGATGTTCGGCGTCGATTCGGACCTTATTCTCGTGGCGGTCGGCCCGATCACGTTCGTGCTCCTGCTCGCCTCGACGCTCCATCTCGTCAGCGCGTTCAAACGGCAGCGCGAACGGGGAGTGGCGCCTGCGGACGCCGCGCGCTTGGCGAAACAGGAGAAACTCCCCGCCGGTCTGCTCGCGGCACTCACGACCGCGGCGGGGTTCGGAGTGTTCACGGTGAGCGGCATCCGATCGGTCGCGATGCTCGGCGCCGCGGTCGCCGGGACCGTGTTGGTGGCCGTCCCGCTCGCGTTCTGGGCGATACCGCCGCTGCTTGCGTACCTGCCCGGCCGGCCGCCGGTTTCACGTGCGTTCCACCGCCACCCGTGGCGACGCTTGGCCGCGGCCTCGTTCCGGCGGCGTGGAATGCTCGCCGCTGCCACCGCCATCGTTCTCGTGGCCGGAGCTTTCGCGGGAACACGGTTGGAACCCGAAACGAACGTGCTTCACTATTTCCCTGACGGGCATCGGGTCCGTGATCACTTCCTCGGTCTCGAGGGCGACGGCGTTCCGCTCTCGACCGTGGACGTGTTTGCACGCCGCCGGGACAACACCGATTGGGCTTCGTCGGATTTTCACGATCGACTGGATCGGCGCCTTGTCGGGACACCGGGCATTCTCGGTGCGTTCGGGCCCGAGGCGGTGGTCGATTCGGTGCCGGGTGGCGGCTCGCCGCAGAGTTCTCGGCTGCTCGCGGCCGCATGGAACACGTCGGGCCGCGTCCGGGGGAAGTGGGCGCGCTGGACGACGCGGTTTCTCACGACGGGATCGGAGCCGATGGCGGATCTCGTGTCCCGTGTGCGCGACGAAGCGGAACGGTGGGCGGCATCCCACGACGCGGACGTCGAGGTCGCCGGGTCCATGCCGCTCATGCTGAAGATGCAGAACCGGCTGATCGGAACGATGCTCTCGTCGTTGGGTCTGACCACGATTGTCACGACGCTCCTGTTCTTGCTGGTGACTCGCGCGCCGCATGCGTTGTTGGCCGCGCTGCTTGTCAATCTCGCGCCCGTTTCGTTCGTGCTCCTGTTCGCCGCGTTGTTTCGGTTTCCGCTCGACGGCGCAACGGTCATGGTTGCGGCGGTCGTACTCGGTCTGGCCGTCGACAACACGTTTCACCTGATGCACGCGGCGCGTGGATCGGGGATGAGATCGGTTCTCCAGGCGTTCGACCGGGTCGGGCGCGCCGCCGCGGTTTCGTCGGGCGCGCTCGCGCTCGGATTTGCGAGCCTCGCGATTTCGGGATTCGCGCCCACGGCCCGGTTCGGCATGCTCTGCGCGCTCGGCGCCGCGTTCGCCCTTGTTTCCGATCTGGTGCTCCTTCCGGCGCTCTGGGTGCGCCGCGACCAAGGTTGACGCGTGCGATCCACGCGTTCCGTGGGAGAATCCGCGCCCGTGCATTCCGACGACGTTCACTTGCTCTCGCTCTCCGTGTGCGAGGCGCCGTACCCGGCCTCGCAAACCGACGCCAAGCAATTCGTCAGCGAGATGTTTCGCGACGGCGATTTCGATCTCGACGCGACGGCGGCCGTGTACGACAACGCGGGCATCAAGCGGCGCACATTCGCGCTCCCTCTCGAGCGCTACGCGGCCGGGCTCGGTGTGGCCGAACGCAACCGGCTGTACATCGAGACGGCGGGGCGCATGCTCGAGCAGGCCGCTGCGCAGGCCGTGCAACCGGACCTGCGCAACCGCGTGACCCACGTCGTGCTGGTCTCCAGCACGGGCATCGCAACCCCGTCCCTGGACTGTGCCGTGATCGAGTCCCTCGGCATCCACCCCGACGCGCAGCGCATCCCGGTGTTCGGTCTCGGCTGCGCGGGCGGCGTGGCCGGGTTGCAGTTGGCTCGCGACTTGGCGCGCTCCGATCCCGATGCGCTCGTTTTGGTGTTGTGTGTCGAGCTGACGAGCCTGACGCTGCTCGTCGACGATCAGACCCGGCGCAACTTTGTCGCGTGCGCGCTGTTCGGTGACGGTGCGGCGGCAGCTCTGATCGGTGGGTCTTCGATGCCTGGACGCGTCCGGATCGGCGCGGGACTCTGCCGGTTGTTTCCGGATACGCACGAGCTGATGGGTTGGGACGTGCGCAACGAGGGCTGGCGAGTCATCTTCTCGCCGCGCATTCCGGCCGTAGTGCGCGCCGAGGTCGATGGACTCGTGCGTGCCGTTGCCGACCCCGACACGATTCGGCACTTCGTGTTGCATCCCGGCGGGCAGAAAGTGCTGGACGCGTATCGCGAGGCTCTCGGCCTGGGCGATTCGGAGATGGCGTGTGCGACCGACGTGCTCGCGAACCACGGCAACATGTCGGCCGTGACTGTCCTCTTTGTCCTCGAGCGTTTCCTGTCGCGGGCGGATGGGTCTCCGGGCCGGGCGATCCTCTCCGCGTTCGGCCCCGGGTTCACGGCCCAGGTACTCGAGATGGAGCTCCTCGGCGCCGCGTGAGGGACATCGTCGTGCTTGCGCTCGCGTATTGCGTCGCGATGCGCGTGTTCGAGGTCTTCTGGTCGAAACGCAATGCACGCCGCGTGCTCGCGCGCGGTGGCGAGACGATCGTTCCCGATGGGATGGCGGCCATCGCACTCGTGCACGGGCTCTGGTTCCTGGCGATGGCGCTGGAGGACACGCTGCTCGGCCCGCATGCGGAGCTTCTCCGATACCGCTGGGCGTTCTTCGGCGCGTTCGCGGGTGCCGAGGTCTTGCGGTTTTGGTGCGTCGCGTCGCTCGGAGACTCCTGGAACGTGCGCGTTCTCGTTTGCCCCGGAGTCGCGCCGGTGCGGCACGGGCCG
Source organism: Planctomycetota bacterium (assembly GCA_036443405.1). Taxonomy (GTDB): domain Bacteria; phylum Planctomycetota; class PLA2; order PLA2; family PLA2; genus JAZFYD01. Next base: position 22,286 of record JAZFYD010000067.1, read on the forward strand.
TATCGGTACCTACGGCACCCGAACTATCTCGGCGCCGTCGTGATGCTCGTTTCGTTGCCGCTCGCGCTGGGGTTGCCGTACACGGCAGCCGCGGTGTTGCCCGCGAAGTTGCTGGCTTTGCGGCAACGCATCCGGATCGAAGACGCGGCCTTGGGCTAGGCAACCACAGAGGCACAGAGGCGTTCCGGAGGCCTCATGCCGAGGAGAAGGCGTCGGGCACCTAGGGGGACGAATTACTCGCCGAGCCGCTTCCCGATGCTGTCGAGGAACTTCTTGTAGTTGTCGGAGCGCTCCTTGCTGTCAAACGTGCCGACCTCGACCTCGACGCGCGTGTACTCCTTGTAGCGGACGTGCGGAGCGACCTTGATGTGGCCTTTCTTACCCTTGAACTCCGCAGTCCCGTCCTTCAGCGCGGGTTTGTTCTTGACGACGACATGGGGCCAGTTTTCCTTGAGTTCGTCCTGAACCGCCTGAAACGTCTGTTCGGGTGTTGCCTCAAAGTCGCGCCACGAGCCGTTGTCGTTCTTCTTGTTGACGCCATAGTCGACACCAACAATCACTCCGGCGACGGCGAACCATCCGCACGCAGGCAGGAATCCGGCGATGGCGATGAGGGCGAGAAGGGAACGAATTCGAGTCATCCAGCGAACCTCCGTGTTCAGAACCTACGAGATCGGCCGATTCGCGGCAATATTGCAGCTACCAGCGAAATCCAAGATCGAGACTGATGCCCTCGTACCCGTACTCGGCGCTCGAAAAGCCGACCGCGTCGTCGATTTTCATCCTTCGATCGATCCAGGTCACACTCGCCATAAACCGGGCGAGGTGCAGTCGAACGCCGGCTCCCCACCCGGTCGGGACACTCCGGATGCTCTGTTTCTCGCCCTGGAACTTGGCCTTGCCCCAGCCGAAACCGAGGCGCCCGTTGCCGAACGCGGAGATGACGAACTTCTTGCGCTTGATGATGTCGACCTCGCCCTCCAACTCGTATCGGAACCCCCAGAGCCACGGTTCGACGTCGAGCGGGTCGGACTTCTTCAGATTCACCTGGGTGTAAAACCCGCCGAATCTCGACTGAAAGCGCATGCGGTTGTTGGGCCAGAGCGGGGCATCGCCGAGCAGGAACAGATCGAACGCGTCGGCGCTGGTTCCGCCCTCCATGTCGCCGTCGGACTTGACCCACTCCGCGATGAGACCGCCGCCGTTGATGAATGCAACACGATACAACTGTGCATTGACGTCTTCGTCGCGATCGTTCGCCGTTCCCTTGGTCTTGTATCGGAACTGACCGTCGCCTCCGCTGACATAGGCCATGCCCACCGGGTGGGCCCCGGCGCCCCAAACGCCCGGCGGCGGGGGGATGATCTCCCCGGTTTCCTCGTCGAATTTGAAGGGGAGTTTGTGCCGCCCGCCGTTGCTCGCACACGACGGGAGCAGGGTTAGAAAGACCAGCAGGAGCCGCACTTCGCGTGAGTGTAGCGTGTTTCGGTATAGGACACGCCACGCAAGCGCGCTCGCGGTGGGTGCGTCAATTCTAGTAGCATCCGCGCCAATGCAACGGTTCGGCTCTCTCCTCCTGGCATCGGCAGTTCTCATCGGTTGCGCCCAAACGCGGCGTCCCGGCAACACAAATCAACTCTGGGGCGGTGGCCATCCCGAGGACATTGCGTACCTGTCCGTGCACAACGGAACCAACAAGTACCGCACGAAGGGAACGAACGCGGACACGAACATAAATGCGGACGCGGAGTGGTATCGCCTCGTGTTCGCATCGTGGGGCGGACTCGAATTCAACTGGGCCGAGTCCGCGGACACCCTGAGTGGCGGCGCCAAACTCCAGAGCTTCGACGTATTCACGTTTGCCGCTTTCCCCTACGAGATCAGTCAGGCGTCGCGGCTGAACAATAAGTTCGGCGGGTTCTACAACGAATGGAACGTGAGCGGTGGTGGTCCCGACGACGTGGATCCGTGGATCGTGGGTGGGCGCTACGACGGCGAGTACGAGTACGACGCAATTCGCACGGACAACCTCGCGTTTACGTTGTTCGGCAGTGGTCGCGTCGACTTCGGCTGGGGACGTGCTTCCACCGGCGCGGGCTCGGAAGGGGTTTCAGGCCTCGGTTGGGGGTATGAAGCTGGGCTTCGTCTCCACGGCGGATCCGTCTTCGGGCAAGTCAGTTGGATCTATCGCACACAGGACGTCCGCGGGGGCAAGCACTTTGGTAGTGCGGAGCAGGGTTTCGAAGGCGCGGGGATTAGCTTCGGCGCTCGCTGGTGATCGTGCGAGTTCCCGCAGCGGTCTTCCTCCTGACATCGCTCGCGGCGGCGGCCGACAAGCTCGATTCACCGATCGTCAAGTACCACTCGATCGATCGCGCCGTCCGCGAGTACGAGCGCGAAGTCGAGCGGCAGCAGGAAGCGCGCGTGGCGTTCGGCGCCGCGGAGCGCGGTGAGGCACCTGGTACCGCGACCGTGGAGGCCGAGCCGGAAGCACCGGTGGAGGACACCACCCAATCCGAGTCCTTCGCCGTCGAGATCGATGTCGGCGTCTGGTACCCGAAGTTGGCCGGACCCGTCCGTGTAGACGGCGACAAGGTCTTCGACGCCGGCGAGTTTCTCACCGGGACGAAGTACGTCGCCGTCCCGACCGTGCGCGCGACAATGAACTGGCACGACTTCGTCGTGATCGTCGATGCCGCGTTTGCGGAGTTCTCAGGCACGGTGGTGCTCGATGGCGACGTACCGCTTCCAGACAACACGATCCTACCGGTGGACACGGCGGCCCGCACCCGGCTCCAGTTCACTCTTTCCCAGATCTTGTTGGGGCACCACTTTCATGCGGCGGGCCGCGTCGATTTCCGCGTGCTCGGCGGGGTGGCCCTTTACAACATTGAAGGCCGGATCTGGACGGATGCGCATACGGGCATCCGATTCGACCAGCTTATTCCGCTGCCGCTCATCGGGTTCGAAGTTCGCGGCCACTTCGGGAACACACGCTTCGTCTGGGAGATCTTCCTCGTGGGGTTCGGGCTCGACGTGACTGTTCTTGGCGGCCGAACGACGGATTTTCGCGCTTCGCTCGGGTACCGGCTCTCGAGGCGCGCGTTCCTGCGACTCGGGTATCGCTACATGGACATCGTCGTGGAGGTGAGTTCGATCGACCTCGCTGTCACTATCGAAGGGCCCATGCTCGAGCTGGAGGTCCGGTTTTGAAGCTCGCGGCAGCCATCGCGATCCTGCTGTTTGCGGTGCCGGCCGGGGCCGCCGACGGTTGGTTGGAACCCGAGGCCGGCCAAGTGTCGTTGGAGAGTTCCGTCGAAGGGTATCTCGCCGATTGGACTCGTGATCCCTGGGCCGAAGACGAGGCTCAGCGACCAGGGCCCGAAGACGAATGGGTGATGCACCTGGACGTCGGCGTGTGGGCCGCCCAACTGCGCGGGCCGATTCGGAAGGATGGCGACGACATCGGCGACTGGGTGGACGAACTCGGTGTGGATTCGTTCGCGGCGGTGCCGACCGTGCGGTTCCAGGCGACACGGGACGACTGGACAATCTTGGTGTCCGCCTATTGGGCCGAGTGGGACGGATCGGCGGAGACGTCGAAGAACCTCGATTGGCCCGGGGTTCGTGGCGGCGCCAAGGTCCTTCTTCCCGCCGGAACCCCGATCGATAGCCGGTTGCGCATCAGCAAGATCCAGTTTCTCGTCGGGCCGCAATTGATCGGCACCAGCCGGACCAAGCTCCGGGTCTTCTTCGGGCTAGTCGGCTACGACGTGGATCTGCGGCTCGATCCGCGGAGCAACAACGAGACCATCGCAGCCGACGCGTTTGTGCCCGCGCCCACGATTGGCATCGGCGCCTATGGCCGCATCTCGAAGCGATGGTCGTGGGAGGTCGAACTGTTCGGATTCGGCATCAGCATCGATACGTTCGGAATCTCGATCATCGATGCCCGGCTGGCGATCGGCTACAACGTTTCGGCCGCGATCGCTCTCCGCCTCGGCTACCGTGCGACGGCACTGAGCATTCTGGTCGATGGGTACGAAGTGGACGTTTCGCTGGACGGCGGATTCTTCGAACTGCGCTGGTCGTTCTAGCCCGCGAAGAGGCTTCGCACCAGGAGCCGCAGCGCACGAACCGAGTCGGGCTTGCGTCTCCACCACTGCCAGAGGTGCGGGCGCGCCTCGCGCGAGAGCCCTTCATCGATGAGCGCGAGCGCGAGGTTTTGATGCGCCCGCCGCAGCATGTGCTTGGGGTTCTTGACCATCGGTGCATAGCGCTGCGCGAGCGCGAGGTGGCCGCGTAGATATTCCAGCCCGGACCGGCTCTTCATCGGCGTGCCGAGGTCGCCCTCGTGCCAGCGGTAGACTGAAAGATTGTCCGGGTTTTTGGCCGCGCGGCCGCCCGCGGCGTAAAAGCGCCACAGAAAGTCCCGGTCCTCGTTCCACGGGAAGTCCGACTCGAACCCAATCTTCCGCGCGACCCCGGTTCGCAACATCATCATCACCGGCAACGCCCAGGAGCGACCGGCCAGGGTTTCGGCGGAAAGTGGCGGCTGGTATCCGGCGAGGCCGAAAATGCTCGGGATGGACTCGCGCGTCTCCGCGTCGAGTCGCGCGTCGCAAAACACGAGATCGACATCATCGTGTTCGTCGAGAAACGCCGACTGCGACTCGAAAAACCGCGGGAGGTATCGATCGTCGTCGTCCAGCAGCGCGAGATACGTTCCCCGCGCCAGCTCCAACCCGAGTTGCCGCGCCGTCGCCGTGCCGCCGTTGTCCTTTCGGACATACCGCACGCGCGGATCCGATCCGAAGCGTCCCTCGACGCGGGCCGCGGTATCGTCCGTCGATCCGTCGTCGATCACGAGGACTTCGAACGTCTCGGCCGTTTGCGCCAGCACGCTCTCGATCGCGTCGCAGACCATCGCGGCGCGGTTGTAAGTGGGGACGATGACCGAAACGCGCGGGGCCTCGGGCCCGGACTCGGTCATCGCGCGACGACGCTGCGGACCAAACACCCGAGCGCGCGCAACGAGGACGGGCGGCTACTCCACCAGACCCAGGCGTGCGGGCGTGCCTCGCGCGATCGTCCAGCGCGGCACAAGTGAATTGCGCGCACGCGATGCAGATAGGCGAGGGACCTGCGAAATCCCGGTTCGTCCGCGCCGTACCGCTCGATCAACTCGATGTGGACGCGGTCGCGGTCGATCTGGTTCTCGCTTTTTTGCGGCGAGCCTGGATCGCGGTGCCTTCGGTAGATCGCCAGTTTTTCCGGGTTCCAGATGATCTCGTGCCCCGCGTTGTTCAACCGCCAGAGCATCTCGGTGTCTTCGCTGCGTTGGACCGCAGCGTCGAATCGGAATTCCCTCAGCACACGGGTGCGCATGAGCCAGACGCTCGTCGGCGACCATGCCCCAGCGACCATCGCCGCGACCGATACGGGCGGTTGGTAGCCCCGGTCCGCGGTGAGCGTCTCGTGGTCGTGCTCCCACGGGCCCTCGTAGCGCGCGTCGCAGATGGCGAGGCTCGCAGTCGGGTTGTTCTCGAGCAGTTCGATCTGCGTTGCGAGGAACTCGGGCTCGTGGATGTCGTCACTGTCGAGCAACGCGATGTAGTCGGCGCGCGCTTCGTCGACTCCGCGATTGCGCGCACGTGCGGCGCCGGAGTTTTGGGTGCGGATCACCCGGAGCCGCGGATCGGCGCCGAAGAGTTCGGCCAGCATGTTGGCCGTGCCGTCGGTGGACCCGTCGTCGATCACGATCAACTCGAGGTCGCGCATGGTCTGGCCCAGCACGCTCGCAACCGCGTCGGGCAACAACGCCGCGCGGTTGTACGTCGGGATGAGAACAGAGACCTTCGGGGCCACGGCCGGAGACTAACACGGACCCATGCACCGCCATGCTGGGATTGTCCTCGGTGCGCGGGGCGCCCATGCGCGGGGGGAGATCGACGCCGCGTACGATTTCCTATTCCGTTGGGGTTTCCGTCGGTTTCGGCAACACCATTGTCAGGAACACCATTCCGATGACGGCGGCGATGGCGGACCCCGCCAACACGCCGACCTTGGCTGCGTCGAGTTCGGGGCCGTCTAGCGCCAGGCCGGAGATGAACAGCGCCATCGTGAAGCCGATACCGGCAAGCACTCCGCCTCCGAGCAGGCTCTTCCACGTCAACCCTTCGGGCAAGCTTGCCACGCCGACCTTGGTTGCAAGCCAACTGAGACCGAGGATGCCGACGGGTTTGCCGATCACGAGGCCGCCGATGATCGCGATCGCGACGGGGCTGCCCAGATCGGAGAACTCAAACGGAACCGCGGCGTTACTGAGCGCGAAAATCGGCATGACGACGAAACTCGACCACGGGTGCAGGAGCGACTCCAGCCGCTCGAGCGGTGACAGTGTCTCGCGCGCGGCCTGTTCCAACCGCCGCACTTTCGCGGCCTTGTGCTGGGCCGAATCGAATCTGTCGCCCTGGAAGAACTCGCTCGCTTGTTGCAACGAAGCACCCACGGCGCCGCGGTTCGCCCACGGGCGCGCCGGCGTGAGTAGCCCGAGCAGCACACCAGCGATGGTGGCGTGTACGCCGGACTCGTGAAAACCGAGCCAAGTGAGAATGCCTACAACGACGTAGACGCCGGTCCGCCGCACCCCCAGACGGGCGAGCAGCGAGCAGACTCCGATCCCCGCGAATCCGAACAAGAGCGCGCCGACCCCAACCTCGTCCGTGTATCCGACCGCGATCACCAGGATCGCACCGATGTCATCCGCGATCGCGAGCGAGAGGATCGTGACCCGCAGGATGTGGGGGACGCGCGAGCCGAGCACGGCCATGCAGCCGACGACAAAGGCGATGTCCGTCGCCATCGGAATGCCCCAACCGGGCGCTCCGTCGTTGTCGCCGAGAAACAGGAGGTACACCGCGGCCGGCACGATCATGCCGCCGAGCGCCGCCGCAATGGGCAGCGCGGCGCGGCGCATCTCGCGCAACTCGCCCAGGACGAGTTCCCGCTTCACCTCGAGCCCGACCACGAAGAAAAACAGCGCCATCAACCCGTCGTTGATCCAGTGCTTGAGCGAGTGGAACATCTCGAACGACCCGATCGAGAACCCCACGCGCATCTTCCAGATCGCGAGGTACTGCTCGCTCCACGCGGAGTTCGCGAGTGCGAGCGCGATCACGGTGCAACCGAGCAAGACGAACCCGCCAGCGGCCTCGACGTGCAGGAAGCGGGTGATCGGCTTGACGATCCGGTCGATCGGTTCGCGCGGTACGCCCATCGAGTCCAGCGGGCGCGGGTCCTGGTCTGACATGGTCTTTCTCCGAGCCCCGCGATTCGCGGGCATCGCTAATTCGGTCGGATGCAGTCGTTGATGTCGCCGCCGAGATCGTCAATCGAGTCGATCACAAGCTGCGTGATGTACGCGAAGTTGTGAGCCGCCGCGCCGGGCGCTGCGGGTTGTAGCCGTTCGCGCAGTTTGCGGTCCTCAGAATCGTGTAGGTCTTTTCATCCTTGTTGAACGATTTGCGCTTTTCGGCACGAACTTTGGTACCCGCTTCGATGTGTTTACTGCCAGGACCTTGGCACGCCTCGCATTGCACCGAAAGAAGGTGAGGCGAATCCGCGACACTCTTGAAACCGCCGCGTGCCGCCTGTCCGTATCCGGTGACGTCGCACGAGGTGCACTGTCGCCCTTCGGCGTCTTTCCGGTTGGTTCCCCGGTGCTCCGCTGCGAGGTACTTTTCGAGGCCGGTCCACGTTTGCGCGTGTTTCATCTTCTTCCAGGTGCGGTGCTGCCCGAAATGACACTTCTTGCACGCCTTTTCGCCGACATGGGTTGCGCCGTCGGTGGGGTCCGCGGTCGGGGCCTTCTGGACGCTCACGACGAAGATCGAAACAACGACCAAACCCAGGGTCACGCCGCGCAGCATCGCACTCCCTCCGGCCGTGTCTCTGGCAAGCGGCGCTACCGCGCCGCGCACTCCATGGCTCCCAAACACGCGGCCGATCCTACAGAAAACGGCCTCACGAAGGGACTCTCGATCACGCGGGCGGTTGCTTTGGCCGACCTTTTATCCAGGGATAGAATTCGAATGAACCAGCGCGGCACGACCCGTGTTTGCATAGAGAGACGTCTCGATCCCACCATGACGAATTCCAGCCTTTCTTGGCTTGTCGCGATCTTGATCTTTGCCGGGTGCGATACCGGCGACGCAACCCGCGAGATCTCGGAGGTGCGCGAAGTTGCGCGCGAACGTCCGCCGTACCAGCGGCCGCCCACAACCGAAGAACGTTTTGGTTTGCGGCCGCGTGACACTGCGCACGGACACGGCGGGCAGGGTGCGCCTCACGGCAGGGCACAGCCGCGCTCGCGGCTGGCTTGGGATCTCCCGGACGGTTGGGAGAGGGGCCCGCAACGGCAGATGCGTGAAGCGAGCTTTGAGATCCGGGGCAAACCCGATCTCGACTGCTATGTCGCGAAGGCGCGCGGCGGCCTGGTGCCGAACCTCAATCGTTGGCGGCGTCAGATGGGGCTCTCGCCCGAAACTGCGGAAGTAATCGAGGCGCTGCCGCGCACGAGGCTGCTCGGCCGCGACGCAACGGTTGTCGATCTCGACGGAGAGTTCGCCGGCATGGGAGCCATGGAGAGCATGAAGGGATATCGCATGCTCGGGTTGATTCTCTTTGTCGGGGAAGACGGGCTCTTCTTGAAGATGACCGGGCCGTTCGCGGCCGTCGAAAGCGAGAAGAAGAACTTTGATCGATTCGCCGCGTCGTTGCGCGTCGGGGCCCATGACGGTGGTGCCACAACGCCGCCTCTCCAGCGCGGCGGATCGGGCGGCGGCGATTTGAGCTGGAGGCCGCCGGACGGTTGGGAGAAACAGCCCGACCGGCAGATGCGCAAGGTCACCTATCGACCTGCGGGGGACCCGAAAGCGCAGTGCTATGTTTCGGTCTGGCCCGGCAACGTTGGCGGCCTGCTCATGAACATCAACCGCTGGCGCGGAGAGGCGGGCGCGCAGCCACTGACGATGGCCGAAATCGACTTGCTTCCGAAGACCAAGGCGCTCGGGCGCGATGTTCCGCTGTTGCACGTCGAAGGCGACTTCCGGGGCATGGGCGGCGCGCCGCTTTCCGGTGCGGGGCTGATGGCCATCTTCTGCGAACTCACCGGCCGCACCGTCACGGTCAAGATGACGGGGCCGGCGGCGCTCGTGTCCAAGGAAAAAAGCAACTTCATCGCGTTTTGCGAATCGTTGAAGGCGGACCGTTGATGCGCGACTTGTTCGTCAAGGTGTATCGCACTCTTGGGTCCTTCGGACTCGCCTGCATCATCCTGTTGCTCATGATGGTGCTGACCTTGTTCGGGACGCTCGATCAACGGTGGATGAGCCTCTACGACGTGCAGAAGAAGTACTTCGAGTCCTGGATCGTCGTGATCGGGATTCTGCCGATTCCGGGCGCGGTGCCCCTGATGAGTTTGCTGTCCCTGAATCTCCTCGTCGGTGGCCTGATCCGTTTGCGACGCACCTGGTCGCGCGCCGGCATCTTCGTGATTCACATTGGGATCTCGATCCTGTTACTCGGCAGCCTGGTCGAATACGTGGGCTCCAACAAAGGCTACGTGCGCCTCTTCGAGGGCGACAAGAAAGGCGCGTTCCAGAGCCACTACGAGTGGGAAGTCACATTCAGCGAGTCTTTCGCGGACGGGCGCGAACGCGTGCACGTGATCATGGACGACAAGTTCGATGATCTGACCGGTTCAGACACCGCGGAATTCCGCCCTGAGGGGTTGCCGTTCACCGTGCAACTCAGCGGATACGTACGTAACGCAGGGCTGCGCCCCGCGCGACCCGGGACAGGCGTGGATGGCGTCGTGCTGACAAGGCGGCCGCTGGCCGAGGAGGCGGAGCACAACGTCCCGGGGCTTCGTATCGTACTGATCGAGGACGGCGGCGAGCGGCACGAGGCGTTGCTTTGGGGGGCGCGGCATGTCCTTCCGTATGTGGTCGTCGCCGGCGGCAAGCCCTACGAGATCGAGTTGCACCCCCGGCGCTGGGTTCTGCCGTTCGAAGTGGAACTCACAAAGTTCCGGCGCGAGCTTCACCCGCGCACGCAGCTTCCGAGTTCGTTTTCGAGCGATGTGACGCGCTACGAAGCGGGTTCGGCCGAAGAGATCCACATTAGAATGAACGAGCCGATGCGCCACCGCGGGTACACGTTCTATCAGTCGGGATGGGGTCCGCAGGGAGGGCCGCCAGGCGCGCGGATGTTCTCCGTTCTCGCCGTCGTCGAGAACCCCGCGGACCGCGTCCCGATCCTCGCGTGCGTCGTCATCGCGATCGGGATGTTGTGGCAAT
>JAZFYD010000068.1:0-18351 GCA_036443405.1 Planctomycetota bacterium
TGGTCGGAAGCAGCAGATCCACGGTCTTCCATTTGTCGGTCAGCCCCGAGACCCTGACGCTCAGGCCGAAGGATTTGGGTTTGTTCAGGAGCAGCACGTAGAACGGATGCGGGCTCGCGCTCTTTCCGCGGATGCGAAATCGGAGCATCCGGTACGGCGTGACATCTTTCGGGACGTTGAGCAGCGTTAACCAGCAGACACTCTCGCCACCGGACGCGGTGCAGCGGTAGGCGTGTCCCGCGCGCTTCTTGCCTAGGGCGTGGCGCTCGCCCTTCAGTTTGTTGGGCATGACGAAATTCGAGAGCTCTTGCGCCTCGAAGTCTTGCACCACGAAGATCTTCTCGCGCGGCTTCGGCCCTGCCAAGGCTGCGCCCCACTGAAGGAGCACGAGCCCCACGAGCCCAGTGAAAAAGACAACCGTCCGGAGCCTCAACTGCATGGCCTCCCCTCCCGCGGCCACTGTAGCAGGTCGTTTCCATGCAGGTGGCGCCGGAGCGGCCGTCGTCCTGGCGCTCCTTCCTGAAGGCCCAGTGGGGCGAGATCGCCGGTATGGACTTCTTCACGACGGAGGTCTGGACACCAACCGGCCTGCGCACCTACTACGTCTTGTTCCTGGTCGACCTCGAGACGCGAGGGATTCGAGTCGCGGGAATCACACGCCATCCAAACGGCGCATTCATGGCGCAGGTTGCCCGCAACCTGACCGACGCCGTCGACGGCTTTCTCTGCAGCCACCGTTTCGTGATCTGCGACCGGGACTCATGCTTCACGGCCGAGTTTCGAAACATCCTGGCCACCGCCGGCGTCCGCGTGATCCAGACTCCCCGTCAAGCCCCCAACTGCAACGCGCACGCGGAACGCTTCGTTCTTTCGATCAAGTCCGAGTGCCTAGAACGGATGATCGTCTTCGACGAGTCCTCGCTCCGTCGGGCGGTCGCAGAGTACGTCGAGCACTATCACGCGGAGCGAGCGCACCAGGGACTCGGCAACGAACGGATCGCAAAACCCGACACCCGTGCTAGCAGCAACAACCAGTGTCGCGAACGGTTCGGCGGGATTCTGAAGCACTACTACAGAGCCGCCTAGATGAGAGGGGCGTCGGCGACGCGGCTGGGTTTTCGGACAGGACGGGATCGGCCTTCGATTTCATCAGCCAAGCCGTACTCGCGAATCTCTCCGGACTACCGCCTCCGTCCCTGCTCTCGGTCTGATTTGAGCCGCGGGACGTGAACGGCTACACTAAGATGAACACCTCGCGTGTCCAAAAGGCAGCCCATATCCGGCAGCTTGGCGCAACGGCTGTTTGTCGTCGCCATGTCCGCAGTCCCCGCATTCGGCGACGACATCGCCACCGCGGTCGACCTCCCCACGGCCGCGGAACGCAAGAAGGCGGCGCTCAAGCTGGCCAAGCAATACACGGTCACGGACCTCCTGCCCCGCATGCGCGAGTTTGGCGCGTTCCGGCAACGCGAGCCCGAAGTCCACACGTTCTCGGTGAAGCTCCGCGTTGGACGGCGCGACGAGAAAACGGATCTGCACGTCTACACGCCGCGCGGCTACAGCCCGAAACAGCGGTGGCCGATGTTGATGGCCTTTCACGGAACGGGTCAGAGCGGGCGAATCGCACTGATGGAGTGGATCGTCATCGCCCAAAACAACGGCCTCGTGCTTGTCGCGCCGTCGGAGTCCGGCGCCAACACGGGCTACCGATTCTCGGAGCGCGAACGGGCGGCCGCTCTCGCCGCGATCCGTTACTGCCGACGCGCATGGAACATCGACGAAAACCGCATCTTTGTTGCGGGCTCGAGCCGCGGTGCTCATCTGGCGTGGGACCTCGCGCTGCGGCATCCGGGCCGGTACGCAGGGCTCGTCGCCGCGATCGGCTGTCCGCGCATCAACACGGCCAAAGGTCAAAACAACATGCGCTATCTGGAGAACGTTGCGATGCTGCCGATCCGCGACCTGCAGGGCAGCCGTGACAACCCCTGGATGGTTTCGAATCTGCGCTTCGCGTTCAAGAGACTCGAGAGTTTCGGCGCCAAGGACGCCGAGTTTATCGAATTCCCGAACCGGGGTCACGGCTACGACCTGCGCAAGGTCGAGGGGGACCTCTTTCGGAAAACGCGCGTTCCTGTGCCGCAGCGGGTCGTCCGCGCGTATGCGCGGCGCGGTGAGGGCCGAGCGCATTGGATCGAGGTGCTGTCTGCGGATGCAACCGTGAAGGAGCAATTCCGAATCGTCGCGAAAGCGTCGCGGGTGAAGGGCGTGGACGACGAGACGTACAAGAGATTCCTGCAGGAAGAGGCCGACAAACGAACGGCGCGGCTCGAAGTGTCGTCCGATGGCGAGAACCGGTTTGTCGCAAAAGGGTTGCGTGTGCGCCGGTTCCGGCTGCTTCTCACGCGCGAGATGTTCAACCCAGAGCGGCCGGTCGAAGTCGTCTTCAACGGTAAAACGTTCAGACGAAAAGTGGTGCCCGACGCGGGAGTCTTGGCCCAGGAATTCGTCGAGCGGTTCGACCGAACCTTCCTGCCGGTCGCCGAAGTACGCGTCCCGTGAAACGGACGGACGGGGAGCGTATGCAGGGCAGTGGGGGCTCTTGTAGGGCCGTCTCGTTTCTCGGATGATCCCGTAGGGTCAAAAGACTCGAACGGCCCACCCGCGGTTTGTGGGGAGTTGATCGTCCGAGGCGCGTGGACAGCCGTACACTGATCTGGATAATCCGGCGCCATGCCTTGGCGCAAGATGCTGGCCTACATTACCGGGACCATCGACCAGTAGTTGCTGCTCCGCAACGAGTACCTCACCGCAGACAACCGGATTCTGCGCGCCAAAATCCGGGGCCGGTTGCTCCTGACCGACCCGGAGCATGCCACGCTGGCGCGCATCGGCAAGCGCTTGGGGCAGATTGCCCGCAACGTCACCATGGAGGACTGGGGCTTTCTTCGCCGCTCCCGGCTGTTGATCCATGACCGCGACAGCAAGTTCTGCGCTCGGTTTCGTGCGGTCCTGCGCTCGGGCGGCGTGCGTTCCGTTAGACTCCCCGTCCGCAGTCCAAACCTCAACGCGTTTGCCGAGCCCTGGGTGCGCTCGGTCAAGCAGGAGTGTCTCTCCAGGCTGGTCCTTTTTGGCGAGAGTTCGCTGCGACGCGCTCTGGACCAGTACCTGGCTCACTACCACCACGAGCGAAATCACCAAGGCAAAGGCAACGCCCTCCTCGAGCCCCGTCGCGCCGACCGAGTCGGAGCGTCAGCCGGACCGATCGACCGTAGGAAACGTCTCGGGGGGCTGCTCAAGTTCTACTGCAGGAGGGCCGCGTGAGTTTTTTGACCCTACGCCGTCCTGATCGAGCTAACACCCAAGGGTGAGAAGGCGACGTTGGCTCGCGTTCGTCTGGTCGACGTGATTGTCCACGAGATGGGGCATGTTCCTCGGCGTCGACACCATCTGGTCGTGGCTGATCCCCCTAGTCACCCCTTCCGCCGCCGCGTTCTTCCTGCTGTCCCTCGGCAAGCAGGCGGAGCTGTTCCGTGGCGCGCTTTCGCCCCTCAGCGGACGCATGGGGAAGGCGTGACGCTACGACGAGATGTTCACGGGCCTCTTCCATCCGGCCCATGATCGCGAGGGCCATGTACCAGTTCATGTGCATCTCACCCTCGGATGTCGTTCCCTTGATCCGCCGCTCCGCACGCTTGAAGCGCCCCTCCAGCTTCTTCCATCCGGCTTGGTCTTCGGGATCAAATCCGGCGACGGAAAGGTCGACGTCGAGAGCGAGAAGCTCCGCAGCGCCTCGCTGATCCTTGGTCGCGTCCTTTGCCTCAGCGACAACACGGACATCCTGGAGAGTCCTCACGAAGTCCCCGGTTGTGAAGTAGCCCCGGCCGCGAAGCAACCTTGCCGCAAGATCCTTGGGACTTCGACGGATCTTCTTCGATGCGTCCTCAATACTCCGCAGAGCAGCCCGAGTCGCTTCGAGTTGATCGAGGAACACTCTCGGCGGAAGGAATCCGCGAAACTGGACCCGACACTCACCATCACGGACAACTAGGCACGTCGGGAAGCTGACAATCCGCCGCAACGCGACCTTATTGGCGAGATCCGCCTTTTTGGACCGTACACAAATGAACCGCCGAAGCGTCTTCTGGACGGTCTTGTCCACGAAGGTCTCGGATTCCATGAGTTCGCAGGGCGCACAGTCGGAAGTCGTCACGAACACGAAGACCTCCGCTCGCGTCTTGCTTGCCTCCGCGATCGCCTTCTTGAGGTCCTCACGCCACTCAATGCCCGCGTCTGCCTGATCTTCGGCGACCGCACTTGCCCCAATCAGGACGAGAAGAAGTAGACGCCTGGCACTCAACAGCTTCACCTAGTGTTGCTCACTGCGAACTTCACATTACTCAATGATGTCACCGACCGGTCATAGGGTTCGCCCGCCTAACAAGGCCAGCTGACCGGTGTCCCTCCCGAAAACCTAATCCCAGCTCTGACCAGAACAACCGAGCCCAACGCACGAGTGTCACAAGCGTGTTCACTTTCAGGTGGTCGTGTATTGGGAAACGACGACGCGCGAGCGCGGGTCGTTCGCGATCAGCGCACACCGGTAGCTCGAACCATGCGCACGAATGCTGCACTCCTGCTCAAGCAGCGCGCGAGTAGCGATGATGCAAACCGCCGAGGATCGGCTTCGCGATGACCGGCCCGTCGCCGTGTTCGGTCTCCCGCGGTTCCGGCGCGTCCCCATCCAGCGCCATTTGGCACCGCGACTCGTTGTAGTACGCGACGTACTCGCGCAACACGCGGCGCAGGGTGCTGAGGGCGCGGACAAGAGCGAGCATGTCGAGGAACAGGCGCATGACGGACCATCATCGACGGCTCGGCGTGACGCAGGCTCGGTTGGTACGATAGCGTCGGAATGCTGGAATCTAGCAGGGTGTTTGGGTTTTCGGGAGGGACACCCCTTTGCCCGGGCGTCAGCGATTCGTATTTGCTTGCTCGTAGCGTTTGTTGAGTCCAAGGAACCCGTCGGCCGAATGACCGGCCAAGGCAAGAGACATCGTCGGGTGGGCTTCAGCCCCAGCAGAAATCCTGCATGCCGTGAAACCCGTCGTGCGGCCACCGTACTAGATAGATGTGCTTGAGGATCTGCTGAGGCGGTTTCACGGCGACGGTAATGCGGCGGCCATGGAGGCTGTCGTCCGCCGGACGCGAGGGAAGTTGACCGCGATCGCGCGGAGGATCGGCGCACCGCAGGACGCGGAGGACTCGGTGCAAGCGGCGTATCACGCGCTCCTGTGTCGTGCGGCCGCTCCGGTGATGGTCGAGGCATGGCTCACGACGGCGGTGGTCCGCATCGCGTACCGGCGCAAGGCGTTGGCGCGGCACGAGCTACAACTCGCGGAGACACTGGCGCGTGACGGCGATCCGCACGTGGAGGCGGCGCGCCGAGAAGAGAGCAGCCTCCTGCGGCAGGAAATCGCTCGACTGCCGACGAAGTATCGCGACGTGTTGGTGCTGCGATGGCTCGAAGGGCTCACGGTCGAGGAGACCGCGCGGCTGCTCGACCGGCCCGAGGCGACGGTGAAGACGCACACCCGCAGAGGAATGGCGCTTCTGCGATCGCGCGTGGCGCCGTGGGCGGCCTATGCAATGCTCGCGGGGCCATGGTTGCTGGCCGACTCGATACGGTCGGCAGCCGGATGGGGGATATTCATGAACACGAAGACGACGATGACGATGACGATGGCCGGAGTCGCGCTCGTAGCGGGGGCGGTGGGGCTTGGCGTTGGCGC
This sequence comes from Planctomycetota bacterium, assembly GCA_036443405.1. Taxonomy (GTDB): domain Bacteria; phylum Planctomycetota; class PLA2; order PLA2; family PLA2; genus JAZFYD01. Next base: position 5,790 of record JAZFYD010000068.1, read on the forward strand.
GAACGCAACAACGCGAGACACGGGCGTACGGCGGCGCGAGGTAGCGCGCGAGGCACGCATCGAGCCGAGGGACGCGGCAGAGGTCGTTCGTTCACGCGAGCGCCCGGTGCACGCGGAACGCGAGCGAACAGAAGTCAAGGCGGCCGCACCGAACCCTGTTTCCAAACCGGGACCCACTTTCGAGGAACGCTACGCGAGGGCCGGTCGCACGCTCGGCGTGAGCGCCGAGGCCCTGGCGGCCGTCACCACAGCGATAACCGCGCTCCACGAGCACCAAGTGAAGCGGAGCCCGCAGACGATGTCCGCGCAGAGCGAGGCTCTCGCTGCGCTCGAATCCTACGGCGGGGAAGCGTGCCGCGCCGCGATCGCTCATCTCCGCGCGACGGATCGCCCCAACACCGTTTACGTGCCGATCATGGCCGCGACGTGGCAACCCGGCATGGAGCGGCACTTGCTCGAACTCGCCCGGGATCCGGGCGTCACGCCGAAGCAGCGTGAGTACGCCATGCGCTGCCTGTCGTTGGCCGGCACGTCAGAGGTGCGCAACTTCCTGCTCGCGGAACTGGAGGGCGCCAAGAACGAGAGGCTCATTGCCGGTGCGGCGCAGTCACTCGGCTGGCTGAAGGAGAAGCGCGCCGTGCCGATACTCGAGCGGCTCCTGTACCGCCCGGGCCGGGACGTGATGCAAGGCGCGATCCTCAACGGACTCGGTACGCTCGGCTCCGAAGAGGCTCGGCGCGTCTTGGTCGAGTTCCTCAACAAGGACCACTCGACCACACTCCTGCTACACGCCGTTCGCGCACTCCAATGGTCCGACACCGCCGCCGCAAGAACAGCAGCTCGCAGAATCCTCATCGGTCCGCACCGCGAGAAGCTCACGCCAAACGAACGCCTGATTCTGGAAGCAACAGCGAAACCGTAGTCGCCACGTGAGCGGCTTGGTCGCCAAGTGCTCGTTCCACCCGAACCTCCTGTCCCTCCCGCAAACCCATCCGCGCCGCCGATCATCAGCCTCCAGAGCCAGTTTTCGACTCTATCGCGCACCGCGCTCTTGCGCCACTCCCGACCGTCGATGACGCTGCCCGGATGCGCCTGTTCCTCGGCCTCCTTACGTTGGTTCGCGCTCTTGCAGCAGACCGCCGCACGACTCGCCTTGGAGAAATCGTTCTCCTGCAGCAGCTCAATGTCATGCAGGAACAGCCGCAGGGTAGGGCCGACGTTGATACCCGCCTCGGTCGGCAGGGGCGGGACGCCGGGTTGATCGGCGGACGGGGCGTCTATGACGTAGGTGTTACGGCAGGGCGCTTAGATTAGAGTTGATGTCGCATTGCTGCCGCTTTTGCATCTGCGCCGCATTCGTGGCTCTGGCTCTCTCGGCCGGCTGTAGGGCCGGCGACGGCTTCCGGCCAGCGGACGATCCGGCGCCTGCGCGGTCGCAGCTCGATGAATTCCGGATGATCGAGCGGCCGGCGCCCGAGACCCCGGCCGCACCCGCCTGGAAGAGCGGCATCGACCTCACCGCGGAGCGCAAGAAGCCCTTGTTCCTCTACTTCACTGCGAACTGGTGAGGCTACTGTAAAGAGATGGAGCGCGTGACGTTCCCCGATCCGAAGGTACGCGAGGCCCTAAAGAAGCACGTCGCAGTCAAGATCAATGTGGAGCGCACCGAGAATCGCGTCGTGTGCGAACGCTACCGGCCGCTCGGGGGGATTCCCTCATTCGCAATCGTACTCCCGGACGGCACGCTTCGGCGACAGTTCGGCGGCTTTCATGAGCCCACACCGTTCCTCGATGCCCTCACGAACGCGAAGGCTCCTGAACCGGGCCCTGCGCTGCCCACGGGCCCGGCGTTGAAAGCGCGTATCAAGAAGAACATTGAAACGTTCGACAAGCCCGCACCGGGCCAAGGCCTGACCGGTGTCTTGGAGTGGTTCGGCCTTCGGCGTCGCCAGTCTCGGGCCAACTGGGCGAAGGGGCAGAACGCGGCACTTTACGAACTCACTCGGATCGGCAAGCCTGCGGTGCCTGCGCTTCTGCATGCGGTGGAACACGGCTCCGCGCGCGCCGCGGAGCGCTGCGCGGTGGTCCTGGGCCGGATCAGGGCTCTGGAGGCAAAGCCGCGCCTCGCCTCACTGCTGCGGCACAGGCGCTCCCGCGTGCGGATCGCCGCTGCCAAAGGAATGGCCGGCTATTGTGACCGTGCCTTCTTGCCGGCCTTGGTTGGGCGCCTGGAGGATTGTCATGAGCTCCTGGCCGTGCGGAACGAAGCCGTACGCGCGATTGACCGCATAGTCGCGAGTTACGTCGGAATCGCCGACACCGCGCTCGCGAAAGCTCTGGTCAAGGCGGCGAGGCATGACGACGACGCGTACTTCCGCTGGGAGTGCCTCCAGGCCTTGCGCTCCCTCGAGTCCCGCATCGATCTGGATGAGCTCTTCCCGTTCATGGAAGATCGCCGCGTCGCATTCGTCTTCCCCTGTAAGGAAGACACCGTGTCCGACTGCGCATTCTTGGTCTTTTTGCATTTCAGTGGACACGATCTCATCCGTGCGGATGGGGCGGCACTCGAGTCCTACAAGCCCAAGGTCGTAGCGTTCCTGCAGTCTTGGTACCAGCGCGAGAAAGAGGCCCTCGTTTGGGATCCGGAGTTGCGGCACTATCGGAAGCGAAAGAGAGCGGGCTGACAATTGCACAGTGGCGCAGCGTGTGGGATTTCGGAAACCACCTGGATTCGCGCCGCAGCAAAGCCGCCATACTCGGACGCTCCTCCTTGACGACTCTCATTGAGTCGCCTACGTCGTCGCTTGCTTGCCTGGCGGCCTGGAAGCGTAAACCCTCGCAAAGGAGGCCGCCACGGCTGGTCGGTTCGCACGGATCACTCGAGCACGATCACGACGGGTCCGTCGCGGGGCGTGACCTTTCGCTCGACGGCAGACTCGCCTTGCGAGATCCGGAGCCGGACGTCCTCGTCAGCGCGCGTAAATGCCGGGATCGAAAAGCGTCCGTCGGCGTCGGTCTCTACGCTCTCCATCAGTGTCGAGGAGATGGGATGTAGACGCTGGAACGCGACCCGGGCGCTCGGCACAGGGGAGCCCATCGCGTTCACGACGCGCCCGACCAGTGCGACGGCTTCCGGCAGGCGCAGGTCGAGCGGGGCCGAGTCCGAGCCCTGCCGCACCTCAATGCCGATGTGTAGCAGACGCGGGAGGCCGCCGCCGTGCACCAACAGGTCCCACAGACCGGGCTGCAGACCGGTCACGGCGAAGCGCCCCTGCCGATCGCAGCGCGCGGAACGCACCGGTACCAACAACGCGTTGCTGAGCGCGATGTGGTTGGGATCCTCGTCCCGCTGCGGCTCGACAACGACGATGGCTCCGGCGGCCGGCTCCCCCTCGGCAGTGCGCACGACCCCGCGCACGGTGCCCGCCGCGCGGAGGATGAGGTCGCCGAGATCGCGCCGCTCCGAGGGCCGCAACGGCGCTACCGTGGCCTCTAGCGCGCGCACTCCGCGCCACCAGCAGGCCACCCGTACCTCCTCTCCGCCCGGCGCGAGCGTGAATTCGACGCGGCCATCCCTGCGCGTGACGGCCGTCGCGGTATCCACGTCGAGCGTCATCGGATCGACGATGGGAAAACTCTGCGCGCGCACCACCACGTGCGCCAGCGGCTTGCCGCGCGCATCGACGCACCGCGCGGTCAGCGTCGCGGGGCGCTTCAGCCGGATCTGCAGTTCCTCGATACTGCCGTCCTCGTCGACGGCGCCGACCGAGCGGGTCGCACGCGCGTACCCATTCGCCACGACGGTCAGGTCGCGGCGCGTGTTCGGATCCCACGGTACGCGCGTCAGCTCGAAACGCCCCTGCCAATCGGTGACGGCACGCACCGTACGGGGCCGCACGTGCACCCAGGCACCGCGCACCGCGACGCCGGTCTCGTCGTCCAAAACCACACCGCGCACTGTCTGGCCAAGGTGCAGCTCGAACCGCTTGCGCGTCGTCTTTCCAGGCTTGATGTGCACCCACTCGTCGAGCGCCTCGTGCGTGCGGAACGTCGCGACGATCGGGAATCTACCGGCCGGAGCCGGGGACCAGCGGATGTGGCCAGTCCGCTCGCCGCGGTGGCGCACGATGTTGCCACCGCCCAGCGAAAGGCAAACGAAATGCGGCGCGACCTGCTCGCCCGTGGTCGCGTCGACGAACTCCAGTTCCAGGGTGGTCGGTTCGCGCGCGAGCACGATCTCGAGGAAGTCGCCCGCGGGCGGCTCGTCGCTCATGAATACGAGGTCTTTGCCGAGACGCACGAGCAGCTTCCAGTGCCCGCCGCGCGCGACCGGGATCTCGAATGCGCCGTCGGCTCGACTGACTGCCACTCCTTCGATCCGCGGATGTGGGAAGAGCTCATCGGGCGCGGACGGAAGCGGGGAACTGGAGATCATGAGTGCCGCATCCGACGCCGGGGTCCCGTCGTCGAACACAACCCGCCCCCGCAGCTGCACGACCGGTCCCAGCGCCTCTGGGTCGCCGTGGGTCTCCATGGCCGAACGGGGCTGTGGGGAGCGCTCCACGCGGTCGCTTCCGGAAACGGGCGCGCGGTCGCCCTTCTCCGCCGGCCGCGGGCTGAGCGGCGGGTCGGTTCCTTGCCCGCGCGAGGCGGCACGGCCCCCGGCGCCGTCGCTCGGCAATAGCCACCAGAGCAGCAGGCCCGCAGTCGCGAGCCCCGCGATAAGTAGGAGACGGCTGCTCACCCGCATGCGTCTGGAGCGCACGCTACGCGATGCGCATCATGGTCCGGTCATGTCCAGAGATCGGCTCAGCTGCTCAACGAAAACGAACAACTCCGCCCCGGCTCGCCCGCGTTGCAGACGCTCGCCGAAGAGCGTGTCGACTGCCTTCTCGTGACCGTTCTTTCCCAGCGCGCGCGTCGCCTGCGCGACCGCTTCCTGGTTTTTCGCGTGTTCCGCGAACATCTCCACGTACGGCGTGTTGTCCACACGCATGTCCCGTCCGTCGCTGGTCAGGGAATGCTGGGGCCGCGATCGGCTCGGGCGACGGCAGAATCACTAGTACCTACCTTTGATATGTACGAGGGTTCCGCCGGACGACTCCGCGAGTTTCCTCAGGAATTCCACGTCGACGTTCGTGACACCCATGGCGATGACGTGGACGCGCAGGCGAGCGAAGCGATTGCGCTCGCGCCACCAGGACAGAAGCTCGTCCGACTTCGTGATCTCCCCGTCGGTGGGAGTACCATCGGTGAGAAAAAGAAGCGTGTCGGGGGTGTCGGCAAAGGCGGCGTCCCAACCACCCTGCCGCCCAGCCATACCAAGGGTCACGCGGAGAGCGTCGTAGTAGTTGGTTTGCCCCGCGGGAGCAATGCTCTCGACGGCGGCGATGCAGTTGTTCTTCGCGCTCGGCGAGGCGCGCACCAGAGCGTCCTTCCAACTGCGCACCTTGTGGTTGAAGAACACCAGACTAAATCGAGTACGTGGGTCTAGATCCCGGATCGACTGCACGAGTTCCTGTTTGCAGACTCCCATCCGGGTCTTGGCCGTGTAGGTTCGGCCCATCTTGTTCTGCACAGCCTTGGAGACCTGGCAGCCCTGCTCCATGGAGAGAGACGTGTCTAGAACATAGCCGACCGATTTAGAGAAGATCTTGATTCCATAATAGGTCGTTTCCTTTTCTCTCTTGGCGTATCGCGTGCCGTCCTCACGCCTGGGCGGCCTCTCGCCCGCCTCCGCGTTGCCCTTGCGCTCGGCGGCGCGCCAATTCTTCGCCTTCGCCCACCACTTCGACCACAAATCCCCGCTCCAATCGCGATCCATCCCGGTGAGCCCGACGATTGCCTGGCGAATATCCTCGTGCGTTCGGCCGCCCTCCAGATCAAGGCGCTCGATGAGGAGGTCGACCGCTTCCTCGTTGCCGATCTTCGCGAGAGCCTCGCACGCGGCCGACTTCACCTGCCACGCGCGGTGCTTCAAATTACGGCCGACCTGCGCATAGCTCTCCTTGGCCTCGATGCCCAGCGATCCCAGGGCCTCCATTGCAGCCACGCGCACCTTTGCCGTCGGATCCTCTGCCGCAAGCCGCGCGATGGCTGGAAGCGACGCCTTGTCCTTGATCAGTGCGAGAGCGCGGATCGCGTTGGCGCGCGCGAGCCAGAAGGGATCCTGAAGCGCCGCTCGGAGGAGCTCTGTCGCCTCCTTGTACCTGACCTCGCCGAAGGTCCGCGCGAGCGCAGCGCGCCCGAGTTTCCCCGCTTTCTGCCAACCCTCGCCACGCAAGTAGGCGAGGATCTTGTCGTCCCTCGTCCTATTCAGGACGAGGGAGATCACTTCGCGCACCCGATCGGAGTCGCGCTCGTCAATCAATCGAACCAGAAGTCGCGCGGACCTGATGTTCTGACATCGGTCGAGGCCGCGGATCCGGTTGGCCAGCATCTGGAGGTCTTTCTCGGCGCGGATATTTCGCAACTCGGAGCTCGACGCCGCACCGACGTCCGCCTTATTCCGCCTCTCCTTTCGCGTCGCCCGGACCGAGTCTCGGTCATCAAGGACGAACTCGCGCCAGCGCTGGTCCACGTGCTCCGGCGCCTGCCCAAACGCCTCCTTGCAAGCGACGCGCGCCTCCTTGGCCTCGCGAAGCCCCTTGATGAAGCTCACGAACGTCTCACGGTCCTGTCGCAGAAAGATGTCGAACCACGACCATGCGCGAAGGTGCATTCGATACTCCATCTGCTTGGCCGTCGACGCCTGAAACATACGCTCGACTGGGTCGGACTTGGGGCCCATCTTGGCGATCCTCTTTATGCGAAAAGGCCAGTTCCAGCCCGCCTTTCCGGCAGGTTGGTAGCCCTTGCCGCTTACGTCCACGCCCTCGTAGGAGCAAAAGTAAGCGTGGAACTTGTTCCGCGGATCCACTCTGGAGAGCCAGTGCGCGGAGCCACAGAAGACCCAACGGGGCAGCTCCTTCTCGAACATGCCCGGAGTGTGGTAAGTCGAGATGCAGAGGTGGCCGATCATGTGGCGGCAATTCCAGTGGAGGAAGTCGTCTTTGAGTGCTGCACGTGATCTCGGAACGGAGAGGGCAAATCCGTTCTGCGCCCAACCCTCCTCGAGGACACTGCCTCCGCCGTAGAGGAGCTTCTGCTCGGGATGGCCGAAGGTGGCTTGCGAGAACTTGCGTCGGGCGTCTTCCTTCTCCGCCAGAATCACTAGAGTCCGAAGTTGCTTGGGGGAACCGAACGCTCGGCTCCAGTCGGCGAGCGCCTGCTCGCAGCGCTGGAGGTAGATGTGGAGCAACTCATGCTGGCCGATATTGCGGTATCGACCCGGCCCAATGGCCAGCTTGAGGGAACGGATGTCCGTGACGACGATGTAGTGATTGCTCATCGCCACCTCTACACTCTTGCCGCCCGTGTCCCTGTGGCGAGCGCGGATCTTGCCCACTACCAGTTGCATTTCCTTCTGCATCCCGTCGAGAATGGGGTTGATCTTGTTCGCCCCGATGTCCTGGCACTCTGGACAGCGGTGCCAGTTGGCGAAGCGGCAGCACTTCTTGCTCACACAAAGGGGGCAAGTGATGCTCCATGAGGCCGCGTGCCGCCGCAAGAAGCAGCTCATCCTCTTGCTTCGCGCACACGCGTCGTGCCATCCCTTGGGAAGCCGACGCTCCGGGTGCTTGCCCTTGTCCACCGCCGGGCAGGGATCGGCGTCGAACGGCGGGGGCTTGGGGCAGCGCAAATAGAGCCAGGACGCGTTGCCTTTTTGACACGTGCACTTCCCGCGCTCTTGCGCTAGCGAGGTGCTGGCAAAAACCAAGAACACGAGAAGACCCCCCGTCGCGAAGGATGTACGGCGACTAGGCCGTCCCGACTCGGATGCGCCACATACGGCGTGAAGACGCGCGCTCGAGGTCAACGGTCCGCCTCCAATTCGATGCGGACGCCGCTGTCGCCGGCGCGAATCCCCTTTCGGGTGCCCTGGAGCTGTATCCGACCCACGCGCAGAGTGGCCGTCAGGGTCCAGGGCCTACGATCCCCGGCGGGCACGTGGATCTCAAAGTGGCCGCATTCGTCCGTCGCGGCGGTCCACATGAGTCTCTCGCGTTCCAACCGAACCGTCGCATTTGTGGCCGGAGACCCGTCCAGTCTCACAACCTCCCCCGTGATTTTGGCCGCAGTGCGCAACCGGAGCACGACCTCGCCTCCGTTGGGGACCACCTTTCGTGGAAGGGGGGCCACGTATCCCTCGAGGCCGTCCGGAGGCAAGGCACGGATTGTGATCTCTTTGGCGGGAAGCCGGCGAAAGAGACCTTCACCTTTTCCGTCCGTGGTGATGAGCGTGAACCCGTGAATGAACAGTCGTGCTCCGATGACTGGTGACCCGTTCTGGATAGACGAGTTTTCCCGCGATCCACTGGTCCAGCGTCACGTCCTTTCGTCCGGCGAGCTCGAGCGCGGCCTTCCGGCGCTGGCCCGGCGTCTCCAGCTCCGCCGAGAGCGGATCCTGCGCTGCCGACAGCCCGGCGAGGAGAACGATGCCGCAGAGTGATCGCATTCCGTACCTCAATTGGATAACGCAGCCCGGACCTGGAAATCACCGCGGTGGCCGGAAAATCCGAAGCGCGCGCACGCGCGCATCACGATTCCGGTCGGGCGCGCGGGGCGTTGGAACGTCGTGGCCCATCACACGGGCCACGCCGTGAGCCGCGTGGCTGCGACCCTTGTCGATCCGCCGCCACGCCCGAGGCGGCGGACAAGCGTGCCTGGAACCTGAAAGCGATCGAGTATGCCGACGAGTCGAAGGACCCGCGCGCCATCCGCTGGCTCGGTTCGCTGCTCAATGGTTAGTCACGCCCCAAGAACGCATCCAGATGGCGTCGGGATCGGCGCGCACCTCGACGGTCTCGGCCGTCCGGCCCGTCGTCGCCTCGATCAACTCGTTCACCGTGACCGGGATCTCGTCGAGGGTGACGCGCCCCTGCCGTGAGACCTCGATCAGAAGCGACGCGGGTTTGGGTTGCTCCGGCGCACAAGCCGCCAGCGCGAGTACCAAACAAACAAGCCACCGCATGGCGCCATACTCCGAACCCGCGCCGCGCCTATTCCGACTTCTTCGGCTTTCTCTTCCACTCCTTCGGGTCGCGCCAGGGGGCGTAGGCGATGCGTTTGTTGCGGCCGAACCAGCGCGCGAAGTCGGCGACGAGTTTCAACGGCTCCTTGCGCTTGTAGTCCACCGGCTCCGTTTTTGTGATCGGGTCCGTGCAGAATCGCATCAACGCAGCAATGACCAGGGGCCCGACCGTCTTCCAGTACTTCTTCTTCGCGCGTGACGTGTGCTTGCGGCCGGTGAGCGCCTGCATGTCGCCGTACCCGTCGAAGTCCGCCTGCCGTTCGATGAACTCGAACTTCGTGATGAGCAGGCGAACCGTCTTGTTGCGTTTGCGGCCGGGAACGCGCGGAAACTGCACCAGCGCCATGAGCGCGGCCTCGGTGCGCTGGCGGTACTGCGGCCTCGCATCCTCGTTCATGACATCGTCACGGAGCCACAAAAACGATCCGCGCTCATTTCGTTTGGCCAACGTGTCGAAGACCGCCTCGAAGACCGCGGGATCGGCGATGTACCCCTTGATCTTCATGTAGTGGCGCTCGAACCGGACGATGATCGCCCGAGACGCGCCGGACGGCATGTTCCGCAGCGCAAACGCCGCGCGCAGGTTCACAACGCTGTGGTCGTTTCGCTTGTCCTTTTTCTCGCCCGAGAGCCGCGTCACGGTCATCGCGTCGAGCAGCGCGTCCTGCAGCGCGCGGCGCCACTTCTTCCGCGCCTTCAAGAACTCCTTTTCGTGCGCGCGCACCTCCCAGTCCTTGGGCTCGACACCCTCGACCTTGGGAACGAGCGGATCGGCCACCACGTTTCCGTAGGGCTCGTGCGCCGCTTTCAAGAGTTCCCGCAGCGCGTCCGTCTCGACGTCTTTGTCGCGCAGCCCCCCACGGAGGCGATCCACCCGCGCCCGTGCGTCCGAGAGTTTGAACTCCTCCGCCGCGTCGGCGCCGACAATGTCGGCAATGCCGACCAAACAAAGGAGCGCCACCAACCGGCCCGACACGAAACACAACCTAGCTTTTGGAACGGCCCTCGGCGGCCAAATGTTGCGTGTCGGCCTCCGCTAGAAGTTGATCCCGAGATTCAGCCCGATGACGTACGCCTCGTCTTCCAGGAAGAGATCCCTCGACGGCACCCGCGCGCCGGTGATCCGGGGGATTCGCCGGAAGTTCGTGCGGATACAATCACCTATCCGTTAGCCCCGTGTTGGGTCGCGTTTACAAAGGCATTTTAGGTCTCTTGACAATCAGCATTTTGTGGCAGACAGGACAATAGAGTGGCCCCGCGCTCGGTTCGGCCGGACGCAGCAGATGGGCTGGCGGTTCGAGTTCTCGGAGACGACGGTTCGCTGAGTTGAGCGCGTGCGTTTCAAATAGAGTGAGGCCCTTGCTGGTTGCGCTCTTGATCGCCCTGATCGCTGCTACGGCGGGGGCCGGGCCGGAAGAGAGGTGGCTCCGGCATGATCGCGGAAAACGCACCGGCAAGCAGAGCATGGCCGCGTCGGGCCACTCGATTGCCTTTCGGACGCCGGCGGGCGACTGGCATATCCGGTCCGTGCTGGTGTGCGGCGCGCGCTACGGGCGGCCCGCGCCGTTCTCGTTGGCGATCTGCAACGGCAAGCTGGTCCCGCTGACCGAGGCGCGGCCGAACACGAGTCTGTTTCGCGAAGGCGCGTTCACGTGGGCCGAGCTGCCTCTCGACAGACCCATCGCGGCGCCAAAGTCGTTCCGCGTTGTCGTCGACTTCCGGCCGACGCGCGCGCAGGGCGTGTACGTGGGCTACGGCGACATCGGCAAGTCGCACTCCACTTACGCGCGCCCGCGCGGCAAGGAGCACCGCTTCGCGAAGGGCAAAGAGTGGATGATCCGCGTTCGGCTCTCGCGGTCGAACGAACCGCTGCCTCGGAGGCGCAAACTCGCCAACGAGCTTGCTACCCGGTCCGTTCCCGAACTTGCGGCGGGCACGCTCGGCGACACGCTGGCGCGATTCGCCAGAGCCGCACGCGTCCCGGTCATCTTAGACCCGGCACTGGCTGCCGACCGGAAGACCGGTGCCCATGCCGCCGGCGTCGCCGCCGATGTGCTCCAGCGCTTGCACCCGGCCGACCTACGCTGGGGCGTCGTGTTCGTCGCAACGCGCAAGCGCCTGGAGGAGCTGCCGCGCGGCGTTCCCGTATTCACTACCCCGGGGCGTAGTGGTCTCAATAAGCCGTTCGGCGGCGCGTCAATCGCGATCAACGCGCACCTCGCGCGGCGCAGGGTCACGCTGGATTTCGAGGGCGTGCCACTGGAAACCGCCGTGCGCCACGTCGCGGACTGGCTTCAATTCGAGGTGTGCTGGCGGCCTGGCACCGACCGGACCCAGAAGGTGACGATTCACGCCGCAGATCTGTTTGGCTGGCACGCACTCTGCGTGTTGCTGATCCCGCGCGAACTCACTTACGTCGTTGAACGCAACGCCCTGATCGTACGGCCACGCTGATGCGAAAGATGTACCTTGCCGAGCGTCAGGTGGGCGACGATTTGTTTCAGTCGCCGGAATTCGTCCTTGAGGCCGACGTCGTGGAAGGCGGCTCTCCGATGCGGCGCCTTCGCGGTCACACCCGTGAGGACCGCCCACAACCGCTGGGCCATAGCAGGAGATCCGCAAGAGTGTTTCGCGCCGCGCTCGTCGTCGCTTTGGTTGCCAACTGCGATCACTCGGTCTTCGCAGACAAGGGACCAGCAAACGCCTTCCGGGCGGCTTGCAAGCGGCTTGCGAAAAGGGAGCGGGCGTTTTGGGGTGAGTTCCCGAAGCGACAGGCAGCGGCACAAGAGATCGCGCGAACGCCCTGGCGTGAGATGGTCCGCTCGATGAACGGCCGCGGCACCCGGTTCGATCGCGCGTTCGATCACTCGTCCTTTCACGCTATGTACGAGGACTACGCGCAACTCGAGCGTGAGAGGGCGGTCGCGGCAACTGTGCTCGCGAAGAGCCGTACTTTGTTGCATGACGCACCCGTTGCAGCGAAGTGGAACGGATAGAATCGCGGTGGGCATGGAAAGGCAGTGTGATGACAAAACGCCGAGGCCGGCACCTCTTTGCCGTGTTGGCGATATTGGTCTGCGTGTCGACGGCGATCGTCGTCAGGTGGAATCCCGAGCGCCCTGAGACGTCGCGCGCTCCCGGAAAGGGGCGGCGCGCCGATGTCGCGCAGCCGTTGCGGGAGGTCGAGAGCGACAGCGCGGATACCACTCCGACACGGGGACCCATCGTTTCGGGGCACGTTCGCAGCGTACGTGGCGACCCTCTTCCGGGCATCCGCGTCGAGGTCGTGCGCGGCGACCGCGGCATGATCCCCGCTCCGGTCTGGGTCATTCCGGAGCGCCTTGTGGACGGTGTTGGTGCGATCGCTTACGCCGAGACTGCGAGCGACGAAACAGCAAGTAATGGGGTCTACCGCCTGAGACTCCCGGA
>JAZFYD010000069.1:0-33331 GCA_036443405.1 Planctomycetota bacterium
GGCGCCCGCCTGACGGCCACGGTCGCAGCTGAAGGCTTGCGGGTCGTCCGGCGCCACCGACACATCGAGACCTTCCTCGTCGATATGCTTGGCCTCGATTGGTCTGAGGTCCACGACGAAGCCGAAGTGCTCGAGCACCACCTGAGCGACCGCATCGTCGACGCCCTCGACCGCGCGCTCGGTCATCCGACCGAGGACCCCCACGGCCACTCCATCCCGGACGCCGACGGCCACCTGCGCGAACGAGATCTGTTGCCGCTCGAGAGCCTCGAGGTCGGTGCGACAGGCGTCGTGCGCGAGGTGCACGCCGACGCACCGGCCCGCCTTCAGCGTTGGAAACGGCTCGGATTCGTGCCGGGCTGCGCACTTTCCATGATCGAACGCCACGACTTCGAGGACGTGATGCACATTCGCGTTGCGGACAACGTCGTGGTCACCGGCACGGAGGGTGTCACCGGCATCCTCGTGGAGCGAAACTAATGAAACGTAATACTCTTTCCACCCTCATCGGCCTCGCCGCGTGTTTCGCGCTCGCGTGGCTCCCGGGCTGCACCGAACAAAACGCCCACGCCAGCCACGGCGGCAAACTGCATGTCGTCGCTACGACCGGAATGGTCGCGGACCTCGCACGCGCGGTCGGCGGCGAGCACATCACGGTGACCGCGTTGATGGCGCCGGGCATCGACCCGCACCTTTACAAAGCGTCCGCCGACGCCGTCGGACAACTCGAGACCGCGGACGTCATTCTCTACAACGGTCTCGGTCTCGAGGGCAAGCTCGGCGACCTGTTCGTCAAGCTCGCCCACAAGCGCAAGGTCACGGCGGTCACCGAGAGTGTGCCGCGCGAGTCTCTGCTGGACGACGGCCAGCACTACGATCCACACATTTGGTTCGACGTCGGACTCTGGGCGCAGTGCCCGGCCGCCGTCGCCGAGGTGCTCTCCGAGGCGCGGCCGGCATTGCGCGAGACGTTTCAGGCCGCTGCGAAAAAGTACGCGGCGGAGTTGCGCGCGCTGCACGAGCGGGTCAAGGACGACATCGGGGCGATCCCGAAACAGCGCCGCGTCCTGATCACGTCGCACGACGCGTTTCGCTACTTCGGGCGCGCCTACGATATGGAGGTGCATGGCCTCCAGGGCATCTCGACGGTCGATGAAGCCGGCGTGAAGGACGTGCAGCGTGTTGTGGATCTCGTGGTCACGCGTGGCATCAAGGCGATCTTCGTCGAGACATCGGTGCCCAAGAACACGATCGAAGCCGTGCAGAGCGCGGCGAAAGAGCGCGGCCGCGAGGTCGTGATCGGCGGCGAACTCTACAGCGACTCGATGGGCGACCACGCGCCGGAGAACACCTACATCGGCATGGTCGAAGCGAACGTCCGCCTCATCACGGGGTCGCTGCGATGAGCGAGCCCGCGCCGGTCGAGGTGCACGACGTCACGGTGGCGTACCACACCAAGCCGGTCCTCTGGGACGTCGACCTGACACTGCCCGGGGGCAAACTCGTCGCGATCGTCGGGCCCAACGGCGCGGGCAAGAGCACGCTGTTGAAGGCGATCCTCAACCTGGTTCCGCTCTCTTCGGGTTACGTTCGTGTTTTTGGAAAGCCCTATAACGAGATGCGCCAGCGCGTTGCGTACGTGCCGCAGCGCGAGTCCGTGGACTGGGACTTCCCCGCGTCGGTGCTCGACGTCGTGCTCATGGGACGGTACGGACGCCCGGGTTGGTTCCGCCGGCCGCGCGCCGCGGATCGGGCGCGCGCGGAGGAGGCGATCGACCGCGTCGACATGACCGCGTATCGCGACCGGCAGATCAGCCGGCTCAGCGGCGGGCAGCAGCAGCGCACGTTCCTCGCACGCGCCTTGGCCCAGGACGCGGACCTCTACCTGATGGACGAACCGTTCGCGGGCGTCGACGCGTTGACGGAGCGCGCGATCGTCGCGCTTCTGCGCGAGCTGCGCAAGAACGGCCGCACGGTCGTCTGCGTGCACCACGACCTGCAAACCGTGCCCGAGTATTTCGACTGGGTGACGCTCTTGAACATGCGTCTGGTGCGCTCCGGCCCGGTCGATGAGGTCTTCACCGCCGAGAATCTGCACATGACCTATGGCGGGCGCCTCGCGATTCTGGAGCGCGCGGCGACCGACTATCTGAAGGACGCGCGCGGCGCAGCGCGGGGCGGATGATCGACTTCTTCGATCCGACCCTGCGCAACGTCGCTCTCGGTTCGGGCGTGCTGGGTGTAATCGCGGGTGCGTTGGGATGCTTCGCGGTCCTGCGCCGCCAGAGCCTGCTCGGGGACGCACTCGCGCACGCCGCGCTGCCGGGCGTTTGCCTCGCGTTCCTGTTCGGCACCCACATGGGCCTCGATCCGAAACAGCCGCTGCTGCTCTTAGGTGGCGCGCTCGTAACGGCGTGGATCGGAACGATGCTCGTGCTCGCGATGACGCGCACGACGCGCATCAAGGAGGACGCAGCCCTCGGCATCGTGCTCAGCGTGTTTTTCGGCGCGGGCATCGTCCTGCTCACGCTGTTGCAAAAAGGCGGCGCGACGAATCAGGCGGGGCTCGACCGATTTCTGTTCGGGCAGGCCGCGTCGCTGCTGCCACGCGACATCGCGACGATGGCGATCCTCGGCGGTGCGGTCCTGCTGACGCTCTTTTTCTACTTCAAGGACTTCCAGGTGCTCGTGTTCGACTCCGCGTACGCGCGCAGTCTCGGGCTGCCGGTGCGGCGACTGGAGATCCTGCTCACGTCGCTCATCGTGGTCGCTGTCGTTGTCGGCCTGCAAACGGTCGGTGTCGTGCTCATGGCCGCGCTGATCGTCGCCCCCGCCGCCGCCGCGAGACAGTGGACCGACCGGCTCGGGGTCATGGTGCTGCTGGCAAGCGGCTTCGGCGCCCTCTCGGGAGTCGCGGGCGCGACGATCAGTGCGACCAAGCGGCGACTGCCGACCGGCCCGACCATCGTGCTCGCGGTTTCCGCGCTTGTTCTGATCTCGCTTTTGTTCGCACCGCGGCGCGGCATCGTGTGGGCCGCGTTTCGACGTGTGCGGACGCGGCGGCGTGTTCGCCTCGAGAACCTGCTGAAGGACCTGTGGCGGCTCGGCGAACTGGACTCGCGCTTTGATGCGCTGCGTGCGATCACCGACCTGATGGCTGTTCGGAGCGCGTTGCCCGCGACCATGCGCCACGCGCGCAACGCCGGACTCGTCGCGGTCGAGGGCACGGGCATCCGCCTCACGAAGGCCGGCCTCGTGCGCGCCGCTGCGATCGTGCGTAACCACCGCATCTGGGAGCTTTATCTCTCGCGGCGACTCGACCTCGCCGACGACCACTTGCATCGCGACGCTGAGGAGATGGAGCACGCGCTCGACTCCGAGGTCATGGAAGCGATCGACCGCGCGCTCGGACGTCCGACAACGGATCCGCACGGCCGGCCGATCCCGCGGGGGGTACCGGCGTGAGCTCGCACGGGATCATCATCTTGACGGGCGTGTTGGCCGCCGCGGCATGTGCGCTGCCCGGGACGTTCCTGGTTCTGCGGCGCATGTCGCTGATCGGCGACGCGATCAGCCACGCCGTGCTGCCGGGCATCGTGCTGGCGGTGTTGATCACCGGCGAGCTGAACTCCTGGCCGGTGCTTGTCGGAGCCGGCGCTGTCGGGCTGCTGACGGTCTTCCTCATCGAATCGTTGCGCAACACGCGGCGCGTCAAGGAGGACGCAGCCATTGCGATCGTGTTCCCCGCGCTGTTCGCGCTCGGCGTGCTGATGGTCGCCCAGTTCGCGTCCCAAAAACACATCGATCAGGAGTGCGTTCTCTACGGCGAGATCGCGTACTCCAGACACGACACGATCATGATGGGCGCATTCGAGGTCGCGCGGGCGCCGTTGGTGCTTGGCGCCGTGGCGCTGTTCAACCTCATCCTGATCCTCGTGTTCTACAAGGAGCTCAAGGTCGCGACGTTCGACCCGGCGCACGCGGCGGCGATCGGCCTGTCGCCGGTCATCGTGCACTACGTCCTGATGGGTTCGGTCAGCCTCACCACCGTCGCTTCGTTCGAGAGCGTCGGCGCGATCCTCGTCGTTGCGTTCCTGATCGTTCCGGCCGCCGCCGCGCACCTGTGGACAGATCGGCTCCCCGTCATGCTGGCTCTCGCCGTGCTGATCGGCGGCGCCGGCGCGGCCGGGGGATATTGGCTCGCCGCGGACATCGGCGCATCCATCGCGGGCTGCATGGCCGTGATGATGGGAGTCCTCTTCGCGTTTTCGTGGCTGGCCGCGCCGCGCGAGGGGGTGCTCGGTCGCTTCATTCGTCTGCGCCGCAGCCGCACGCGCTTCGCCAATGCGCTCGTGCTGGAGCGCCTCGAACACTCCCCCGCCGACGCCGCCACCCTCGCGACCACCCTCGCGTGGCCCAGAGCAAAGGTCGACGAAATCGTCGGGTTCCTGACACGCGAGGAGCTGGTGGTCGTCGAACCCGGAGGCATGCGCCCGTCCCCCCGAGGCGCCGCCTACGTGCGTCGCGTCGTGAGCGACTAAACGGTCAGCGTCTCTTCTTCGGCCGCATCTCTTCGAGGCGCGCAGCGGTCCACTCGCTCTTGGCGTAACCGCGCTTGAACTGACTCACGACCTCCAGCGACGTCTTGAACCCGACGAAGTCCTCGACCGCGTCCGGCTGCGCGCCGTCGCCGATGAAGGCACGCTTGCCCTTCTCGTCGATGAAATCGCGGCCGGTTTCGTGGGCGCCGGTCACGGAGCAGATACCGATCTTGGGGCTGTCGTAGAGCAGGGTCTGGTCCCAGGTGTACATCGCTTCGGATTCTACGAGGCACCGGGGGCGGAGTCGCGCTCCCGCGTGGGTTACCCTGACGGAGTGCATCGCGCCTTTCGTCTCGCCACGTACCTGATCGCATCCCTCGCGTTTGCCTGCGGCCAAAACGGCGACGATCACAATACGGGCTCGGAGAAGACAGACAGCCAGGGCCACGCGCACGCGGCGAAGTTCGGTGGCACTCTGGTCGAGATCGGCGATCACTTCGCGCAGGCCGAGATCGTCTTCGACAACGAGACCGGCCTCATCACGGTCTATTTCTGGGATGGCCACGTCGAGACGCCGCGACGGCTGAAGGCGAAGACCATCGCGGCGACCGTGACGACGCCCACCGGTGATGTCGAAGTCGCGCTCGCCGCGCAGGCTGATGCGCTGGCCGGTGAGACGATCGGAAACAGCTCGCGGTTCGAGGCGGAGGTCGCAGCCCTGAAGGGCGCGGACGCGGTGAAGGGATCGTTCGGCCCGTTGGACTTCGCCGGGAAGATCTTCGCCGAGGTGAAGTTCTCCGCGAAGGCGCGCTAGGCTCGGACGAAGCCTAGGCGAACGCGCCTTCCGACCGCATCGCTTCGAATCGCGGCTGCAGGTGCTCGCCCGGACACGCGGTCGCGACCCACTCGCGATGGCTCTTTATCGCGCGCTCGGGCACGCCATGGTCCCAGCGCAGCCTGCGCACGAGGCGCGGCAGCGTTTCGAGCTGCGCCTGCGACGGCGACTGCAATTCGAAGTTGCCCAGCAGCATCACGCCGAGGTTGTTCTCGTTGTGATCGCGCACGTGCGCGCCGCGCAAACTCGCGGGGCGGCCCTCCCACACGCGGCCGGCGGGGTCGATGATGTAGTGATAGCCGATGTCGGCCCACCCGCGCGCTTGCACGTGGTAGCTCCGAAGGCGGTCGAGCAGTTGTCCTGTTTCCTCGCGACTCATCGCGCTGCGCGTGACGGGCGCGCCCTCGTGGTGAATCGTGATCCACCTCACATCACCGAGTTCTGCGGCACGCGCCGTGTCCGCCGGTTCGGTCGCCCACAATTGCCGGCTCAGGATCTCGAGCGGCTTTTCGACGGGCGGTTGCGATTCGGTCTCCGCCACCACCGGCTCGGCGGCCTCGGACGCGGGTTCCGTTCCGGGCTCCGGCTCCGAACCGTGCTCGACGACCTCGGGCCACGCGCGCTCCGCGGCCGGGTACGGGTCCTGTCGTGGCGCGCGCGCGCCGCTGCACGCCGGGATCAGCAGGCCGACCGACCAAAACAGCACCGTGCGGCGCTCGATCGTGGATTCCCGAGTTCGTTTTTCCATGCGAAGGACCCCTGATTGTCGCCGGGGGTGCGACAGTCCCGCCGGCGCACTCGTGGCTTCCTTGAGGGTGAGGTGATAATGCGTTATCAAACTCGCATGAGCCAGCCCAAGACCAGCCAACGCCGCACCAGGCAGCGCGAAGCGATTCGGCGGGCCCTTGATGAAACCGGGCGGCCGATGAGCCCGACGGAACTTCTCGAGGCCGCGCGGGCGGAGGTGCCCGGCATGGGCATCGCCACGGTCTATCGCAATCTCAAGGCGATGGCCGAGGCGAATTCGGTGCAGACAGTGGATCTTCCGGGCGAGCCGCCGCGATACGAGATCGCGCGCAAGGGGCACCACCACCACTTCCATTGCCGCCGCTGCGACCGTGTCTTCGAAGTGGACAACTGCCCCGGCAACATGAAGAAGCTTGCGCCGCGAGGTTTTCGCGTCGACGACCACGACATCACGCTGTACGGCCTTTGCGCCAGCTGCAGAAAGGGAGCCTGAGTGGACGCGTCGACGATCTTGGTTCTCTACTGCGTCGCGATCGTGCTCGTTTCGTTTTTCGGCGGCGCGCTGCCGTCGCTGTTCAAGATGACGCACCGGCGGCTCCAGGTGATGATCAGTTTTGTCGCGGGCCTGATGCTCGGCGTCGGCCTGTTCCTGATGCTGCCCCATGCCGTGATCGCGTCGGGATCACTCGACCACACGATGCTCTGGACCGCGATCGGCATGATCGCGATGTTCTTTCTGCTGCGCGCGTTTCACTTTCATCAGCACGAGGCGCCGGACGGCGAGGGCGGCATCCACGAACACGACGAGCATTGCGGGCACGATCCGGTCGGCCACAAACTGAGCTGGCTCGGTGTCGCGACGGGGCTTGCCATCCACACCGTGATCGACGGGGTCGCGCTCGCGGCATCCGTTCGTGCGGAGGCAGCGCACGCCGGGGCCATCGCGCTGGCGGGCCTCGGGACGTTTCTCGCGATCGCGCTTCACAAACCTCTCGATGCGATGTCGATCACGTCGCTGATGACGGCCGGCGGCTGGAAGATCACGCACCGGCGTCTCGTGAACGGAATTTTCGCGCTGATGTGCCCGGCCGGCGCGCTGCTGTTCTACTTCGGATTCCGCGATGCGAGTGGTTTGTTCCTCGGCGCCGCCCTCGCGTTTTCGGCGGGGGTTTTCCTCTGCATCTCGCTGGGCGACCTCCTGCCCGAGATCCACTTCCACCAACACGACCGGTTGCGCCTATCGGCCGCCCTCCTGGCGGGCATGGTCCTCTCGTTCGGCCTCACCAAACTCGAGGCGCACGCGCACGACCACAGCGACGATCAGGGCCACGGAGCGAGCGAAAGCCCCGGCGATCACGATCACGACGGCCACGACCACGACTGAGCCGCGGAAACCGGCCGTGAGACGTCGGCGCGACGAACGCGAATAGACATCCGGCGGATATCATGTCGCCGCAAACGATGGGCAAACACAACGAGATCCTCGCGGCGCTGCGCGCGAAGCTGTCGCGTGTCGATCCTGAGCAAGCGCGGGCGCTCCAGGAACAGGGCGCGGCGCTGGTCGATGTTCGCGGCTTCAGCGAGATGAACGACGGCATCATCGAAGGCGCGGCGGCGCTCCCGCGCGGCTGGCTCGAGCTCAAGGCGGAAGAGCGGTTGCCTGACCGTGCGCAGACCGTCGTCGTCTATTGCGAGGGCGGGATCCGATCGCTCTATGCGGCGGAGGCGCTGGAGCGGCTCGGGTACGACAACGTGCACTCGCTGGACGGCGGCTACAACGCGTGGAAGCGCGCCGGACTTCCGATCGTGCGCCCCGACGAGGACGGCCTCAGCGAATTGGAACGCCGGCGATACGCCCGCCATCTCGTTATTCCGGAGGTTGGCGAGACCGGGCAGGTGCGGCTCAAGAACGCGCGCGTTCTGCTCGTGGGCGCCGGCGGCCTCGGCTCGCCCGCAGCGATCTATCTTGCGGCCGCGGGCGTCGGCACGATCGGCCTGTGCGACTTCGACGTCGTCGACGAGTCCAACCTGCAGCGGCAGATCCTCCACACGCCCGCGCGCGTCGGCATGAACAAGGTCGACTCGGCGCGCCAAGCGCTCAACGAGCTCAACCCGCTCGTGCACATCGAGACCTTCAACGAACGGCTCGGCGTCGACAACGTCGATCGCATCGTCGAGGGCTTCGACGTCGTGCTGGACGGCGCCGACAACTTCCCGACGCGCTACCTGCTCAACGACGCGTGCATAAAACACGACAAACCGAACGTGCACGGCTCCGTGTTTCGCTTCGAAGGCCAGGCGTCCGTGTTCCAACGCGGCGAGGGCCCTTGTTATCGCTGCCTGTACCCGGAGCCGCCGCCGCCAGAGATGGCGCCGTCATGCGCAGAGGCCGGCGTGCTCGGTGTGCTGCCCGGAATCATCGGCATGATTCAGGCGGTCGAGACGATCAAGCTGATTCTGAATGAGGGCGAACCGCTCACCGGCCGGCTACTCGTATACGACGCACTCGCGGGCACCTTCCGCGAACTCAAGGTCAGCCGGCGCAAGGACTGCGAATACTGCGGCGACGGCAAGGAGTTTCCGGGGTATGTGGACTACAAGGGCTTTTGCGGCCTCTAAGCAGGAACAACGATGACTGCGAGCGAAGTACCCGAAGAGATTCAGCAGGCTGGCCCGGACATGCTGGGCATCACCTGGAAAGATGGGGACAAGAGCCTCTACAACGTGCGCGAGCTGCGCCTCTCCTGCCCGTGCGCCGCGTGCGTCGATGAGATCACCGGCAAGAAACTCCTCGACGCGGCGCGTATCCCCGATGACGTGAAACCCGTGCGCATCGTCGGCGTCGGCCACTACGCGATCAAGATCGACTGGTCCGACGGCCACGACACCGGCATCTACACGTTCAAGCGCCTACGCAAGATGGGTCGCTAGGAAGTGCGTCCGACCCCGATCGTCCGTCACGCGTGATCGTAACGAAAGAGCAATCGGCCACGACCTCAATCGTCAGCTACGCGTCAGCGTAGCTACAAGAAACTCAGCACGCGCTTGGCCATCGGCCGCAACGCTTCCGGCCCGTTGACCGCCACTCGCCGAATCGTCGAGATCGCCGCGTCGCCGCAGAGGCTCGTGTACTCGAGCAGCACCGAACCGACGACCTCGAGCCCCGGGCACTTGTCGCACGTGCGCGCGGTCTGGATCACGCGATCCGCCGCCTCGCGCACCGCGTTCGGCCCGCCGACCTCGGCGATCGTCTCGATGATCTCCTCGACGGTCTCGCGATCGACGCCCTTGGACCGCGCGAGCACGGTCAGGCTCCTGAAGAGCGCGTAAAGCGCCCCGATCGCGCCGAGCTTGCGGATCGCCACCGACACCGCACAAACCACGGCACCGTGATCGAGATACCCCGTTCGCTCGACAGTGGAGATCTCGCGCAGGAGCAGACCGGCCAGCGGTCGCGAGGCGCGTTGATTGCCGATATTGCCCAGGGACCAGGCCGCAGCCTCCCTGTGGAACGCGTCATCGGCGGACAAACGTCCAATAAACGGGGACGGATCGGGCCCTTCGAAACCGTCAGGGCTTCCGCCTACCGGTCCCTCGTTCAGGCCTTCGCTCCTCGAATCAGTCAATCGATAAACCTCCCGGACCCTCGATCGGCGAGTCTACCGGGAATGAATTCACCGGTTGGATTTTCTGGGTCATTTCCGAACCACACGGCCGCGGGACTGACCTATCTCACGCTCTGAAGAGGATTTGCGTTGTCCCATCGCCCCACAATTCCGCTCGAATTCTTTCTATAGTGCAGGCGTGGGAACTGGAGGCCGCGGCGTGCCGCCCTGCGCACGGACCATACGCAGCTTCGCGCTGGCGGCGTGCCTGTGCGTGGGTGCACCGGCTAGCGCCAACGACGCCCAGAAGCTCACCAACATCCGTCGCCGGCTCACCGTCAACGACACGAAAGTACAAGCCTCCGCGATCAATGATCTTGTCGAAATCGACAGCGCGCGCGCCATCGACGTGCTTGAGCGGTACATCCGCAGGAACGTCATCGAGCTCGAGAAGTCCGGCAAGCAGATGGAGAAGTTGGAGGCCAACTTCAACAAGAAGTTCGATCGGTGGCTCGACCTCTGGTACTCCCGGCAGCGCGGCTCGGTCAAGGAGGACAACCTCTATCGCGAAGCGATGTTCGCGGAAAGACGATTCGACACCGCTGCCTCGAACCTGCGCGTGGACTATTGGCGGTTCGTGCTCGGGGCCCGGGCCTTCCCGCGCTTTCGATCCGAGAAAGCCATCGCGCAGATCGAAAAGGGAGCCGCCACCGAGGTCAACCCGCTGCTGCGCCAGTTCTACATCACCGGGCTGGCCCACGAGTCGCGTTCGCGCAGCACGCCAACGCTGATCGAGCTCACCAAGTCCAAGGATCCACGCGTGCGCGCGATGGCCATTCGCTCGCTGCGTAACTTCGCGCAGAAACCGGGCGTGGCCGAAGCGGTCCGCGAACTCCTGCTGGATCCCGCCTGGCCGGTACGCCGCGGGCTCTACGAGTTCCTGGCCAATGCCCCCCTCCGCGTGGCAGCGCCGCTGTTGGTTGCGGCCGGGGAACGCGAGACCGGCGAGATGGCCCTGACGGTCTTCGCGTACCTGCGCCACGTCACCAAAACGCGCGTTTCCGATTCCGGCCCTGCATGGCGCGCATGGTTCGAAGCCAACCGCGACACGATCGAGCGGGGCATTTACATCGAACCGGACGAGGATGCGGCGCGCGGACCGCTCACGGACGAAAGCAAGACCGTCTCCACCTTCTTCAAGATCCCGATCGACTCCACACGCATCGTGTTCGTGATCGACGTCTCGGGTTCCATGACAGCGGAGATGACCCTCGCCGACACGCACACGAACAAGATCATCGACAAGTACAGGCTTCCCCATACCCGGATCGGTTACGCGAAGGCGGAGCTGATCCGGGCGCTGGGCAGTCTGCGCGACGGCACGTACTTCAACATCGTGACGTACAGCGACCGGGCCAAGGCACTCTCGTCCAGGATGGTCGAAGCCAAGAAGATCTCGCGCGGCCGCGCCATCCGGTGGGTCAACCAACTCAAGACAGGCATCGAAACCAACATCTACGCGGCGTTGGACCTGTGTTTCAAGCGCTACTTCCTCTCCGGCGGAAAGCGCCGGTTCCTCGACCTACCCGACACGATCATCTTCCTGACCGACGGCAACGCCACCCGCGGCCGGTTCCAGGTCACCAAGGACCTCGTTTCGTTGGTGGGGATTTGGAACGATCCGCTCGATTGCGTGATCCACTGTGTCGGCATCGGGAAGGGGCAGGACCGGGGCTTCCTGCGATCCATCTCCCGAGCGACCAACGGTTTCTACATCGACCTGAACGCCGGTGCGAAGAGCCTGAAGCGGCGCGAAAGAAAGCCCCGGGTGGCGGCGCCGCTCGCACCCGAGCAACCCGAGCCGAAAGCACGCGAAGGCGAGTAGAATTCCCAGCGTGATACTTCTCGCCTTTGCTGTGCTGGCTTTCAATTGGGAATTGCACGCCTGGATCATCCCGCTGACGTTCGCAACGGGCTGGGTGATCGGGCAGCAGGTCTACAAGGACGGCCTGCGGCGGCGACACCCCGATCTCCTCGAAGAACTCGACCGGCGCACGAAGGGCTCCGACGGTGTTGGGCCGCAGGAATCGGAGTCGAGTTCGTGATGCGCATACTCGCAATCCCGGTAGCCGGAACGCTCGCCGCGATCGCGGTATCGTTCGCGATGGCAAATACGACCGATCCGGTCCTGAACGACCCCGGGAAGGCTCTTCCCCGCCGCACGCCCCGCGACAGCGACAACGCCCGTCGCGACGTGACGCCTGGAGACGCGGAGGCGGCAGAACGCGTCGGCGACGCCTACGAACAGCGCCTCAAAGAGGGGGAGACCGGCGCCAAGCGCGAGTTTGTTTACACGGTCTATCTCCAGGAAGACGGCAAGTTTCGCATCGACGGCGAACCGGAGACCTCGCCCGACGCGAAGGCGTTTCTCGATCGCGTCGTGAACGAGGACACGAAGACGATCGTCACACTGCTCAACGATCCCGGCGTGGAGCGCGGGGCGTTCGATGCCGCGGTCAAGGCGCTGCAAAAGCGCGCGCGTGTGAGCGGGCACTACCAAACGGAATAAAAAGGGCGTGAGCCGGAAAAAGAGACGGAGCGGCCTGTCCAACGACGGGATTCTCGCCGTCGACATGAGGGTGCGCGTCGAGTGATGGAGCGCGCGTTCGCCTCCGTCTGCGCATCCCTGTTGCTCGTTGGGTGCGCATCGCAACCGCCGGTGGAGAAGAGGCCGGCCGCGCAGCGTCAGGACGTGACCGACGCGCTCAAGGCGCAACTCGAACTCGTGCTGCGCCGCGAGCGCGAGCTGCGCGGGGAGACCGACGAAGCGGCCATGGCGGAACGTCGCGAGCTGCGGCGCTTGGCCGCCGGCATCGCCGCGCATCTCATCCACATCGACCCCAAAGCGGAGGTGCCCGACCTGCGGGCGCGCTCGAACCGGTGACGTTGAAGTATCGCCGTGTGTGGGTGGCGCTCCTCCTGATCGGCACGGTACTGCGATTCGGTTCGGCGATCCGCGACGACGAACTGCGCGACGACGAGCGCAGCCGCTACATCCCAATCGCCCAGAGCCTGAGTGAAGGAAACGGGTTTGCGATCGGCGGGACACCCACCGCGCTTTCGATGCCGCTTTGGCCGATCGTGCTCGCCGCGTTGCCGGACGGGCTGCGGGCGGAGCTCCTCTCGGCGTTGCTGTCGTCGTTGAGCCTCTTGCTCGCGTGGATGCTTGCGCGGCGGCTCGCGAACGACCGTGTCGCACTCGTCGTGCTCGCATTCATGGCGCTGGATGTCGACCAGATCTCGGCCGCGGGCACCGTACTTACGGAGCCTCTGTTCGGGCTCCTCTTGTTGCTGTTCGCGGTCGCGTGGGCGGACCGGCGCATCGGTCTCGCGGGCGTCGCGCTCGGTCTCGCGACACTGACACGGCCGGAGGTGTTCCTGCTACCCGGCGCGATCTTCCTGTTCGACCGATCGATTCGGCGCGCCGCGATCTTGTCGGGCATCGTCGTGCTGATGCTGGCGCCGTGGTGGGCCCGCAATACCCGCGTCTTCGGCGAGTTCGTGCCGTTCGCGACCACCGGTGGCACGACGATGGCCGCGGGCATGAACGCCGGCGACGAAGAGCTGTCGTTTCGCCGCAAAGGCCAGGGCCGCGGGCGCTTCTGGAAAGAGGTTCACGCCGAGCCCAAGTCGGGGAACGAAGCCGCGGACGACAAGAAGTACCGGAACCGTGCGATCGACTACGCGCTGGAGAATCCCGGCCAGGCGGCCCTCGCCACCGCGGCCAAGGCCGTCTTGTTGTGGACGCCGGTACAGCGCAAGGGAACATCGATCGTCTACGCGCTCGCCGTCCTGCTGGCGTGGTGGGCGATCGTGAAACGAACGAAGTTCTCGCCGCCACTCGTCGGGCCCGCGCTCCTGCTCCTGACGTTGGTCGGCCTGATGTTCGTCGCGATCCCGCGGTATCGCGTGCCCTATCACGTCTTCATGTTCATGCTCGCCGCGACACCCGTCGCGGAGTTCCGCCGTGCGCCTAGGCTTTGAGGAATCCGGCGCAGGCCCGAGGTCGGAGGCCAAGGCCGAGGTCAGGCCCAATCGGTATGCGGTGCCTTGTTGGACACCAACCAATCCCACAGCAATCCGCCGTATGTTCTTACCCGCATCGGATGCGCTTCGAGGATGGGGCGCAACTCCTTGTGCAACGCGGGGAGGTTGTAAAACGGCACGCCGGGGAAGTAGTGGTGCTCCATGTGGAAGCTCGACCACAAGAACAGCAGATTCCACACGGGATTGGACTTGATGATCGTGCCCCACGCGGCGGGGTCGTTCGGATCGATGTCGTAGTGTTGGCCGAGACGGTTGATCGTGAACGCGACCGGGAACACAAAGAACACCGGGAGGACGTAAAGCCTGAGCAGGATCGGCGCTCCCCACGCCAGGAAGATCGCGGCGGCGATCAACAAGTGCGTCAGGATCGTCGCGCGCCGTTCCCACCGGATGCGCGTCTGCACCCCTGCGTCATACGTCGCCGTCTCCTTCTTCGCCGCGCGAAAATAGATCGGGAACAGCGCCGGCGTCATGTAGAGCAGCTTGTACCAACGCTTCACGATCTTCGGCGTGAGGTGGTGGCGCTTCGGATCGGCGTCTTCGCTCCCCAGCTCCGCGTGATGATCGAGATGCCAACGCGTGAACTGGCTGGAACTGATGCCGCTCGGCAGCGCGTACGCCCACGCGAGCACGCGGTTCATTCGGCCGTTTCTGTTCTTGAGCACGGCGCGGTGCACCACCTCGTGAAGCAACACCGTGAACGCAAAGACCACAAACCCCAACAGCACCGCCGCCGGCACCCAGGCCCACCAGAGCTCGGGCCACGACACGATCACCCATCCGCACGCAAGGAGCAGCAGCAGTTGCCGCACGGCCACGAGACCGTGTCGCCATCCGCTCGTCTTGTGCAACTCGCGCAGGCGCTCTGGGTCCAGGCGCTCCGCCAACTCGCGACGAAGCGACACCGACACCGTTGACCAGTTGCCGAGCCCAACCGCGCCGTCAGCCGCTTTTTCGGCTGCCGCCCCATCGGTTACGCTGGCGCCGCCGAGAGCCTCCTTCGAGCCGCTCATATGCGCAGTCTAATTCCCGCCATCATGATCCGGTCACGCGCGATCACCTCCCTGCTCGGCCTCCTCGCACTCGGGGGCGCCCTCGCCGGCTGCCGCAACGCACCGGCGGAGAGCCTGGAGGACCTCGAGGCGCGCGCGGAGGTCGCCGACCGGGTGGTCGCGACCCTCGATCGCCAGCACCACTACTTCCGGAGTCCCAACGGCCGGCAGAGGTTCGCGGACCAGGCTCAGGAGATCGCCCGCACCGAGGAGGACCCCGCCGGGTTCTACCGCGCCCTCGCGCACGCTCTCGCGACACTCAACGAGGGGCACACGACGCTGGTCAGCTCGCCCGAGGTTCCGTTCCTCGAAACGGTCCCCCCGGCCGCGCTGGTCGAGGCCGAAGGCGAAATCGTCGTGGCGGGCGCCGCCCCCGGGCTGGAATCGGGCGGCCTGGCCCCCGGTGACGTGATCCTGGAAGTCGACGGTTTCCCGGCCAAACAGGTCCTTCGAGAGCGAATCGAGAAAACACCGGGCTCCACGGCGCACGGCCGCCGGGCCCGGGCCGTAGCGAACCTGCTCGCCGGCCCGACCAACCGCCCCGCCCGCGTGAAGATCCGCCGCAGCGACGGCACGATTCGCGAGGCCTATCCGCTCCGATTCCTGCTGGACGACGGCGGGATGGACCGGTTCCGATTCGGATTCCTGAGCGAACGGGTCTCCGCGGTCCGCCTTGATCTCGCGACGGGCTATCTGTCGCTCCCGGAATTCCAAAAGGAGCACCTGGAGCGGTTCGCCAAGGGGCTCGAAACCCTCCAGGCCTTGCCGCGCCTCGTGCTCGATTTGCGCGGCAACCCGGGCGGCAGCATTCGAACGCTTCAGGAAATCGCGGGTCATTTCGTCGAGGAGGGCGCGCCGCTGGCGGTTCTACGCCGCGGCGAGAGCACCACGGCATATGCGGCCACCAGCTCCGAGCCCTTCTACAGAGGCGATCTGCGCATCCTCTGCGACGAACGCACCGGCAGCGCCGCCGAATTGCTGGCCGCGGCGCTCCGCGACCTCGGACGGGCCAAGATCTATGGCCGCAGGACGGCCGGTTCCACGCGGAGCCGCCAGACCATGCAGCTTCCCGGCGGGGTCCTTTTTCACTACGGCGGCTACGCCGTTTTCGACCGGGCCGACGGAAGGCCGCTGGAGGGGATCGGTTTGGAGCCCGACAAGGTGGTGCCGATCGACCGAAATGCGGTTTCTGCGGGGGGTTACGGCGATCCGATGCGGGATCCAGCGATCTTGGACGCTGCGGGCCTGAATTGACGATTGAGCCCCGCCAACCTAAACTGTTCCGCCCTTCGACCCCCCTTTTCCGACGGGCTGGCAATGGGGCGCGAGGCACGGGTAAAGAGCGGATTTTGAGCCCGGGAGTGTCAATGAAAATCACCGAGATTCCCTGCGACGGGTACGAGACGGTAGTGCGGTGTGATGACCCGGACAGCGGGCTGAAGGCCCTGATTTCCGTCCATGACACCACGCTTGGGCCGGCGCTGGGTGGCATGCGGATGTGGTCCTACCTGTCGGATCAGGAGGCGCTGACCGACGTCAACCGCCTCTCCAAGGGGATGACCTACAAGTCGGCCGTGGCGGACACCGGATTGGGCGGCGGAAAGTCCGTCATCATCGCGAACAGCAAGACCGACAAGTCCGAGAAATTGTTCCGCGCCATGGGCCAGTTCGTGGCTTCGCTCGAGGGCAAGTACACCACCGCCGAAGACGTCGGCACCAGCGTCGACGACATGGTCATCGTCCGCCAGGAGACCAAGCACGTCACCGGGCTGCCCCGCGAGATGGGCTCTTCCGGCGACCCCTCGCCCTACACCGCGCTCGGCTGTTTCCTCGGGATGCAGGCGTGCGTCGAGAAGGGCCTCGGCACGAGCGACTTCAAGGACGTGCGGGTCGCGCTGCAGGGCTGCGGCCAGGTCGCGCGCTACCTCGCCGGGCACCTCACGAAAGCCGGCGCGAAGCTGATCGTCGCCGACATCGTCAAGGAAAAGGCGCAGCTCCTGGTCGACCAATACGGCGCCGAGGTCGTTGCACCCGAGGACATCTACGATGTCGAGTGCGAGGTCTACGCGCCTTGCGCGCTGGGCGCGACGGTCAACGACGACACGGTCCCGCGGCTCAAGGCGAAGATCGTGGCCGGCGCGGCGAACAACCAGTGCCTCACCGTCGAACACGGCGACCGGCTTCGCGAGCGCGGTGTGATCTACGCTCCCGATTTCGTCATCAATGCCGGTGGAATCATCAACGTCTCCGTCGAACTCGAGCCGAACGGCTACAACGAAGAGCGCGCCCTGGTGAAGGTGCGCAACATCCACGACGCGGTGATGGACATCTTAAAGACCGCGGACGAGGAAGGCATCGCGACCAACCGCGCCGCCATCCTGCTCGCGGAGCGCAAGATCGCCGACGCGAAAAAGGCGAGCTGACCGTGTTGCTGGCCCAACGGCTGACGCCGCAGTGTTGTTGGCCCAACGGCTGACGCCGTTGGGGCGATTCGTTCGGAGCGTTTGCGATCTGGCGGCGCCAACGGATGTTAGTTTGGCCCAATGCGTGACGGCGTTGGAGCGTTTATTTTGCTGGCCCAACGCGTGACCGCGTTGGAACGTTTTTCATGTTGCGCGTAGTCCTGCTCGCCGCCGCCGTTGCCGTCGGATTCGTCGGCGGGCTGCTCTATGGAGAGCGCCAAGGCGCCTCCAGGATCGCCGAGCGGCCCCCGGCGAAGTTCGGCCCGGACATCACCCTTCCCAAGAAGCTGCCGGATACGCCCAAAAACGGCGAAACCCCGGTGGAAATCAGGGTCACCGTCCCGCTGCCCGACGTCGAATACGCGGCCCGCACGCGGCCGAACGCCCCGCGAACCCAGAAGGAGCTCGCGGCGTTTGTCTACGCCTGCGCGGCGCGCGGGAAGGAGGCGGTCCCGCTGCTCCAGTCCCTCCTGGACTCCGGCCGCGACGCGAGGATCCGGAAGGTCTGGAAGTTCTCCCCCGATGGCGAGATGGACGGCTACGCGTCCCTTCGCGCGGCGTACCTGGAAGCCCTGAGGTCGATCGCGGGCGAGGACGCGGCCCAAGCTCTCGAGCAGGCTTACCGCGGTGCGAGCACGGAGGAGAGCTACCTGATCGCGCTGGCGCTCTCCGAGCGCGGACGGTACGGGTGGGCCGGCACGCTTTTGGATCGCGCGGACAAGTCCGGCGCACCCGCCGAAGCGATGCATCTTCTGCCCAAGATGGTCGCGCTCGCGGCCGGCGCCGAACCCGGCGAGACCGCGGCGCGTCTCGAAGCCAACGCGCCCCGCGGTGCATCGACCAGCGACCCGCGCGTGATGGCGACGGCGCTCGCACACATGCCGTTGCAAAACGCACTCGCGACCGCGGATCGCCTGCTTGCGGACCCCGACATCACGCTGCGGGCCAAGACGCGCTATCTGAACTCGCTCCTGACCGGGCGGGCGGAGTTGGAAGCGATCCGGACCGTTCGCGTCGCGATCGAACGCGCCGGGACGAGTGAAGCGCTGCGCGCGGCGGCGGTCAACGACGCGGTGAAGTCCCGCGGGTTTCTAAACGACAAGCTCGCCTACCAGCACGCCCGCGCCAAGGGCAACAACGCCGCGGCGCAAGCCGCCCGCGAGCGCTTTGACCGGCGCGCCGAAGAGGTACGGGCGCTGATCGTGTCCGCATACGGTCCAGGCTCGACGAACCGCCGCGCCGAGGTCGCGCTGCAACGCCTGAAACGACTCGGCGAAGAACTCGATCGCTGACGCACGCACGCGCGGGCCGCCCGCAGCGCGAGCTACTTGGCGCGATACATCACGTGCCAACCGTCGGGCAGCATTGCTCTTCCGTTGACCGCCGATTCGCGCATGCTGTGGGCGGCAACAACTGCGCCGCCGAGGCGCAGACCGAACGCGACGTCGCCCCAGCCGGTGTGCAGCTGTTCGCGCGCATACTCGCCCACCGGTTTGGGCTTTACCCCATAGTTCGTGAGGCTGTAAATGTAGGTGAGCTGCCCGGTCGCCGGGTGACGATGGTCGCTGTGGAATTCCGCCAGCTCCGTGAAGCTCATTCGCTCCGTGGTGAACTTGTGTAGCACCTCGTCGGCAAGCGCCTTGGCTTCCTCTTTCGTGCGCGTTGCTTTGATCTTGGAATCCGCGCCACGGAACGAGATCAAGATGTCGAGAATCACGACGCGGTCGGCATCGCCCGCGGTCCGGTATTCTTCGAAGCCCGTCTTCGCCAACGACGGGTCCCGCCTCTGGCGCGGGCGAGCAGATCCGCGGCCCGACGGAGCGGTCGGCGCCTCTTCTGTGCAACCAAAGACAAGGAGCAAGCAGAGGAGAAGGGCTCGATGGAGTTTCACTTGGTTCGGATGAGGACGTGATAACCGTCGGGAGCCTCCGCCTTGTGGAACTCACAGAGGGCGACCTCGCCTACGTCCAGACTGAGCGCGGTGCGCGATACGGCGCGCGGCAGCCGCGTAGAGCGAATCCAGCCCGTGTCGGCTGCGGTGACCGGCATGGTCTGAATGCGCAGCAGCGAGTCGCCTCCCGCCGATTTGGTTTCGTCGTGTTCACGTTGCAGCGCCTCGAAGTCGCCGCCGGCGCGCAACTTCTCGACGATTCTGGACGCGAGTTTGCGCGCTTCCTCGCGGGTCCGGGTGGTCGCAGCCCGCGGAAGGCCCTTGAAACGCACGAGGATCTGACGGACCACGATACGCCGCTCGCCCGGCGCTTTCGCGCGCACCGGCGTCCGCGTCTTGAACCAAAGCAACCGGCCCTCGGGGCCGCGGTTCTTACCCTGTAGGCCGAGAGTCTCGCGGTTGTTGTTCACAAGCACATAGAGGTCGCCGACCGTATCGGCCGCCAAACCCTCAGCGACGCCGTATTTGGCACCGAGGCCGAGCGCGACATCCGTCAGATCGAAAAACCCCGCGGTCTTGGGCACGACCTTCGTGTCGACGCCGTCGCCATCGAGCGCAAATTCCGAGATCGAGCGATGAAAGCGGCTGAGAACCAGCAGGCGTTCCCCGCCCCCGTCCGGCAGCTCGATGAACGTCGCGCCCGTCTGATCGAGGCGGCGCGTGGGCAACACGGCCTCCCAGCGCTTCACGAGCGCAAACGGATCTTCCTCGACCGCGTACACGTGCGTCGCGGGCGGCTTGAGCGCCTTGATGCGCTTGCCCGTTCGCTCGCGGAACGCGTGCAGCAGAATCGTGCCGTCGCGTTTCGCTCGCACGGCGATGGATTCGAGGCCCATGTTGCCGCCGGCGTGAATGCTCGACTTCGCGCGACCGAAGACGTGGCCGAACGGACTCACGCGCAAGACGCTCGAGTCCCGCTCCGCCGCGATAAAGAAGTTGCCCGCATAAAACGCGATCCCTTCGAGATCCAAACGGCCCGGGTCCTTGAGCCGGAGCGGGATGCGCGGAGACACGAGCACGCGCCGAGTGCGTTTGTCGAGCAACGCGCGATAAATCGACGGCTCCTTGTCCGAAACAAACGCGATCTGAGCGTACCGTGCGTCGCCGCCAAGCGTGGTGATGCCCGACGGATCGCGGATATCGGCGGGGATCCGCCACTCGCCCATGAAGTCATAGGTGTGCGAAAGGCCCTCGAGCACGAACGGAGCGCGGAACGGCCCCTTCGCGACACGCGCCCTGGCCGGCGCTGGCCTCGGCCGCGGCTTGAACTTGCCCTTGTTGCGCAACACGACAACCGTGTCGTCCCAACGGCAGGGCGCCACGAGGTCGTCGCGGCCGTCCCCGTCGAAATCCACGCGGCGAATGCGGCGCGCGCCCCAGCCGAGGAAGTAACGCTCGGGTTTCTCCAGGAACCGGCCCTTTCCGTCACCGAAAAAGATGTCGACAAACCCGTCGGGCGCGATCAGCGCCGCAAGATCCACGTGGCCGTCGCCGTTGAAGTCGCCGGTTTCGAGGTCCCAAACTTCTGGCCCCGTCTTCAGCCGTTGTTTCTCCTTCATGCCGCCGAGGCCGCCGACCCCGCGCAGGAGGTTCGCGTAGACGATGACCGGTGCGCGCGCGTCCGCGGATGCGACAACGATTTCATCGACGCCGTCGCCGTTTAGATCCGCGCACACACACGCAACGGGCCGCGGCGCGACCTGGCCAAATGTCTCCGGCTTGAAAAACGTCGCGCTGTGCCGCCCGCGAAGAACAACAATCGACTGCGAATCGACCACGACCAAGTCCGCGATGCCGTCGCCGTTCAGATCCCCCACGGCCAATCCGGACGGAGACGGTTTCCCGGTGCGCTCCTCATCAAGATCCCAGCGGCTGCCGCGCACGCGAAACCCGCCGTTGCCGTAGCCGTACTTGATTTCGATGTCGCGCGACGCCTGGCCGATGAGGACCAGATCGCCGATCCCGTCCTTGTCGATGTCAACCGCGCGGATGCGCGAGACGAAATCGGCCGTCGCTGGATACGTCTGAATGGTCGCCTTGCGCTTCTCGGAAATGCTGACGGTGAAGATTCGCTGGTGCGGAAGGATGTTGGACGCGGCGATCAACTCGGGCCGGCCGTCGAGGTCGAGATCTTCGACCGCCAATCCCCGGTGCAGGCCGCGACCGAGCGGCACCTGGAGCGGCTCGTCGTAGGCACCGAAATGGATGCGCACGCCGCCGAGGCAAGCGACGGCGAGATCCAGCCGGCCGTCTACGTCGAAGTCCGCGACGATCGCGTCGAGCGGCTCGCTTCCCGTCGGAACCGTGCGCGTGTCGAATGTCGGCCCGGAGAGCGAGGGACGCACGGGCTCGAACGGCCCGCCGGCTTCCTCCGCGATCTGGAACTCCGAGAATTCGAACTTCGTCGGGCGCGACCGCTCGCGCAACCACCGGTGCCGAGCCGCGGACTCGGTGACCGTCGTGTGAAACGCGATCACCCGTCTCGGCACCGACGCCGACCCAACGCGATCGTAAACTTCGTACGTGAGGTTCGCCGATTCGACGTGGTCTTTGTCGACAAATCGGACGTTGGCGAGCTGGTGCGTAATCGGGTCCAGCAGGAACAGCCGGCGATGCCCGTACCGGTCCAGCGGCGTTGCGAGCACGTCGAACTTCGACACGCGCCGGTACTCGAGCGTCGCCGCGAGCTCCGTGTCCCGGATGAACGGGAGCAGCGGAAACGGCTGGGCGAGCGTCTCGAGCATGTAGTAGTAGCCGAGCGTTGCAGGCACGTACGGACGGTAGCGCTCCGCGCCGCGACCTCCGGGGTGCTCCACGAATCCGGCGGCGCCGTTGAACAACAGCCGTCCCTTTTCGCCGAAATCGATGCGCAGCTTGCCGCCGGACCACTGCGCCTGGCCGCGTTGCCCCTGAACCGTCACCTTCGCAGCGAGGTTTTGGACGGCGGCCGCGTCGCCGATCGCCTTTGCATGCGCCGCCAGAACCTCGGCCACACTGCCCTCCGCGCAGGCGGTCCCGGCGCAGGACACGAGCACGGTCAGGATGAAGCTGGCGGCGAAACGGAACATATCTGCGAAACGGGGAATTTGGCGAGGCGGCGTCAGTCTACCGCGCATCCGGTCGAGTGCGCGCCGGACGCCGCGCGGCAGCGTTCATCTGATCGAGTTTTCACATCCGACCGGGTCTTCACATCCGATCCGGCAAACGGAACTGTCTCTTGAAAGCCTTGTCCAGCGCCGAACGCGGGAGCAGGCGCAGGCTCAGCATCGTGAGCTTGGCGATTTTCGTGACGGCGTACCGCGATTTCGGACGCGCGGCGGTGGCCGCCTTGACGATCACCTCCGCGACCTCCTCGGGCGCGGCCGCGTGCTGCAAGAACTCCGCCTCGATTTCGTCCTGGTTTTCAAACAACTCCCCATAGGGGGATTCGGCGTCGTCCTTGTGCGGAGCGGCGTGCCTCATCGAGACATCGAAAAACTCGGTCCGGACCGGACCGGGCTCGATCAGAACGACCTTCACGCCAAACGGAGCCAGCTCCATGCGCATGGCATCCGACAACCCCTCGAGTGCGTGCTTGCTCGCACAGTACCAACCGAACAGCGGGTACCCGACGCGACCGGCGACGGACGACACGTTGATGATGCGTCCAGAGCGAGCCCGGCGCATCGCCGGCATCACCTTGGTTGCGAGATCGGCGGCGGCAAACACGTTGACCTCGAACTGATGGCGCGCGTCGTCCAACGAAACGCGCTCGACCGGGCCGGGCTCCGCGTAACCCGCGTTGTTCACCAACACGGCGGGAGCTTCGCCTGCGGCATCGACGACACGATCGCGCACCGCCTCGTCCGTGATGTCGCCGTCCACGACGACAGCACCGGTCTTCGATGCGATGGCATCCAGCCGGTCCCGCCGGCGAGCGGTGATCACGAGCCTCGCCCCGGCCGCGTGAAGCGCCAGCGCCGTGGCCGCGCCGATGCCGGCGCTCGCGCCCGTCACGATCGCGGTTTTACCGTCCAAGTTCGTCATGGCGCCGGAGATCTTAGAGGCATTTCCGAGGAACCTGCCGCCGAAAACTGGCCCCGAGCCCGGACCGTCGTGAAACCGGTCCCGTTCATCACCGGCTCGTCACCAACTGCGCTTTTGCATACGTCCGGATGAGGCGATATTCTTGCTATAGCTTCTTTAGGAAAGAAGGGCGCAGCGGCGCCCTTTTTCTGTTCCCGCCCAATGTCTCGCCCGGCCCACTCTCTCCTGGTCTTCGCGATCGCGATCGGCGCACTCTTGCCCGCATGCGGCGGCGGAGGAGGCGGGAGCGACGACGGTGGCGGCGGTGGCCCCGGCCCTCAGCTCGCGACGGTGTTCAACACCGGGCTTGCGGTTGCGCCGACGACTTCGGACATGGCCACGATCGGGGACGTCATCCTGGTCCGTGTGTCCGAGGCGGAGATGAACCAGGACCTGAACGCCGACGGCGACTCGGTGGACTTCGTCGTCCACATAGTGGACACGGCCACCGGGGCGCAAACCAACCTCGGCTTCGCGACCGTCGGCACGGTTCAAACCAGCGACACCCACTTCGCGTTCTTGGTTTCGGAAACGCACCAGGCGTCCACCGACTTGAACGGCGATTTCGATGTGCTCGACGCCGAGTGGTTCGTCTACGACCCGGCCCAGTTCCTGCAGCCGGGTATCAACCCGCGCCCGACCGGCGTTGTGACCGGGAGCTTCGGATTGCCGGCCGCCGGAACCGACGGCGGGTTCCTGTTCATCGAGTCGGAGGCGGCGTCCGCGACCGATCACAACGGCGACGGCGACATGGCCGACAGCGTGGCGTTCCGCTACGACACGGCGACGTTCACCGCCGTCACGACCGGTCTCGTCTACGCACCCGCGTCGGCGTTTGTGGCGCGCGGCGGACGCGTGCTGTTCGTCGCCAGCGAGCTTCTCGCCGGCAAGGACCTGAACCTCGACGGCGACGCGATCGATCTCGTGCTCGAGGCCGTGGACTTCGTCGCCGGAGCGCGCTTTGTCGCGATCGGACCTGCTGGCTTGCCGCGTTCGATCAGCGCAAACCCGTATGCGCTGACGAACACATCGGCCGCGTACTTGATCTCCGAGGCTGCGGAAGGCGCTGGCGGCACCGGCTTTGACGCCAACGCGGACGGCGACATCACCGACGACGTGATCGCGATCTTCCATTTCGGCTCTCAGTCGGAAACGCTCGCGGCGCAACCGTTTGCCTGCGACCCCGCGACCGGGATCGGAACGAGCGCAAACCGGGTGATGTTCGGGATTCGCGAAGGATCCCAGCAACCGCTCGGAACCGATCTCAACAGCGATTTCGACGTCAACGATGTCATCCTCGGTTGGATCGATCCGGCGCTGGCTGCGACCATCCACCTCCCGCTCGGGCCCGGAGCGGTGCCGCTCTCGATCATCGCGATCACGCCGCAGGTCGACCGGAAACGCGCGATCGTCGCGGTCAACGAAGCGGAGTCCGGCTTCTTCCCCGGCACCGACTACAACGGCGACTCGGACACGAACGACCCCGTTGCGTTCCTCGTCGACTTGGTGTCGGCCCCGGGCGTCGCGCTCAATCTCGCGCAGGCGATAGCGACGATCGAATTGCGCGGCCAGGACGCGTTACTCGGCCGGAGCGAATTCGCCGAGTCGCGCGACCTGAACGGCGATTCCGATCTCGACGACGTCGTGGTCGGCTATCTCGACCTCTCCGATCCGACCCCCTCCGGCGTCGCGCTCGGTACCGTCATCAACGCCGTGAGCTTCTTTCGCTCCTCGCCCGACGAGGTGCGCATCGCCGCGATCTTGCCCGAGGGACAATCGCCGAAGTTCGGCAACCTGAACGGCGATGGCGACTCGACGGACCAGGGGCTCGTGCTGCTCGGCACCAACCCGACACTGAACCCGCCCGCCGGCACGCCGCTGACGCCGTTCTTCGCGGGGACGGCAAGCCCGTTCCCGACGCGCCCGCTGATCGTCGGCACCGACGTTTTTGCGTTCATCACGTCCGAAGCGATGGACGGCAACGACCTCAACCAGGACGGCGACCAGGTCGACACCGTGCTTCAATATCTGAAGTACAACCGTTGACGCCGCTGTCGCCCGCGCCATTTTCACCGACCGCCTGATCCGGGGCCCTCGCGTCGTCCAATTGCCATGCACCATCTCGAATCCGAGGAGACCCTCGCCACGCTCGTCCACCGGGTCGAATCATGCGACCTGCCTCCTCATGGAGTGGACACACCCTGTGCACCTGTGCATGTCGACCTGGTACCTATCGCGAAACGGACCCGACGAGGGCGTAAAGGCGATGCGTGAGACGATTCTCCGCTTCAACGCGCACAACGGCATCGAGATGACGCCCGAGCGCGGGTATCACGAGACGCTGACCGTCGCTTGGCTGCGCATTGTCGCGTGGGAGTTGGCGCGGTGTCCCGCGGACCTGTCGCTTCCCGAGCGCGCCGGGCACGTGATCGAACATTGCCGCGACATGCGCAGGCTCCGGGACCACTACACACGCGAGACGATGATGAGCTGGAAGGCGCGCACCGAATGGGTCGAGCCGGATCTCGTGCCATTGCCGAAACTTGAACGGTAGGCGTTCGGTACGATGCGGGGCATGCGCAACGCAGCCATCGGGACGTTCGGCCTGCTGCTCATCGTCGCAGCGAGTTCGATTCGCGCCGAGGAGCCGGCCTCCAAAGGCCTGAAGTGGCACACCGACCTTGCACAGGCACGGGCCGAAGCGGAGCGGGAGGGGAAACCGCTCGCCTACGTCTTCCGCTGAGAGTCGTGAAGGGACTGCAAGTCCTTCGACGAGCAGTTGGCTCGTCGCCCCAAACGCATCGCGAAGGTCGCGGAGAAGTTCGTGTGGGTCCGCGTTGTAGACATGCGGGACATCGATCTCAACCGGTTCGTGTTCGACTACGACCTGACGTTCGCGATCCTGCTGATGCACCCCGACGGCACGCTCTACCACACCTACGGCGGCCGCGACTGGACCGACGCGCAGTCCCACCTCTCGATCGAGTCGCTGGCGCGCGTTCTGGAACGGACGGCAGTCGAGCACGCCGCGCACAAGCCGCAGCGCACGAGCAAGCGGGCGGCGCGCAGTCGGACCATCCAGGAGTTCCCGATCTGGAAGAAGCGCATCCAACAGGGCAAGGCGCCCGAGTGCTTCCACTGCCACATGGTGAATGAAGGCGACATCCGCGAGCGCAAGGACAACAAGACCTGGCGCGCGGACGACCGCTGGTTCTGGCCGGATCCGATCCAGATCGGTCTCGAGTTCGATCGCGACGAACAGCAGCGCGTGATTTCCGTGGAGGCGAAGTCCGCGGCGGCCAAGGCCGGCCTCGAGGAGGGCGACCGGCTGACCGGCATCGGCGGCGCAAACACCCTGAGTTTCAGCGACGTCACTCGGGTCCTGTACGGCGCACCGAGCAAAGCAACGCGGTTGCCGATCGAGTGGACGCACGACGGGGAAGAAAAGACCGCGAAACTGCGGCTCGGCGCGAAGTGGAAAGAGGCGACGCCAATCGTTTACGCGTGGCGTGCGTCCAAGTGGCCGCTCTCGCCCAAACCCGGCTTTGGCGGCCAGCCGCTCAACGACGAGCAGAAAGCCGCTGCGGGCCTCGATCCGAAGAAGTTCGCGTTCCGCATCGGCTACCTGGTCACGTGGGGCGACAACGCGTACACCGGCCGCAACGCCGTGAAAGCCGGCCTGCGCAAGGGCGACATCGTTTACTCCGTCGGCGGCAAAACGGACTTCCAGAGCATGCAACACTTCCACGCGTGGGTGCGGCTCACGAAGCGGCCCGGCGACGTGATCGAGGTCCTTCACCTCCGCAATGGGCGCAAGCTGAAAGCGAAGCTCCGCCTGCTCGAGTGACGCGGCGCCGGCAAGATTCGACCCCCCTGCGTCAACGCGGGGGGCCGCCGAGCATCGACGGATCGAACTTCGCGACCTCGGGACGCAGTACAACGTCGCGGTCGCCGGCATGGAACTTCCAGGTCCACCAGTTGCCGCCTTCGACGGTGTGCGCCGTGATGCCGCCGCGCGGAAGGCCGTGCAAAAGGAACCGGCCGTCGGTGGCCACGGGCTGATACCAGCGGATGTCGCGACCGTCTTCGGCGCGCACGATGAGTTGGGCAACGGATTTGGGTTTGTCGTTTTGATCCAGCAGAGTGCCCGACGCCTCCAGCCCAGGGTCGAGCCGGAACCGAACGTCGCGCGCGCCGGCGGGCACGTCGCGAACTTCGGGCACATACCCTTTGGCAAACACCATCAACCGGTAGACGGCGCCCTGCTTCAGCTTCGTGATGCGGAACCGGCCGTCTTCGCCGCTGTAGCCGCCGGTTTTCGACTTGCCCAGATACGCGCGCAGGTATATCTGCGGTATCGGCTCTCCCGCGGGGTCAACGACAAGCCCCTCGATGGTGTCGCCGGCGATCACCTTCAACTCCACGCCGGTCTGCCATTCGCGGATGTTCGACCCGCCGTCGAGCGCGCGCACCTCCCACCCGCTGAGGGACTCCCTGTACGACAGGTGATAGACGCCTTCTTTGAGCCCGAAGAGCGCGAACCATCCCTCGCCGACGACCGGAGCGTGCGCAACGATCGTATCGTCGGCGGCGCGCCGGGCCGCGATGAATCCCTTCGAAAGAGGCTGGCCGTCTTTGCTCTGGATACGGCCGGCGATGCCTCGAAATTGCAGCCTCGGCCGCCCGCTCTCGTCGTAGTCGACGATCTCGAACACGCCGCGCGGGTTGCGGGTGAAACTGCTTTCTTGCGCCGGCCACGTCGCGAACCCGAGTCGCGGTGACGGCCCGGGTTCATCGAAAAACCGGTACGACCCCTCGTCCGAGGAGAACGTGACCCGCTGGACCTTTCCGATCCCGAGCATGACGTGCGCTCCGCGGACGATGCCGCCGCGCCGATCCCGAATCGTCCCGCGCACGGTCGGTTCTCCCTCCTTGCGTACCGGACTGGCGTTCGCGCGTTCCGCGTCGTCGCCGCGCTTCGCGCGCGCCTCGTGCGCACCCGCGTCGGCATCGGAGCTTGGGCGCCCTTTTTCGCCTCCCGCGCCGGACCCGCCAGGCACGGTCGGGTCAATCACCCCGTCGAGGGAAGACTCGGACGCGACATGGCGGGCGCGCGCATCATCGCGCGGCGCGACATCGTCCACCATCACGTGGTGCACGAGATATCCGCCCGATGCGAGCGCGAGCACAACGGCTGCCGTAAGGATCGCCTTCTTGGTCATGAGGACCACCCCCCAGGGAACACCGTTTTTCGGAGTGAGACAAGGGGCCAGGATTGCGGACCACGTTCCGCGGTCGTAGCCGCGATCCATCGAAACACGCAACATGCCCAACGCGCGCTTGAGCCGCGTCTTCACCGTCTCAACCGGCACGTCCTCGTCGTGCGCGATCTCGGTCGGCGTGCGATCGTAGTAATAGCGCAGCACGACCGTCTTGCGATACGGCTCCCGCAGCGCAGACACCGCGGCGACGACCTTCTCCTGCAATTCGATCTGCGCCGCGGCCTCGGACGTGGAAGGTAGCGCTTCGGGGCGCGCAGCCGCCAGCTCGCGCTTGTTGCGCCGGCTGACGCTTCGGTGCTGGCGCCGCGCGAAATTGCGCACGACGGCTGCCAGCCAGGCGCGTGGCGACCCTTTTGTCGCCGGCCGGCTCAATGCCGCCAGGTAGGTCTCCTGCACCGCATCCGCCGCGGCATGTTCGTCCAACAGAAGCGCCTGCGCGAGGCGCCGCAAGAACACACCGTGGGAGAACAGTTCATCTGGATCGTGCATCGCGCCCTACCCATAACTTCCCACGAACGGCCGCCGGGGTTCAAACCGGCGGAACGAGCGCCTCCGGAGGAGGCGTACGCGGCCTGCGACTGCGCCTAAGATGGCCGTGTGGAATCGGGATGTCGCCTGCTGTTACTCGCAATGAGCGGTGTGCGCGTCTGCGACGAGGACTTACTGCGCATCGGACTGACGATGCCGGGTTTTGTCGAACGCGACAAAGTCATCGCCTCGCTGCCATCTCTGGGGCTGCTGACCCTCGCGGCCCACACTCCCGATCACTGGCGGATCGAATATCGCGACCACGACGCCGGCGACTTCGATGCCGCGGAGGTCGCACGGGAGTTCGATCTGATCGCGATTTCGAGCCTCAGCGCGCGTGCTTTCGACGCATACGCACTCGCCGACGGGTTACGTGCCTTCGGCGCGAAGGTCATCCTCGGCGGGCTGCACGCCACGACACAACCGGAGGAGGCATCGCGACACTCCGACGCGGTCGTGGTTGGCGAGGGGGAGCCCGTTTGGTCCCTTCTGCTAGCGGACTTCGAAGCCGGGTCTCTGCAATCGCGCTACGAAGCTCGCCGTCCGTTCGACCTCGCGGACTCCCGCGTGCCGCGCTACGACCTCCTCGAAATCGAACGTTACAACCGGCTCACGCTGCAGACGACGCGCGGCTGCCCTCGCGCTTGCCACTTCTGCGGGGCATCCAGACTGCTCGGCCCATACCGTCGCAAGCCCATCGACCTCGTCGCGCGCGAACTCGACGCGATTCTCGCGATCTGGCCGCAACCGTTTCTCGAGCTGGCCGACGACAACACGTTCCTGGATCGCGACTGGTCGATGCGGCTCGCGCGATTGCTGGCCGGCTATCCCGTCCGCTGGTTTTCCGAAGCGGATGTCTCCGTGGCCGACCACGAACCGCTGCTCGACGCGCTCGCGGTGTCGGGGTGCGCGCAACTCCTGATTGGCTTCGAATCGCCGAAAGTCGCGAGCCTCTCCACGATGGATCCCGCGGGGTGGAAAGCGAGCCGGCTCGACGGGTACGCCGAAGCTGTGCAAAAGATCCAAGCGCGCGGCATCGGCGTCATTGGTTGTTTTGTGGTCGGGTGGGACGAGGACGACGACAGCGTGTTCGAAGCCACAAGGGATGCGGCCGAGACACTGGAGCTCGCCGACGTGCAGGTCACGATCGCGACGCCGTTTTCCGGAACCGAGTTTCACGACCGCTTGCGCCACGAAGGGCGGCTGCTGACGCCGACGCCGTGGCGCGAAGCGACATTGTTCGATCTCGCGTTCGAACCCAAGCGCATGAGCCGCGACGCGCTCGTTTCCGGGTTTCACTGGTTGGTGCGCGAGGTGTACTCCGACGAGGCGGTCGCGCGACGCCGGCGCACGTTCGGCGCGTGCCGCCGCGCGCAGCGGAGGCTGGGCGCGTGAAAGAGCCGCCGCGACGAACTCTGGAGCGCGTGTTGACGTTTCAGTTCCGGCTCGAGGACGTGATGGCGTTCGACAAACGCCACCTGCTGCTCGGCCTCGCGTTCACCTGGATTGTCGGCATCGGCCGCTACTGGGACGATCCGGAGGCGAACCTGCTGCAACACTCCGGCCTGGGCTCCGTCGTCTACGTGTTCGTGCTCGCCGGAATCGTGTTCCTCATCGGCGCGTTCGTGTTGGATGCCGAGCGCTGGACTCCATTTCGCGTCCTGACGTTTATCTCACTCACATCCCCGCCTGCGCTGCTTTACGCGATCCCGGTCGAGCGTTTCATGCACCCGAAAGACGCGCTCTCGCTCAACCTACTCTTCCTCGCGGTTGTCGC
The DNA here is from genome assembly GCA_036443405.1 of Planctomycetota bacterium. Taxonomy (GTDB): domain Bacteria; phylum Planctomycetota; class PLA2; order PLA2; family PLA2; genus JAZFYD01. The sequence goes on from JAZFYD010000069.1 coordinate 30,953, forward strand.
GATCTACCGGCTCGCGCTGCTGATGCGATTCGCATACCTGATCGCGGGCACGAAACGCTCCGCGTTGATCGTCACGCTCTTGCCGCTATGCGTGATCGTCGTTGTGATCGCGCTCCTGAACCTGGAATACGCGACACTCGGTGTGATGGGTGGCCTTCGCGGAGACGCGTCCGCCGCCACTCGCGCTCTGCAGGTGGTCGTATTTCTCGGGATCCTGGCCATTCCCGTCGGGTTGGTCCTCTTCCTCGCGTGGCTGATTCTCGGTTGGACGGTACAGATGGACCGGCGCCGAGCACGCCGCGCCGCCAAAGCTGAGCACCCCCCGAAGAACTGTTAGCCTTCCTGCATGGCCTCAAGCCCGTTTTTGCCCACTTCCGCGGAAGAGATGCGTGCATTGGGTTGGGAGTCCCCCGACATCGTCTTCGTGACCGGGGACGCGTATGTCGATCACCCGAGCTTCGCGATGGCGGTGCTCGGGCGCGTGCTCGAGGGGCACGGCTACAAAGTCGCGATCCTCCCGCAGCCGGATTGGAAGAGCGCGGACGCGTGGCGTGACCTCGGTCGCCCGCGGCTCTTCTACGCCGTGAGCGCCGGCAACATGGACTCGATGATCAACCACTACACCGCGAACCGGAAGCGGCGCAACGACGACGCGTACTCGCCCGGGGGAGCGATAGGGTTGCGGCCGGATCGGCCGACGCCGGTTTATGCGCAACGTTGCCGCGAGGCGTTTGCGGGCGTCCCGGTTGTGATCGGCGGCATCGAAGCGTCGCTAAGACGCATCGCGCACTACGACTACTGGTCCGACACGGTGCGCCCGTCGATCCTCGCGACGTCCAAGGCCGACCTGTTGGCGTTCGGCAAGGGCGAACACACGATCGTGAGCATCGCGCAGAGGCTGGACGCGGGTGAACCGATCGACGCGCTGCGCGACATGCGCGGCGTGTGTTACCTCCTCGGCAAGAACGAGGCCTCCCGCGACGATGCGTTCGAGCACGATGCGAACAATCGCGCGCCCGTCGAGTTGCCGTCCTACGAGGGAATCAAGGACGACAAACTCGCGTTCGCGACGATGACCCGCAAGTTTCACGAGGAGACCAACCCGTTCAACGCGCGACGCATCACGCAGCGACACGGCGACCGGATGCTCGTGCAAAACCCTCCGTGCCTCCCCATCTCCGAAGATGAGATGGACGGGATCTACGACCTGCCATACACGCGCGCTCCGCATCCGCGATACAGCGAGCGCATCCCCGCGCACACGATGATCAAGGACTCCGTGCAAATCATGCGGGGCTGTTTCGGCGGATGCACGTTCTGCAGCATCACGATGCACGAGGGGCGCATCATCCAAAGTCGCAGCCAGCGTTCGATCGTCGACGAGGTGAAGCAGATCGCGGCCGAGGACGGATTCAAGGGAACGATCAGCGACCTCGGCGGCCCGACCGCCAACATGTACCGCATGCGCTGCACGCGGCCCGAGGTCGAGGCGGTCTGCCGGCGGCCCTCGTGCATTCACCCGACCGTGTGCAAACTGCTCGGTACCGATCACAAACCGACGATCGGCCTGATGCGCGCGACCCGCAACGTAAAGGGCGTGAAGAAGGTCCACATCGCCTCCGGCATCCGAATGGACCTCGCCAATCTCGACGACGAGTACATCGACGAACTCGTCGGCCATCACGTCGGCGGCCACCTCAAGGTCGCGCCGGAGCACGTGAGCGACGTCGTTCTCAATCGCATGAAGAAGCCGTCGCACGGATCGTTCGAGACGTTCGCGGAGAAATTCGCAGACGCGAGCGAACGCGCCGGCAAGGAGCAGTACCTCGTCCCGTATTTCATCGCGAGCCATCCGGGCTCGGGTCTCGACGAGATGATCGAGCTGGCCGTGTTCTTGAAACAGCGCGGTTACCGCCCGCGGCAGGTTCAGGATTTCATTCCGGCGCCCATGGATGTCGCGACCTGCATCTTCTTCACGGGTCTTGACCCCGTGACGATGAAACCGGTCACGATCGTCCGCCGGATGCGCGACCGCAAGACACAACGCGCGCTCATGCAGTTCTTCAAACCCGAGAACTGGTTTGAGGTGCACGCGGCATTGGTGGCAGCCGGTCGTCGCGAGCTGATCGGAAGCGGACCGTTGGCACTGATCCCGGCCACACCGCCGCGGGAAGCGCTCGAGAGCAGAAAGAAGGGCGGCTCGAAACTCGGCCGTTCGACCTACGTACACTCCGAGGACGCGGGGACCGCGCCGTCGGTCGGCTACCGACCCGGCCGCAAAGGCACGCGACGCCGTGACCGGCTCCAATAGTCCGCCGACCGTCAATTGTTGCTTTTTGCACCTGTCGCGCTTCGCACCCAGACAGTAAGATCGGGCCG
>JAZFYD010000070.1:0-4660 GCA_036443405.1 Planctomycetota bacterium
TCCCAGAGGTTGTCGCAGACGTGAATGAGTTCGACGTTGTGGCCGTGCGCTTTCAAGACGCCGGACATCGCGACGAGCCCGTGGTTGATCCCCGGCGGACAGTCGATGTTGGGATAGACAAAGAGGACGCGCATGGTGTGGATAACGGTTGCGGGGCCCCGCGGCCCCGTTGGGAGGCGACATCTTACCGGGTTATCGGCCGAGTTCCCGGTCACGCCATCGGCGGCCAATCCCGCCCCGCGTCGGGTAAGTTGGGCCCGATGAGCCCGACAAGCCCGATCGGCCCGACAAAGCGGTATCTTCCGGTCTTACTGCTCGGCGTCGCGCTCGGCGCTGCGGCCGGCGTGTTCGCGCGCGGCGGTGCGACGGAGGATTCGGCCTCGGGCGCTCCGGCCAAGAAACCCGCCGCCGAGGCCGTCGCGACCTCTTATCTGATGGGGCGCTTCGTGGCGGCTCTGAGCGAAAAGCCGACCTCCGCCGAGCCGAGCCCGCGTTGGGCGCCGCTGCTGGCAAAGGGCGCCGAGACGATCGGATGCGCGGACTGTCATCCGCCGCCGGCGGACGCGAAGGCGATGGCGGGCTGGAACGACGGCGTCAATGCCGCGGAACCGTTTCGCTCCGACAAGGACTTCATGATCGACCTCATGGAGGCGTGGGTCTCGAAGCTCAACGACGACATGGGCGACCGGTTGCGCAAGGCGGTTGTCTGCCGCGACTGCCACCAGCGCGACCCGCGCCGGTGAAGAGGGTCTGTCTGAAAACTCCTCCTGGCCTCGATCGGCCGGATAGGCCCGTCAGGCGCCGTTCGCCTCCTCGCGGTAGCTTTCCATGGATACGGCGTCGTCGGCGAACGACGCCTGACGACGCTTCAACGGCGTCAGCCGTTGAGCCAGAGATGTCCCAGCTCGATCTCGGGCCAACGGAGGACCTCTCAGACAAACCCTAGTGGTCCGTTACAAGAACGGAAAACGGTCGCGGCGGACGTCGGCAAGCGCCGGGAACTCGGCGCTAGTGGCCGTCGCCCGATTCGGCGCCGAGCTTCTGCGCGAGGTAGTTCTCCAGGCCGAGGCTATCCACGAGGTTGATCTGGGTTTCGAGCCAGTCCACGTGATGTTCTTCCTCCGCGAGAATGACCTCAAGGATCTGGCGCGTGGTGTTGTCGCCCTTGTCCACGCAGAGCTTCACGCCCTTGTTGAGGCGCTCGACGGCGCCCGCCTCCAGTTCGAGGTCGAACTGGAACTGCTCGCGCACGTCCTTGCCGACATTGATCTTGAAGTACTTCTGCATGTTCGGCACGCCCTCGAGGAAGAGGATGCGGTCGATCATCTGCTCGGCGTGGCGCATCTCGTCGATGGACTCCGCCTTGGAATATTCCGCGAGCTCGTGGTAGCCCCAATCCGCGCACATGCGGGCGTGAATGTAGTACTGGTTGACCGCGGTCAGCTCAGCGCACAGCACCTCGTTCAATACTTCGATGATCTCGGAATCGCCCTTCATCTCGTCCTCGTCGGCCCGGCAGATCAGCCGACCATTCGGCTGCGCTACGCGGTTTCTAGGACGCCATCTTCCGTCGTCACGCTGCGCGCGTCGAGAAAGGCTTTGAGATCCGGACCGCACGCCGTGCAGGTCGAACAGCAGCCGGTGCGGGTGCACAGAAACGAAAACGTCTCGATGCCTTCGCGGTCCGCGAGGTCGGCGATCTGCTCGAACGACATCTCCGCGCACTCGCAGCGCGTCATGGATGCCGGTTTGGTGGCCGCGGGCGCGGTGTGAGTTCGGAGGTGATCGGAGCAGCGGGGCTTCAAGGCGTGAGAAGTTTATGAGAATGCTTCTCAAGATCAAAATAATCAGGACCCAAATTATCCCGTATTGTCGCAGCCGATGCTTAACCGCTTGGCAGCAAACGAGTTCCGGCCGAATCGTGGTCTCGAATTTCTTGCCGAATTTGCACCGAACCAGCCCCGCGCGTCCTGTCGGGGTCCCTTGAACGACTGGGCCGACTATTTCTGTCTGAACGCATAGACGTCGATGTGATCGACCCCGAGCAGCCACCGGTCGCGCTTGTCATAGCGAGGCATCGAGAAAGTCTCCATCCCCACGAACGCGAACTGCTCCTTCTTTTCGGCGAGCCAACGCTGGAACGCCGCCTCGTCGTAGTCGAAACCGCTGACCCGGTAGCGGACGAATCGGATCCGTTCGCGCGACAGGTCGGGTGGCTCGCGGCTGGGTGCGTAGATCTGCCCGTTGCACAGGTAGCCATAGAGCCAGCTCAGCTCGTTTTTTTCCTGCGGGGAGAAGCTGAGGCCAAGATCCCGGAAAAGGCAGACGACCTCGCCGTCGTGTGACATGTCGAACCAGAACCAGCGGGCGAACGCTCGGGTGCGGGCGTCGGACGGCGATTTCTGCGGATTGGCGAAGTCGCGCACGACCGACCCGGCGCCGACGCACAAAAAGAGAGTGATGACGACGATGACCGATCTGCGCGCCGCGCGCAGGGTGCGGGCGCACCGCATCACCAGCGCGGACGCGCCCGTGCCGATCAGGACGCAGAACATCGGCGCCAGGTAGAAGTTGAACTTCGCGTGGACGCCGTAGGGGTAGCGGCGTAGCGCAGCCGCGACGAAGTGCAGGAAGAGCGGAACGAATGCGAGTAGCAAGAACCGCCAGTCTCGGCGGCGCCACGCCACAACGAACGTCACCACAACGCACAGAAACGCAAGCGATCCCAACCATGGCCCGCCGCCGACGGGGTAGCCGAGCATCTGGCCTGCATGCGTCTCGAAAAACCAACCGGCGAGCGCGAAGGGCTCCGTCACCGGTGGGAAGCTGGCGAGCCAGTGGTTGCGCATGAAGGCGAGTTCCGACGGCGCCTGTCCACTCGAGATGGGCACCACGATGAGGAAGAACGTGCTCACGAGCAGCGCGTTGAAGACGGCCCACGGGGCCCATCCACGCCTCACGCCACTTCCTAGAAGCACACATGCGACTGCGAGACTGACGCCCCCGGCGACAAACACCGCGGAATACGAGAGGCCGATCGCGATGGGTACGAACACGGCCAGGATCCAAAGCGGCCGCGTGCGCTCCGGGCGCTCCCACCACCGGGCCGTGATCGCCATCAGCGCGAAGGACACGACCATCGCGACGCCGTACTGCTTCGCCTCGGCGGCGTAGCGGATGCAGGGGTAGCTGATCGCGAACAGCGCCACCGCGAACAGCAGCGGGACGCCGCTCACGAAACGACGGGCGAAACGTGGGAAGAGCAGCAGGACCGCGATGCCGCCGACGAACGCCGTGAGCCGCAGCGATAGCTCGTTGAAACCGAGCAGGTTCACGACCGTGAGCTGTTTCCACAGGTAGAGGACCGGCGCGACCTGGTGGGGGTGGAGCGGCTCGAGCAGATCCGCATACCCGTTGCCCACGTAGTTCCAGACCAGGAAGCACTCGTCCTCCCAGAGAGGGAACCGCAGGAAGTAGCGGACCGAGCGCACGACGATGCCCACGGCAACAAGGACCTGAAGGACCCGACGCTCCCATTCGGGTGTCAGCCAGCCCCGCTCGATTTCCTGGATCATCGATGCAGAAGGGTACGAAAGTAGCCGACCGACCGAACGCGCCAAACGCTGTGGCGCGGCCCGCGTCGCGGTCCCTCGCGCCCGCAGCCGCCTCACGGACAACTCGGGCTAGTAGTCCTTGCCGTGTCTGTAGCGAAAGCCGCGTGCCAGGCCCCGCTGGACGAGTGTGTCGTAAAGCGCGTCGCGCTCGGCGAGGGTCTCCTCGCTGCGCAGCGCCTCTTTGAAGTGGTGGAGGATCGGGTACTCCGCGAATCGCGACTTCAGGCCCGCCGCGACCTCGTGCACCGGGCGTTTGAAGTGGATCCGCGGATCGTTGGGAAACAACCGGCGCTGGAAATCCGGATACCACCGATCGAACTCGGCCGGCACCCGGCGCGCGAAGTCGGTCCAGTGGCGCCGCGGCAACTCCCAAAGCGCATAGGTGTTCATCAGCGGCCGCGGATCGCCCTCGAGGACCTCGTCCGCGTCGAGCATCAGCACCCAATCGGACTTCACCGCCCGCAGCGCGTCCGTGCGCATCTGGGCGAAATCACGAAAGGGTACGTCGAACACCCGCGCCCCCGGGGCCGCCTTACGCGTTCCGTCCGTGGTCCGGGAGTCCACCGCGACCACGACCTCGTCGACATACCCCTTTACGGACGCGATTGCGAGCGGCAAGCCCGCCTCCTCGTTGTAGGCGATCATCGCGAGGGCCAGAGTCGGCATGGGCGTGATCCTAGCGCGCCAAACCCGCGCCCGGCCCGGAAAGGTTCAAGTCCGGAAAGGAACTGACCGAGGACCCACCATATGAACCGGGCTGTCTTGACCATGCTCGGACTGGGCGCCGCCGCGGTCCTGGCCATCTTCGTCGGGAAGCAATTCCTCGGCAGCGCGGAGGACGCGAAGGACCGGCGCGAGGGAGTCCTGACCGGCCTCACCCAGCCGCGCCTCGAGGCCTTGGAGGTGCTCGAGGACAGCGAACTGCCCGAAGGCATCGAGCCGCCGGGCGTGGGCGCGTCGTTCATCTTCATCGAGGTCGACATCCTCTATCCCAGCGCCGCGCGGGAGCCCGACGGCGATCCGTACAGCCTGTCCAGGATCAACGG
>JAZFYD010000071.1:0-4863 GCA_036443405.1 Planctomycetota bacterium
GCCCCATGGTGACCATCGTCGTGCCGTGGGAAACGAGCTTCTCCACCTCCTGGCGGATCTTCTTGAGATCCACGTCGAGGTTCTTGAGCACGTCCGATGCGACGCCGCTGCCTTCCTGGATGAGGCCCAGCAGGATGTGCTCGGTGCCGATGTAGTCGTGATTAAACCGCTGCGCTTCCTGACGGGCGAGGCCCATCACTTTGCGAGCGCGGTCGGTGAAGCGGTCAAACATGTTGTGTCTCCCTGGCCGGGGGGCTAACCCCCAGATCTATCACGGCCTGAAAGGATGGTCGCACACGGCATACCGCATGGGACGGGGATAAAGATCCTGTACCCTCCTTTATCGGTTGGGCCAGTGAGTTCTCACGCAAAAGACTCTGAGACAAGGGTTTAGGTGGGTTTAGGAACGGATGCGGGCGGGTTTGAGGCAGCGGGCCGAGATTCGCCCCGTTTGGGGACGTCCTGCCAGATCGACAGGCCCCGCCGTTTTCGGCATGGATCCCCGCAAATCCCTGCAGCAAAGCGCTCGCATTCCCTCTTGTCCCCGAAGCGAGAGCGAGAGATCGGAGCCAAGATCAAGGAGCGCGAGCGCAGCTGTGGCCACCGCGACCCGCAGCTTGAAGGTTCGCTCCAACGGCGTCAGCCGATGGGCCAGCAACACTGCGCTCGCAGCGCTAAAGGCCTAGTTTGTCGCGTATGTACTCGGCGCGCGTGACGTCGCGCTCGAGCGGTTCGAGCTCGCGTTTCTCGAGCTTTTGCAGGTGCGCGGGCTGTGTCAGGATGAACAGCTCGTTGACGGTTTCGATGTCCACGTCGGACAAAAGCCCGAGGTTCACGCCGAGGCGCACTGACGACAGGAGATCCATCGTCTCCTCGGAAGAGATGCTGCGCGCAACGCGAAGCGTCCCGAGCGCACGCCAGATCTTGTCCTCCAAGCGCAACCGGTCCTTGTCCAGCAAGTGCGTGCGCACTTCGCGTTCGTAGGCGACGATTTTCGGCACGATGCGGCCGAGCGCGGCCAGGATGTCAACCTCGCCGAGACCAAGGGTGATCTGGTTGCTGATCTGGAAAAAGTCACCCGACGCCTGGGTTCCCTCGCCGTAGAACCCGCGCACCGCGAGGTTGATCTTCGTGACCCCGGCGAAGACCTTGTCGATCTGCTTGGTGAACACGAGCGCCGGCAGATGAAACATCACGCTCGCGCGCATGCCGGTGCCAACGTTGGTCGGACAGGCGGTCAGGTAGCCGAAGTCGGCGCTGAACGCGAAACCGAGCTCGCGGTCCAAACGCTCGTCGATGGCGCGCAGATCCTCGTAGGCCTCCTCGACCTGAAATCCCGCGCGAATCGCCTGCAGGCGGAGGTGGTCCTCCTCGTTGACCATCACCGAGAGCATCTCGCTGCGATTGAAGAGCACGCCGCGCCCGCCCTCGCCGTTGGCCAACTCGCGGGAAATGAGGTGGCGCTCCAGCAGGAACCGGCTCGTCAGCTCATTCGACTCGGAGCCCAAATCGACGTAACAATGGCCGTTCTCGGACAACCCGCGCTTGTCGAGCGCGTTGCGAATCGCGTCGTGAATCTCGGCGCGTTGCTCCTCGGAGGCGCGCGTGAGAAACGGGAACTTCGCCAGGTTGCGCGCCAACCGCACGCGACTGCTGATGACGATGTCGCTCTCGGGGCCCGAGCCCCGCAACCACTCGCCGCTTTGGCCCATCAAGTCGTCAAGTCTCACTGGTGGCTTCCGATCCTTCTTCCTGGCCGGTTTTTTCGCGCAGCACGCGGATCTCGTCACGCAGTTCCGCGGCGCGCTCATACTCTTCGGCCTCGACCGCGGCGGTCAGCGCCTGCTCGAGTTCCTCGAATTCGTGGCGCGCCTCCTCCGTCGGCACCAGGTGCACAGGGGAGTTGCCGACATGCCGGCGCGATCCGTGGACTTTTTCGAGAAGCGGTGTCAGAACCGGGGCGAACGCGGTGTAACACGCCGGGCAACCGAGCCGCCCCTTCGCCTTGAAGTCCGCATACGTCAAACCGCAACCCGGGCATGCGGACGGGAGGGTGTCCGCCTCTTTGGCGGACGGATCCGGGCCACCCTTCATGATGTGGCCCAAAAGCGCGGGAAACGCGAGCAGCATGTTCTTTTCGTGCGCGCAGGCCTCGCAGATGTGCAGCTCCGTCTTCTCGCCGTCCTTGATCTCGGTGAAGTGGATCTTCGCCTCGTTCTTTTCGCAGCTCTGACAGAGGTTGCCCATCCAGTTGTTCTCCTCGCTGTTCCTCGAAGCGGCCGCGTGCCGTAGCGCGCGCAGCGACCGTCCTTACACTGATTATCGGGCGCGAAGGCTGTTGTTCAAAGGGCAGAGCCCATTCCGTGACCGAAAAGCCGTTCAGACGCCCGCCTGCGTGGTCGAACCCGCTAGCTCGGAGCGACGCCAACTAGCTCCCGAAAACGCCGTCCACGCGCGTCAAAGCCGGGGAATTCGTCGTACGAGCTGAAACCGGGGCTGAGCAGGATGAAATCGCCGGGCCTCGCCAACTCGAGGGCCATGCGGACCGCGGAGTCAAAATTGTCGCCCAAGTAGCTGTTGGGCAACGACTTACAGAGTCGGGCCCCCGTCTCACCGTAGACGATCACCCCCTTGACGTGCTTCGCCGCGGCCAAAAGTGGGTTCCAATCGAGGCCCTTGTCGCGACCGCCGCTGAGCAGAAGGACCGGCCCGGGCAGGGCGCGCACGGCGGCCGCCGCGGCCTCCGGCGTCGTCGAAACCGAATCATCGATGCACACGGCGCCATCCCTGGTCGCGATTCGTTCGAGCCTGTGCGGTAGCGGCTGAAACGCTGCGATCGCTTCCAGGCAACCGGACTCCGAGGCCCCGAGGGAGAGCGCGGCATGCGCAGCGGCGGCGGCATTTTGGCGGTTGTGCTCGCCGAGGAGCCGCAATCCGTCCAGCGCGACCGGCGAGTCCCGTCCGGGCCCGAACCAGACGATGCGCCCGCGGCACAACGAGGCGTAGTCCCTACAAACCGGGTCGTCCTCGCGAAGAACCACGGTGGCGTGCGCCGTAGCTGACTCGACGAGCCGCGCCTTGGATTGGCGGTAGTGCGCCACGTCCGGGTGTTTGTCGAAGTGGTCGCCGGAAACGTTGGTCACCACCACCGTCGATGGCGCGAGTCCGTCGTGCTCCAACCACGCGAGTTGAAACGACGAGATCTCGAGCACCGCCACCGTCTGCTCCGAGAGTGCGGCGGCCTCGTTGAGCAGGGAGCGGCCGATGTTTCCGCCCAAGATCACGGGCACGCCGGAGCGTTCGAGCATGCTCGCGGCCAAGGCGGACGTCGTGGACTTCCCGTTGGTGCCGGTAATCGCGAGGATCGGCCCGCGCAACTCCTTCAGCGTGAGGCCAAGCTCCGTCACGACCTCCACGCCGTGACTTTTCGCGAGCGCGACCAAACCGTTGTCGAACGGCACCGCCTGGTTCACGACCAGACGGTCGGTGGAGACAAAGTCGGTTTCCGAGTGCCGGCCGAGGCGCAGCTTCACTCCGAAGCGCGCGATGGAAGACACGGAGTCCGCCAACTCGGCCTCGGTGCGCAGATCGGTGACCGTTACGTCGTGTCCGCGCTCGGCGTGCCAGCGCGCGACCGCGGCGCCGCCGCCAAAACGGCCGAGCCCCATCACGAGGACCTTCAACCCCGGCCGCCTTCCGGTGACGCCGCCCCCGACTTGTCGCCGGCATCCGCTGATTTCCCGGGCTCTTGGCCGTTTTTCGACGAATTCGCCGAGTCCGGATCGGTCGCCGGCGCCGTAGCTTTTTTCAACCGCTCGCGAACCACTTCCGCATTGCGCGCGAGGCCCTCGAGTTCCTTTTGCACGTCTTCCTCGGTGCGGTCCTTGAGCGGTTGCAGCTTCAAGACGACCTCTTGCTCGTCCACGATGCGGCCCGGCCACAGGACGTCGGCGAAGAAGTTGAGCACTGGGTACTGCCACCACGGCATTTTCAGCTTGTGCGGCTGGTAGTAGCGCGCATAGCCGTCGAGATCGGCCTCGAGAAGAATCGTCCCGTAGTGATCGAACTCCCATTTCAGCTTCGACCGGCCCTTCGGTTCACCGTTGACGCGAATCCACGCGCCCTCGGGGTCGGTGCGAATGTGCAGACGGCGCTCGACACACGCGGGAAGCGTGAGCAGAAGAACGAGAACCGCAGCGACACGCATCACCCCAAAGGATATCGGACCCCTCCAACGCGGTTCGCATGCGTCCGCGGGTTGGACTTCTGGTCCGCGAAGTGCCGCCGAAAAGGAAAAACGGTTTCACATCTGTCCGGTCAAGTGCATACGATGCCCAGCCAAGCCGCCGCGTGTAGCGTGGGATTGTTGTTCGCGCAGTAATTCTGGCCTAACGGCTGACGCCGTTAGAGCGACGTCACGACGTGCAGGTTCGAACAGAGAGATCGAAGCTCGAAAGGGAACATTGAAGGCCGTTTCCGACCGCGGCGGCATCAAGTCGACCGCGACCGAACGACGAATCAATCAGGCGCTCGCGCGATGTCTGGCCGATCTGGACATGCGAGGCGAAGTTGCAGCGCCGTATGACCGTGCAGCCGAGCTGCTCGACCTTCTCGTTCCCGCCCTCTATGCGGGCGACGCCGACAACGCGCGCGCGTGCGTGCTCAGCAGTGATCTCCCGACGCGCGAGACGCTCGATCTGCTCTTGCGCGCCCGGCACGCGGTGAGGCGCGGCCGAGAACCACAACAACGGCGCGCCGAACAGGAACGCGCCGCCGACGCCGCCTTGCGCGCGCTCCCCTTCCACTCCACGGACCACTGCGCGTCTGGAGAACGCAGGGGCAAGCCCGGGAGCGAGCAGGATG
>JAZFYD010000072.1:0-3139 GCA_036443405.1 Planctomycetota bacterium
CCTGAACGAGCAGTCGGGGAACTTCGTCAATCACGCCGGCCAGCATCGTACGCAGGAGATCCTCGTCGCCTCCAAGGTCGATGTAGGCGCTGGATACTCCGATCAGGTTGGCGACGTCATCCAGCACGAAAGGTTTCCTCAGGCTCCCGTTCATGCCCGCATCGAGGCAGGACTTCGCAGCGCCGTCGTGGCCGGAGATTGCATAGATCCGCGCTCGTTCGCCGCGCTCGCGCATGGTTCGCGCGACCTCGTATCCCGTCCCGTCCGGGAGCTCGAGGTCGAGCAGGATCACATCGCTCTCGTCCGCGGCGAGCGCTTCGGCGACGCTCCCGACGCATACGGCTTCGTGTCCGAGACGCCCGACCATGGCGCCGAGCACGTTCCGAACCATTTCCGAATCGTCCACCACCAGGACGCGCATGAGCCCATGGTAGACGGTTCGGAGGCTGCTCGCCGCCGCCCATCCGGAGCGGCGCGAAGTGGTTCGGTAATTCAGACGACCGCGCGACGCATGGCGCCGTCTGCGGGCGCGGGAAGTTTCTCGCCACGCGCGACCGCTCCGATGATCGCGGAGAGTTGTTCCAACCCGTCCGTAAGCGCCGCCGGGCCCGGCTGCAGGATATACTCGCTCTTGATCTCGTAGAGCTGATCCTCACGCACCGCCGTCACGTTGTCCCAGCCCGGGCGCTCGCGGATCTTGTCGGGCTCGACCTTGCGCCCGCACCAACTCGCGATCACGGCCTCTGGGTCCCGCCGCGCGACCTCGGCGGGGTCGAAGATGCGACCTTTCGCACCCTGCTCCGTGCGCGTCTCGGAACAGACATCGATGCCGCCGGCGATCTCCACGAGTTCTGAACACCACCGGATGCCGCTGATGAGCGGATCGTTCCACTCCTCGAAAAACACGCGTGGGTGTTTCGGGAGTGTGTCGGCGCGCGCGCGATGGCGCTCGACGTTTTCCGCGAGTTCGTCCGCCAAGGAATCCGCCCTCTCGGATTCGCCGACGAGCGCGCCCACAACGCGAACCGTTTGCAGTATCTCCCCGATGGACCGCTGATTGAAGATGTAGACCGGCACGCCGCGTTTCACGAGTTCACGTGAGATGTCCGCCTGCAGATCGCTGAACCCGAGCACGAGGTCCGGCTCGAGTTCGAGAATGCGTTCGTAGTCGGCTTCGAGAAAGGTCGAGATCTTTGGTTTGTCCCGGCGCGCCTCCGGCGGCCGCACCGTGTAGCCGGAAATGCCGACGACTTTGTCCCCGGCGCCGATCGAGTAGAGGATCTCCGTCGTTTCCTCCGTCATGCAGATGATGCGCTCGGGATAGCGGGGGCTCTTCATGATTTCAGGCGGCGGCACCCGGGCAGGGTACCGCATGGGTCCGGAGTGAGACGCTTCGGGCGTGCCGGTCGCGGTCGCGGCCCTTCCCTCCGGTCTCTTTCCGGTAGGTTGGTCCGCGTGCGCTCTCCTCGAACCCGCCGTGTCCGGATCGGCGCTGCATTGATTGTCGCTCTCGGCGGTGCGTGGGCCGTTTTCGAACTCGAACAGTCCGACGCGCCCCGGATCGAGCGGAGCGGGAGGGACGGGGACGCCGACACCGGCCATGGGGACGAAACACGCGTTTCGACCGCGGAAAACGGTGGCGATGCGAACGAGCCGTCAGCCGGCGACGGTGCGGACCTCCTGGACATGCCTGCCGACGAAGCGCACACGCGTCTCGCGCAGGCCATTCGGGAGTTGGAAGCAGGGGCCGGCGAAGCACGGGAGATGCGGTTGGCGCGAACACTCGGCTTTTACGTCCAGGTTCTGGCTCCGGATATCGACGCCGCCACGAGGGGCAAGCTCGTGGCTCTGCTTATCCGAGTTCGTGAACGCGCGCGCGGGCTGGTCGGACGGGCCATCGGCAGAGCCGGTCCGGACCGCGAGACCTCGCAACGTCTGCTCGAGATGTTCGAGGGGTCGGCCGAACGCTCCGCGATGCGCAAGGCGACTCTCAACGCCCTGATTGGGATGCCCGCACCGGAAGTCCTGCCGCAATTGATGGGGGCGCTGGCGAACGGCCACGCCGATGAAGATCAGATCGTGCGCGCGATCGGAAAACTGGGGTCGACGGAAGAGCGACATGTGCTTCTCAAGTTGCTTGCCCGAGATACGGAGAGAGCCGACCCCGTTCGGCGTGCGCTCGAGCGCGCGATTGCAAGCGGGAAGGACCCGGCGATTCTCAAAGCCGTAGTCGCGAGGCTAAGGCTGGCGCGCGGGGTCGAGCGCCATTCGATGCTGCGAATCCTCGATCAGGCCAAGGCGAGCGAATATGCGGGAGTGCTCGGCGAGCTGATGCCGGTGTTCGATGCGGAGAGTCGGCAAGCCGCGATCCAAACTCTCGGGCGATTCGGAACCCCCGACTCCGTGCGCATCTTGCTGGACACCGTGGACTCCGGAAACCGTCAGGACCTCATGAACGCCGCGAGAGCTTTGAGGAAGATCCGTGACGTGCGGATGCTGGATCGGCTAGCGCCGGAAGTTCGCGGCCGGAGCACCGAAGTCCGGCAGGCCATGCTGCATGCCGGCGGCAAGTACTCGCCGCGCGAGAATCTGATCGCACTTGGACTGGGCAGCCTGAACAGCGAGGTGAAGAAGGAGCGCGCCGCCGCGGTCACTTTGCTGGGTAGGAGCCGTCGGAACGAGGTTGTCGAACCGCTGGTCGCGCTGTTTCACCGCGGCGATGAGGACGATCGTCGCGCGGTGCTCGATGCGCTCCTCGACATAAAAACGAAGACCGCCTTGCAGCGAGGTCTCGCAACGCTGCAACTGTTGCCCGACTCCACGGTGCGTTCCAGGTACGAGGCACGCTTTCAGGAACGCCTTGAACCCCATCAACGATAGATGGCGGAACGGCGATGTCGATTTTTGTCGACATTGTTCGTCAGACAACGCGACAGATCGATGTCCGGCAAAACTAACATGCACAGTTTTCAGCGTTCTGCGTTGACTCCGACTTGCCGCGTTTGGTCCGATAGGGCGCGTCAGACTTGAGATGGGTAGTGACCACGCGGTAGCGATGAAAGACAGTGGGAGTGTTCTCCCTTCTGACTCCGCGCACGTCGAGCCCCAGTGAATTGGATTGGCGGCGGGATAGGCCCGC
>JAZFYD010000073.1:0-4197 GCA_036443405.1 Planctomycetota bacterium
GGAGCGTGAGGGTCTGCTTGCCGCGGCCGAGGTGTTCCGCGGCAATCTCAAGGCGATCGTCGCGCGCCTCGAGGTGCCCGAACCACGGTTCGAAGTCGTCGGCGAGGCTGAGCGAGGTCTCCACGCCGCCGGGCAGCGGCACGTCGATCATCACGAACTCGCATTGTCGCTTCACGTCGATGGTGACGACCAAGCGCACCGCGTCCCCCACGGCAACACTCCCGCCGGCCGCGACGGGTTGCCACTCGTCGCCGACACGTTTTTCGAAGTGCCGCTCGATGGCGAAGCTCTCGTGCGCGAACGCCTTCGGTTCCGCGTGATAGCGCCGCACGGCCGAAGCGAACATCGGCGAGCCCCCCGAACGCGTCACGATCAGGTCCGCCGGTTCCGAGAGTTGCAACACCGCGCGTCCGTCCTTCAGCGCCAACGGCTTACCGCCCAACGTGACCTCGCCTCCGGGCGTCGCGTGTGGAAGCCGCACGCGGCTCAGCGCCAAGATCGCATGGGCCGTGTCCAGGGTGGACTTCCAGCGTCCTCCGCGGCGGTGGCTCAGAAGCCACTCCGACCAGCGCGCGACCTCGGCCGCGCCGTCTTTTTCCTTGGCGCGTGCGCGAAGCACAAGCGCAACATCGCTCGCGCGCCTCGGCTTGAAGTCGCGCAGCCCACCGAGTTCCTTGAGACCTGCCAACGCGAGATACGCGCGGTCGCGCACCGACTTCGGCTCCGGAACGAGCTTCGGGTCGATCTTCTCGCCGGCGAGCGACCGCACATAGAGCGCGAACGGTGTCGGCTCTTCCTGCATTTCGCGTAACGCATCGAGACCGCGCTCGATGGTCCTTTCGTCCACCGCCACGCCGGCGTCGCGCGCCGCCATCAGTCCGGAGACGACATACGCCGTCATCCAATCGTGAGTGGCGTCGTCGTGCCACCAACCCCAGCCGCCGTCGTCGTGCTGGAAGTCGTAAAGCCGCGTGAGACCGATCGAAACGAGATCCGGCAGCGCCTTGGCAACGCGCATGCCCGCGCCGCTCATCGCCTTGGTCGCCACCACCGCCGGCAGGAACCGCGACATCGTCTGCTCGACACAACCGTACGGGTACCCGACGAGATACGGCAGCGCGTCGCGGATCGCCTCTTGGTGCGAACCGCCGACGAGGATCTCGATCTCGCCCGGCTCCAGACGCTGGCGCCACTCTGTCTCGACCTTGGAGCCGAAGCGATCGGTCACAGCTTCGGTGCGCGGCAGCACCGGCAGCGTGATCTGGACGGTGTCGCCGCCCGCGGGCGAAACCGCTGCAGCGAGCAGTTTCAGGTCACCGACCGCGTCCGCACGCAACTTCCAACCCAGGCGCTTGTGGCCGCCCGCCTCGATCGACACGCGGTGCTCTTGCTCGCCGAACGACACCGCGAACTCGTTGGCCTTGTCGAGATGGTTGTGCACGATCACGCCGATCTCGGTTTCGTCTCCGATCGTGAGGAACCGCGGCGCCGAGATGCGCGTGATGACATCCTTGCGGGTGAGGATCTCGGAACGCCCGACACCGAAGCGATCCACGCCGGCGACCGCACGCGCTACGATCACCCAACGCGTCAGCGAATCCGGGACCGGCACCTCGACGGTCGCGCGCCCGGCATCGTCGGTCTGCACGCGCCCGGCGTAGAACATCGTGTCGGGGAAATTCCGCCGAACGGGACCGCCGCCGTCCTCCCCGGCAGCGCCTCCGAACATCGCCTCCTCCAGTTCCTCCAAATCCCACGCGCCCCATTCGTCGCCGACACCGTCGAAGGATCCGTAGACCGCGGTTTCGTGCAGGCGCGCGGCGAAAAAGAACTCGAACGGATCCGGCACCGAGTCCGGCTCCATTTCGAACACCGCCTGATCGACGATCGCGAGTTCGACCTCCGCGGACTGCCCCGTCGCGATGTGGATCTTGGCGGTTTCGCGCGGTTGGTACTCGCGCCGGTCCGCGGATAGAGCGACGTTCAGGCGGTTTTCGTGCGGCAGGACGAATATCTCGGCGCCTTCGGAATTGCACACGACGCCGCGAAACCCGACCAACTTCACTATCGCGCGCGGCGCGAACGACGCGTCGATGTCCAACGTCACGATGCGGACCGGCCGCTCGAAATCGATGCGACGAACCAGATGGAACCGGTCGCTTTCAATCGTCAGGAACCCGCGGCAGCGAATCGGCGCCTTTAAGAACAACTCCATCTTGTCGCCCGGCCGGTAGGTGAGCTGGTCGGGGATTACCTCGATGCCGTCATTTACTCCGCGCCACTAGCCACCGGAGTCGGGAGCATCCACGTCGATGATCGTGTACTCGCGCCGCGCGGTCACGGCACCCTTGGCGCGCGCGAGCACGCGGAAGGGTCCGGCCTTGTTCACCGCCACCTTGAAACTCGCGCGGCCGTCCGGGCCGGTGACGACGTCGCCAGCAAAGACACTCTCGTACCCCTCGTCGTCAAAATCCACGAGACCGGAGACGGCGACCTTCGCACCGGGAACGGGCGTGCCGTCGCTCTTCCGCGCGTGCACGGTGACAACCACGTCGTCGCCGACCTCGTACCAGCGGCGGTCGCAGCCGACCTCGAGGCGCATGGAACCCGCGAATCCCGGCATCCAGGTCGAGCCCGACGCGGCGCGGTTGGACGCGTCGGTCACCGTGGCCGTCACGCGCAAACGATCCGGCTCCCAGCCGTCGCCGACCTCGATCTCGATCTCCGCGGTTCCGTCCTCTTGAATGTCGACGAAACCCTCCGCGACGGGTTCCCCCCACCACCCGCGATCCGTTTCCGTGTCCAGCGCCTTGACCCACCAACCGTCCGGATCGGGAAGAGGCGCCGAAACGAGCGGCTCGTCGTCCTCCCAGTACGGCTCCGCCGTCGCCGTGAAGAACACCTCGGCCTTGCTCACGGGCCCGCCGAACAGATACTCCGCTTTCACGCGCGCACGGATCGTGCGTTTCTTTCGTTCCAAGAACTCGATCCGCACGCTCATCTCGGGCTTTCGGTACGCGGACACCTCGAAGTTGTGGTACCAGCGGCCCGATAGCTCCTCCTCGACCCACCACCAATCGTCATCGGCGCCCGGGGGCCGCTCGACATCGGCGAAGATCGCGTACCGGCCCATCGACGGTTCGTCCGCGAGCCGGAACTCGCCCACCACCGAACCGGACTCACTGAACGTGTACTCCTTTTTCTGCAGCACCCGACCGCGCGGATCGCGCACTTCGAGTTGCACGGTCTTCTCGTCGGGAAGCCGCATCGAACCGAGCACCAAGTCGCGTTTCACGGCTTTGAAGCGCACGGTCTGTCCGGGCCGGTAGATCGGCCGGTCCGTCGAAATCAAGACGCGCTCGTGTTTGTCCGAGTTCGGCGTGATCACGAACCACTCCTCGCGAATCAGGACGAGGGTTTCCTCGGTGACAGGAAATCGCGCGAAGCCGGTGGTATCGGTCTCGAGTTCTTGCACACCGCCCGACGCGGTCCGCAGCGTGAACGCGCACTTCCCGCGCGCAAACAGGATCGCCTCTGCGCCGAGCGCCTTGGCGTAGTACGGCTTGCCGGTCACCCAGAGCTGGTGATGGTGGATCACGCCGGCCCGGTTCTCTTCGATCAGGTACAGACCGGGCCGCTTCAGGTCGGCGCTCAGGTAGTCAAAACCGCCGCGGAAGTCGAGTTCGAACTTCCCGTAATCCTGGCGCGGCACTCCCTTGAGCACCTCCAAGTGATGCATATCGAGCTTGTCGAACGGCACCGCAAGCAGGTACTTCCTTGCCTTGACGGGTTCGACGAACGAGATGCTCACCCGTGACGTGCCCTGATCGTCCTGCTCGACGCGGAACCCCAGTTTGGGCTCCACGCGGTCCGGGAAGTTCGAGGGTCTGGGCGTCCAGTCGCGCATTTCCTTCAGGAAACGGCGGACGCGGCGCCCGACCCAGGTTTCCTCCGAGAACTCCTTTTCCAGTTCGCGAAGCAGCCTGACCCGCTCCGCTCGCTCGTGCGTGGCTTGATGGGTCAACGCGAACGCGAGCCGGACCGCGGGTACGTGTCGTGAGTCGGGATGCGCGGCCAAGTATGCGCGGATCGACGCGCGCGCCGGTTCGTACTCCCCGACCGCGATCTGCGCGTAGATCTGCTGCCGCGACTCCGCCTCGCCGGCCCACACGAGAGAGCAGAGCGCCAAGACGACCA
>JAZFYD010000074.1:0-24432 GCA_036443405.1 Planctomycetota bacterium
TGGGGGTTCGACTCCCCCCCTCGGCACCAAATCGAATCCCCCCTGTCGCTAGGTAAGGGGGTTTTTCGTGCGCGACGGCCGGCAGCGGCGCCGGCCTGCACGATGCGTGGCGAAGGCGGGCCGAATAGCCACTCGCCCTCATCGCTATACTGCGCAACCCGACCCATCCAACGAGGACCACGATGAGATTCGCCCTAATCACTTCACTCTGCTTCGCCGCTCTTGTCGGCTGCAGCGCAAACGAAAGCGACGTCGCCAGCGCGACCGCCAAGGCGCCGCTGCTCAGCGCAACCGACGACCTCGGCACGCTCGTGCCGGCCGACGCGGTCGCGTTTTTGTATCTCCCG
Organism: Planctomycetota bacterium; assembly: GCA_036443405.1. Lineage (GTDB taxonomy): Bacteria > Planctomycetota > PLA2 > PLA2 > PLA2 > JAZFYD01. The sequence continues at coordinate 348 of JAZFYD010000074.1, forward strand.
GTTCCGGGCGAGTTCCAGACGGCTGTCAAATCACTCGTCTCTGCCATCAACCCGGGCATGGCGGACAAGTTCGACGCGTTCGAGCCGTTTGGCGCGGCGGGCATCGACAAGAACGACATCGACATATCGCGGCCGATGGCCCTCGCGGTCTCGCTGCCTTCCGAGGGACCGCCGCAACCGATTCTCACCTTCATCATCCCGGTGAAGGATGCGCCGGCGAGCCTCGCGGCGCGCGCGGAACGCGGCTTGCCCGGCTCCGCCATCGCGGCCGGCAACTACGTCGGCGTTTCGTTCCATCCGGCATACGCGGCGGGCACGGCCACACCGGCCATCGCCAAGAACCTTGCGGCCGGACATGTCTGCGCACGTATCGACATGAAGGGGCTGGTCGCGCGTCTCGGACCGATGCTGGATAAATTCTCGAATCCTGCCGCGCTCGCGGCGATCAACCCCGAGATGGCCGCGACGCCGCAGGCCGCCGAGACGCTCGGCGCGATGATGAAGGGCGCGCGGACGTTCCTCGATTCGCTGGACAGCGTGCAGGCGTCCGTGACGTTTGACGGCGGTGTCGCCGACATCCGCGCCGAGTTGACGATGGTGGAGGGCAGCAAACTCGACATCCCGTTGGCAGGCGGCGGGTTCGGGGATGCGGCCAAGTCCCTCGCGGCGAAGGACGCCGGGTTTGTGTTCCTCGCGCGTGCGAACTGGTCGTCGATGATGGACCTCATCGAACCCATGCTGCAGGGCCTGGTGGAGGCGATGCCTCCGGAACAGAAACAGGGCATGGAGCACTACCTCGCCAAGTCGCGCGAGCTCTACGACTCCATGGGCGACACGATGGCAGTCGCCGGCGACCTCACGAGCGAAGGCATGGTGATGACGGGCTACGCCAACACCAAGGACGTCAACAAGTACCTCGCCGACTATCGCGAGCTGATCGAGTCTCCGATGATGAAGAACTTCGGCGCCGAAACGATGAGCCTGGAACCGGAGACGGTCGACGGCGTCGAGATGCAGCGCTTCACGCTGAAGTTCAACACGCGCGACCTCTTGGCGCGAAGCGGCGGCGAGGAGCTGTCCCCCGAGGCGATGGAGCAGGCCGAGGCGATGATGGAGAACATGATGAACACCATGTTCGGGCCCGACGGGTTCCAGTACCGAATCGGCGCGGTCGGCAACAACGTCGTGTTCGCGATGGGCGGCGACAAAGAGAACGCGGCGCGAGCCGTCGAGGCGGCCAAGAACAAGAGCGGCTCGCTGCCGCCCGCAGCGCAGGCCGCGCTCGATCGCGTGCAGGGCAATGCATCGTTCCTGATGTATGCCGACTGCCGTCAGTTCCTTAGCTGGTCGATGAACCTCGCGCGCAGCATGCAGCCCGAGCTTCCGATTCCGCCCATCCCGGACGGCCCTGCGGTTCCGCTCCTGATCACGGCGTCCAGCGATGGCGCGACACACGTCATGAACGTGCGGTTGGACATCGCGGGCATCGCCAAGATCATGCCGAGTCCGCAGCCCAGATAGCGCACGCGAAACACGAACACAAACGAGGACCACGGGTCATTCCGTGGTCCTCGTTGTTTGCGCTTGCTACTTGGCGCTTGCCATCAGGAAGTCCCCGAGCTTGCCCAGCGCCGCGGTCCAACCCGCCTGGATGATGTCCGGCAGGTAGTGCGGTTCGCGGTCTTCGGGGATGTTGTCGTGGGTTAGCCGCACGCGCGTGGCGCCGTCCTCTTCCAAGAAGTCGACGGTGACCGTCATCGTGGGGCCGCCCATGGGCGACGCGGACGCGTAGGCTAGGCGTTTAGGCGGATCGAACTCAGTGAATTTCGCCTCGCCCGGGAATTCGCCCATCTCGCCGAGGGTCATCGTGTGGTTGTAGGCCCCGCCGATCTTCGGCTCGATCTCGCTCTTCACCGCGGTGGTCTGCGCGCAGCCCCACCATTGCTGCACCTTGCTGGTCGCGATCCACGCGTCGAACACCACCTCCCGCGGTGCGTCGTAGTGGCGCGTGATCGTCAGTGTGCCGCCGTCAAAACTCGCTTCCGTACTCATGACCGGTGCTACTCCTTTACGTGCCCTTCTGGTTCTTCAGATCACGTTCTTGCAGGTATTCGTCCACGGCATCGAACTGCCGCTGCCAGTACTTCGCATAGGTCGCGATCCAACCGCGCGCCTCTTCGATGGGCCGCGGGTCGACTTTGATGTGGTGCTCCCGCCCGCGCCTCGTGCGGCGAATCAACCCCGCGCGCTCGAGAACGCGCAGGTGCTTGGAGATCGCGGGTTGCGAAACGTCATAGGGCGCCGCCAGGGCCGAGACGTTCGTTTCACCCTCGGAGAGCTGCGCGAGCATCCCGCGCCGTGTGGGATCCGAAAGCGCCCCGAAGACCCGGTCGAGCTCGACCTCCGCACCAGGCTGTTTCATAACCATATGGTTATGTGTTAGTGCGGCCGGCCCGCGGGCGCAAGGCTCTTCTTGCATCTACCCACTTTCCGGCTTGCCAACGCGCACGCATGCGATACGTTGCCCCGTTGGGACCGACGTTGTCCCCGCACAAACGGAAAACTCAGGACAGAAAGTGATGATCGAGAGATTCCCCACGGCCAGCGGCCGATCCGACCTGCGCTCCTTCGACCACGGTCGCCAGGCGCAAAAAGGCCGGAATCCCGGCGGCAAACGCGGCACCCGCGGCCGCCGCCGCCCGCGCGGCTAGGCTGGCTCAACGGCTGACGCCGTAGTGATGCTGGCTCAACGGCTGACGCCGCAGTGATGCTGGCTCAACGGCTGACGCCGTTGAAGCGTGTTCCGGTAGCGCAGCCCGCGGACGTTGGCTAGAGCGCCTTGCGCAACTCCCAGAGGTCGCGCAAATCCACGCCGTCGATGCCCTCACGCGTCTTGTGCGACTTCACGCGCCGCACCTCGTCCATCGCGTCGTGATGGAGCCGCATCAGCCGGTACCCGCGGCGGACATAGAAGCCGAGCGCGGCCGCGTTGTCGTTGGTCGTCATCAGCATCATCTCGGACACGCCGCGTGATTGGCACTCGCGCTCCGCGGCTGCGAGCAGATCGGAGCCGTACCCGCGGCCGTGCTCGAACGCATCCAGCGTCACGATCTCGGCGCGCACGCCGTCGATGGCCCAGGTCACGAGTGCCTTTGCGTGCGCGTCGTCTCCGGCGGCGCTCGGCACGATCAGACCTTCGACATCCGCGGGGTAGTAATGCCGCGGGATCGAGACGATGGGAATCCCCCACTCGCTCCACACGCGCTCGATCAGTTCCGTCGATGCGCGCGTGATTTCGGGAGAAGAGCGCTCGGGGCCAGCCATGCCAGCCCCGAGCATACCCGTCTTTCCTGAGAGGTTTTCTCTCCGTCTACCTGGCCGTCCAGTCCCGTGTCAGCACGAGGCTAGTCCCGGCAACGGCCAGCACGCAGTCATTGCCGTAGCCGACTTCGTGCCGCCGTGTCTTGTTGGTGTTCGCGGCGCGCGTTTTCTGTTCCTCCGCGATGGCGCCGTCGATCGTGGAAAGGAAGTTCGCCATCGTTTTGTCGTCGCACACGGGCGCGGCTTTCTCGCTCTTGCCCGTCGGCTCGACGGCCCGGGCGAGACGTGCCTCGAGCGCAACGGACGTCGCCAGCGAGTCCAGATGCGCCCGGAATATCCTGGAGTGGGCGAAGGCACGCGCGGCCGTGGGTTGGCCGTTGATCGCGTAGGCGAATCCCACCGGCGGATGCGCCGATTCGATCTGCGCAACGAGTCGATCTCGAACCACGTCGAACGTCGTGTCCGCCACGTCCTCGGGAACTTCGAGCACCTCGGTCAGGCTTGTGTTGAACGTCAGCCTCACTCTGACGGGCTCGCTCATGATGATCTCGATCTCGCTCGACGCCGGGACGTCAGACGCTCGCACGAACGACTCCTGCACGACGGTTCGCGAGTTCGCGACCTCCTCCCATACCTTGGCCTGGTCCTTGTCGTAGCAGTGCTTCCGCACGTCCTTGGGGGCCAGGCCCCTCGACGCGAGAAACAGCCCTTCGGTGTCGATACCACCGCGTGACGCAGTCCAGCGTCCCCGCTCGACACAAAACGCATCCACGGGCACGGTGGCGCCGGCCTGAATCACAAAGTCCTGGCCGATCTGCCGGTCTTGCTTCCCGCCTTTGACGACGGTGCCCGCCAGAACCAGGATGGGCTTGTCGCCCTTGTTTTCGATCACGAGCGTGTCCACACGCGCGGATCTCCCTTCGAGCTGCTGAACCACTTCCTCCAGCACCTCCTCGACATCCTCATCGGTTTGCGCCGTTTCGAGCGACTCCGGGATGTTGATGTCGGGAATCTCGTCGTTCTCGGTACCCGCGGCATCGAGTTCGCGGACTACCGCGAGGTTCTTCTGCTGCGCCTGTTCCAGCGTCACGAACTCACCGGGGTCGTCCGGCTCCGCTTCGGGGTAGATCGGCCACACCGTGAGGTTGCCGGTGCTCATGGGCCGGCCCAGAAAGAGCCCGCCACCGAGTTGAGCGACGGCCTGGGGCCCTCCCCGAACTTCCGGCGTGGGCTGTTGCTCCGAACAAGCTGCAACGAGCACTGCCAAGACACCAACTGCGAACCAACGCGTGACTCCACTCATGGGTCACCTCCTAGCTGTTGTTCTGCGAGCGGCCGACAACCCCAACATACGTAGGTTGGACGCGGCCGCGCGACTCGGCCCTGTAAAAACCGCGAGATCCCGTCGGGAACTTCATCCGCCCGAATTCGTCCAACGCCGCGACCCATCGGCCAACGAGGTAAAGCAAGATGATGAACTCGATACGGATCGCCCTCGCGGCGATCTTTTACGCAACGCTGTTCCCGGCGAGCGCCGCAGTTGCCGGTGAGCGCACGGCCGAAGGCGTCGGCCTGACCATCTACAGCGCCCCGCATCGCGCGCAGCAACAGATCTACAACCCCTCCACGCGCCGCTGGGAACTGCCGCCGCAGGGTTACGCCATCGTCAAGGAGTGGCGCAAGATGGAGCTGAAGGCGGGCGCGAACACGCTGCGCTTTCAGGACGTCGCCGCGCGCATCGACGCGACGACGGTGCACTTCAAGTCGGTGACGGACCCCGACGGCACCGCTGTTCTCGAGCAGAACTACGAATACGACCTCGTCAGCGCCGACAAGATCCTCTCGAAGTACATTGGCCGCGCGCTCACCCTCGATCTCGCCGACAACAAGACCGCCGCCGGCACCCTGCTGAGTTACGACGCCTCGCAGATCGTGCTGCAGACCGACGACGCTGCCACGCCGATTCAGATCCTGCAGCGCGGCAACAACGTAAAGAACATCCGATTCGGCGCGCTGCCCGGCGGTTTGATCACCAAACCGACGCTCGTCTGGATGCTCGACGCCGAAAAAGCAGGCACGCACCTCGTGAAGGTGACCTATCAGACGTCCGCGATGAGCTGGAACGCCGACTACACCGCCGTGATCTCCGCCAACGACAAGGCCCTGGATCTCAGCGCGTGGGTCACGATCAAGAACCAGTCCGGGGCGAGCTATGACAACGCGCAACTCAAGCTGGTGGCCGGCGACGTGCATCGCGCTCCGGCGCCGGGATCCCCTGCGGCACCCGGGGCCGCGTTTCTCGGCGCGAAACGCAGGGCGGGCCAGGCGGGCTTTCAGGAGAAGTCGTTTTTCGAGTACCACCTCTACACGCTCGGGCGCAAGACGACGCTGGCCGACCGCTCGATCAAACAGATCGAACTGTTCCCGCCCGTCGAGGGCGTGACCGCCCGCAAGGTCTTTCTCTACTACGGCGGCGCGGGCCGGCACTCCTACGGCGGCGGGCCGTATCTCGACCGCAACTACGGCATCACGTCCAACTCCAAGGTCGATATCTACCTGCTGTTCAAGAACAAGAAGGAGTTCGGCCTCGGACTGCCGCTGCCCGCGGGCCGCGTGCGGGTCTACAAGATGGACGAAGCGGACGACTCGCTCGAGTTCATCGGCGAGGACGCGATCGACCACACGCCGAAGGACGAGACCGTCCAGCTCAAGCTCGGAAGCGCGTTCGACATCATCGGCGAGCGCAAGCAGACCGACTTCCAGGTCAACTACAACGCCCACTGGATGAAGGAGAGCTTCGAGATCCGCCTCCGGAATCACAAGGAGACCGACGTCGAGGTCATCGTGAAGGAGAACATGTACCGCTGGGCCAACTGGAGCATCCGGGATCAGAGCCACGCGTTCTCCAAGGAGGACGCACGGACGGTTCACTTCCCGCTGAAAGTGAAAAAGGACGGGGAGACGGTGCTGCGGTACACGGTGACGTACACCTGGTAAGCCTCGGAAACAATTGCACGCGATCCGTCCCACGATCGGCGGATCGCGCAGGTAATTGGGGATTCAACTCCTTGGGGGCGGGCGGCACACGAGCGATAATCCCTCCCGTGCGCATCGCTCTTTTTCACGGCTACGAGCTGACGGGTTCCGGCAGCAACGAATACACACGCTATCTCGCCGCCGCGCTTCACGACGCGGGCCATGAGGTCCACCTGCTTTGCCGTGAGCCGAAGCCCGCCGACATTTCCGGCGTCGCCGAAGCGTATGACTGGGACGTGCGGGGCCGACCCCAGCAGATGTTTCAGCGTGGCGGCGCCGGCGTCATCGTGCACCGGCTCCCCCACGCGCCGACCCGGCCGGTCTTTCTCACCGACAAGCAGCGCCACGGCAACGTGAAGTCGTTCGCGGAACTCAGCGACGCCGAGTTGCGCGAGTACCACGACATCTCCGTGCGGGCCGTGACCGCGGTGTTGCGCAAGCACCCCGTCGACGTGCTGCACGCCAACCACGTCGTCTATCAGCCGATGGTCGCGCGCGACGCTTGCGCCGCGACGAACACCCCGTACATCGTCTTTCCGCACGGGAGTTCGATCGAGTACACACTTCGGCAGGACGAACGCTATCGCGAGCCGGCGTTGCAGGCGATGCTTTCAGCCCACGCGATCATCAGCGGCAGCGAGGAGGTCAAGCAGCGCATTCTCGATCTCTATCCGGACGATGCGCCGGCGCTCGCGGCGCGCACGCAGATCGTGGGTGTCGGCGTCGATACCGCTTTGTTCACGCCCGTGGCGCCGTCCGGTCGCGACACGGCGATCGCGCCGTTGCTTCGCGGCGGACCCTATCTCGGCAAGTCGCCGGTGCTCGCCCGTGATCTCGCCGCCAAGCTGAATCGCGGCGACATCGATTCGGTGCGGGAGTACCGCGACGCCTACGATCACAGCCAACCGGATGAGGATCTCGGGACCAAACTCGCGTCGATCTCTTGGGACGATCCGCTGCTGCTGTTTGTCGGCGCGCTGACCGCGGGCAAGGGCCTGCAGAGCTTGATCGCCGCGCTTCCCGAACTCGGCCGCACGCACCCGGGAGTTCGGTTGGCGATCGTCGGCAGCGGCGCGTACCGCGAAACCCTGGAGGCGCTCGTGCACGCGATCACTACTGGGAACGAACGGCTGCTCGACGGGTTGGTCGAAGCCGGCTGGGATCTCGATCGCAGCGCAGAGACCGGACCGTGGAAGGACGTCGCGAGCTATCTCGCAGACCGTCGAAATCGAGAACTCCTGTTGACTGCCGGCGCGGGCTTCAGAAACCGTGTTCTGTTTTTGGGCCGCCTCGATCACACGCGCTTGCAACACCTGTTTCCGTGTGCCGACGTCGCTGTGTTTCCGAGCCAGATCCCCGAGGCGTATCCGCTGGTTCTGATTGAGGCGCTGGCCAACGGAGTGATCCCGGCCGTGTCGGATTTCAGCGGCTTCCACGACGGCCTCGCAACGCTGGAACCGCTACTTGGCGCGCGCTGGGTGGACCGCATGCGCTTGCCGGTCCGCGACGACGGCCGCATCGAGGGAATCGCAAACGGGATCGGACAGATCCTCGCCGATCCCGAACGTTCGGCCCTCCTTCCGAAGCTGCGCGAGATTGCCGTCGAACACTTCGACTGGTCCGTGCGCGCCAAACAGATGGCGGACGCGTATGCGGCCGCGATCGCCGGCGGGTAGGTAGTGAAAGCCTGAAGCTCCCCCTACGGAGGAGCTTCAAATCTGCAGAACGGAGAGTCGGAGGCACTAGCCTCGGTTCTACGTTTCCTTCTTCTTCGCCGGCTTGTCCTTGGCCGGTTTGTCGTCACTTGCGACGGTAGCCTCGGCGCCGTCTTCGCCCTCGAGCTTGCCGAAGTACTCGGGCATCTTGACCCCCGCGATGTCCCGCATCATGTGCAGCATCGGCGGCAGCGATCCCGAAAGCCCCGAGAGGAAGTCCGCGGTCGCGCCCTTGCCGCTCTTTCCGCTCGCGCCGGAGTCCCAGACCACGATCTTGTCGAACTTGATGTTGGAAATCGCCGTCGCCGCGGTCTCGCTCAACTTGTCGAGGTGCTCGATCATCAGCATCTGGAACGCGGATTGAGCGTCGCCGCACGCCCTGACGATTTCGGCGAAACCCAGACCCTTTTTCTGCAGAATCTCGTACTGGCCGCGGGCCTCCGCCTCCAGCTTCGCGTAGATCGCCTTCGCTTCACCCTCGGCGTGGATCGCTCGCCGGTCCGCTTCGGCCTGCGCATCGACGGTGACGCGCTCCTTTTGCGCCTTGGCGACGGCGACCAGCTCCGCCATCTTCTCGGCCTCGACTTTCTCCGCCTCCGCACGCGCTGCGATCGCTTGCGCTTCGTACTGCGCCTTCAGCACCTCGGCGTCGGCCACCCGCTTGCGCGTCTCACCGCGCTGGAACGCGTCGGCACGCTCCACCTGAAGATCGGCGTTGGTCTTGGCGATCAGCGCCTGCGCTTCGTTCTCGCCCTTGACCGCCGCCGCGTTCGCCTCGGCCACCTGCACGCGCTTCTCGCGATCCGCATCGGCGATCTGCGCATCGCGCTGGAAGTTCGCGGTCTGCTCACCGACCTTGGCCTCCTTGTCCAGGTTGGCCACGTTGATCACGCGCTCGCGCTCGGCTTCCTTCGTCCCGATGTCGCGGTTCTTCTCCGCGATCGCGACCTCGATGTCCTTCTCGCGGTTCGCGCGCGCGACACCGACCGAGCCCTTCTTGACCTGTTCCGCCACGTCGATCTCGGCCTGCTGAATCGCGACGGCTGCCGCCTTGCGGCCGATGGCTTCGATGTAGCCGGACTCGTCCGTGATGTCGGTGATGTTGACGTTGATGAGGTAGAGGCCGATCTTGCGCAGTTCGGGCTCCAGCGAGCTCTGGATCGAACCCAGGAACGAGTCGCGGTCCCGGTTGATCTCCTCGATCCTCATCGACGCGATCACCTGACGAAGCTGACCGAAGATGATGTCCCGCGCCTGGGCCTCGATCTCGGACGACTTCAGGTTCAGAAGACGAATCGCGGCGTTCGTCATCACGGCCGGCTCGGTACCGACCGCGACGGTGAACACCGACGGAACGTTGACGCGGATGTTCTCGATCGAAAGCGCGCCCTTGAGCGGAATCTCGATCTGGATCGGCTCCAGGTCCAGGAACTCGTAGTCCTGAATCAGCGGCCAGACGAACGCGCCGCCACCGTGCACGCAAAGGGCGGCCTCCTTACCGGCCACCTTGCCGTAGATCACGAGCACCTTGTTGGACGGGCAGCGCTTGTAGCGCTTCACCAACAGGATCAGGAAGCTGAAGATCAGGAACGCGACAAAGACAACGATGAGGACCGCGGGGTCCGTGATCTCTGCGGCCAAAATGGATGCCGGAAGCATGTTCACCTCTATTTCTTCGTTTCTCCCGGACGGGGAGTTGATCCCTACAAAGGGATGACCTTGAGTGTCTCGCCGCCATCGACCGAGACAACCTTTACACGCGCGCCGGTCGCGATTTCATCACCGTCGGTGACGGCGGCACATTCCATCGAACGCCCCTGAATGTCGATCGTGACCTTGCCGATGCCGCCGTTGTTGCCCGGCACTTTCAGGTAAACGGTGCCGTTGAGACCGGCGGCGTTGCTGATCTGCACCGTGCCGGACGAGTGGAGACGGCTGAGCCCCCTCATCATCCAAGCGACACCGAACATGGCCGCGATGCCCGCCGTGCAAGCCGCCAGAACCCGCACCTCCATCGGCGACTCCCCGCGCAACATCAAGAGGCCGGTGAGCCCGAAGATGCCCGCGAACGCGCAGAGCGCCTTGAACGACAGGATGCCGAAAAAGACGCTGCTGTCGTGTCCCGGGTCCTCGCCGGTGTCGGTGTGGACGTCCGTATCCATGTCGACATCGGTGTCCCCGACTTCCACGTCATCGAAAAATCCAAACACCTGCATGACGACCTGAAGGCCGACAAAGGTGCAGCCGACGAGGGCGGAGTAGAAGTAGATGGTGTGTTCCATCGGGGTTGGGTTCTTGGGGTACTCGGTTGTGCTGCTTGCCTTTTGGGGCGAAGCCTCTTCCTGTCGGGGTTTCCGACTCTCGATTCTTGCGATCCGCTCTCGCGGCGCAAGCACGATTGACGCCCCCTACGACCGGTCGCGGAGGATAATTCGGGCGGATTTGGATGTGCGGTGGCCGCCAAAGTGCGAACTGAGACAAACGGTGCCCGTTATCGCGCTGCAAAAGCGTAGCGCCGGCGCGACGGCGCGTGCGCATGCAACGTTCGGGTTGCCCGCCGCGACTATCCGCCGATCACTACGGAGATACTCAGCGCCGCCTGGCCGGTCGCTTTCTCCGAAATCGTCAACTCGCCCGAGGGTTTACATCCGTCCGGGGTCTTGGGCGGCACGCTCGCAAGTTCGAAATCCAGATCCACGTCGATGCCCGGGTAGAACACGACCTCGCTCTTGCCGTTTGAGGTCACCCGGATCGGAACCGGGCTCGCGTACAGGTATTCGAGTTCCACCTCGAGTTCGATCTTCGCGTCGCCGTCGGCGTGGGTGAACGCGCCCATGATCTCGAGTTGGCATTTCGCGCCGTCCTTGGGGGAGTCGATCCGTCGATCGAACGTGCGATCGGGGAATCCGGCTTGGAAGACGTTGTTGCCGCCCTCGCGCATCGTCACCGCGAGATCGGTCACGAGGGCGTACTCCCGGCCCTTGATCTTGCTGCGCACGCGCACGGCGCTCACACCCTTGGCGAACGTCACCGGGATTTTCGCCGTGTCGTTTTTCGCCGTCAGCTTGCGCTTGACCGTTTTTCGATAGCCCATCAGCGAACCGCTGAGCTTGCCGCGCACCGGTTTGGCAAACAGGTTGCGCACCTTGACGGAACCGGACGGTGTCTTGCCGACGCCATGCGACCAACTCGTGATCTCCGACGGCACGGCCGCGAGCCCGGTGAAGCTGACCGCGAGTTCATAGCGCGAAACCTCGTCCGGCCGATCGCTCGTCACGCAGATCTCCCAGACACCGGGCCGCAGCCCGTCCACGATTTCGCGCCGCGCCGAGGTCTTGCCCGTCTTGGTTTCCAGATTCAACCGCCCCGCCCAGATCGCCGTGCCGTTGGGCCGAAAGATCTGGCCGACACGCGCCGTCGAGAACTGACCGTCCACCGCGCGCAAATCGACTTGCATCGCGCCCGCGCCCGCCGGCACCGCGACGAAGTACCGCTGCGGGCGCCAACCATCCGCCGCCTGGTTCTTGAAACTGCGCCGGTATCCGTTTTCCGCGGAAAACGTGTGCGGCACGACAACCGTGTTCCACAGCCGCGTTACAACCGCGTCGCCCTCCAGCAATTCGACCGACGCCTGGTACACGCCGGGCGACTGGAACGCGCCGTCCTTGTAACGCACCCGCACCGTCGCCTCCTGCGGCCCGCGGAAGTACACCTGATCCGACATCACTTCGCACCACGACGCCGTGGATCGCAACCGGTAGCGGCGCGCGAACCCGTCCTGTCGCGCCCGGTCCGTGTGCGGCGCGAAGATCGGCTTCAGGTGAAACTCCTGGATCTGTCCGCGCGGCAGGTGTTCGGTGCGCCAGTACGCCGCACGCCCCTCACCGCCCGGCGCCATCGGGCTCTCCGTGCGGATTGCGTAGTCGAGGAACGGGCTGTCGCCGTGCGCTGCCGCCAGTTCACGAAGCTCAGCGACGGCGGCGGACAGTTCGGGGAGTCCCGCACCGATGTCGACGCGCTCGAATCCCGGTACGGACCTCCCGCTTTTTTGCAACGCCTCCTTGATCCATGTGTGGAACGGCTGGCGTCCGGGGCTCTCCGCATGCAGATCGCCCGCGAGCAGGCCGCACAGCCCCGCCGCGTACGGCGACGCCATCGACGTACCCCACCAGAAATCGCCGTCGCGGTTCCAAAGCGGCACCGCCGACGTGACCGCGCCGGGCGTGACGATGTCGGGCTTGCTGAGCTCGCCACCGCGCGAGCTGAACCTCGCGATCTGATGGTGCGCGAGTTTGGCGCCCATCACGCTTTTCGCGGTCTCCTTCGCCATCATCGCGCCGACGGTGATCGGCAGGTGCGCCGCTGCCGGCGACCCGATCGAACTGAGACCGGGGCCTTCGTTTCCGGCTGCCTGGCAGATGATCAGGAACGGGTTCTCCGACAAAAGCTTGTCGAGGAATCGGTCGATGTCCGCGGCGCCCTCTTGTTCCGACGCGATGCCGTAGCTGAGGTTGCACACCACCGGTACGCGCTTTTCGCGTGCGTAACGCGCGGCATACAAGAACGCCGCTTTCTTGGAACCCGTCGTCGTCGAGCCGCCGGCGAGGCGGTTGTCGCCGATTTTCAGGCTGATCACCTTGGCGCCCGGCGCGATCCCGTGGAAGTCATCCTGGCCGTGCAGCTTGTAGCCGGCCGCGATGCCGGCGACGTGGGTGCCGTGGCCACCGCTGTCGAAGTGCACCGAGAGCAGACGCTTCTTGAGGAAGACGTTGACCGCGCAGGTGAGCTGACGGCGCTGGCGCGCCTCGTTTTTTCGGTGAAACGTGAACGTCTCCTGCGCGACGTGGAAGTTGCGCACCGGCTTCTCGTCGGAGAAATCGCGATCGCCATCGGTGTCGACGAACACGAGCGCGTGGTCGTCCCCCGCGTCCTTGGGCGCGAGCACACAGACCGCGAACACGCCGTCTTTCTTGCCGTCGTCGTCGACGTCGGCCACACGCGTGTTCTTGAACCGGCTCTCCTTGATCGTCGCGAGCCAAACGGCGGCGTCTCCGATCTTGCCCCGATCCGGCGCTCCGTAGTTCTCCGGGGTTCCGTCCTCCGCCGTCCGGCCGACCTGCTTGCCGCCGTTCAGGAATCGGCCGCGATGCAACTCGACGTCGCCCTCGCCGCTGAAGTCCCGCACGTCGATGACCTTGGCCGCGCCGTCCGGCCCGCGATCGAGTCCTTTCACGGCCATGTCGACGCCCGTATCCAGGACCGCGATGACCACACCGCGCCCGTCGCGCTCGGGATACTTCGTGCGATACACGTCGACGCCGCACGCAGTGCGCGGCAGCTGGTTCCAACGCAACGCGTGCGTCGCAGCGGGCGGGTTTTGCGGTTTTTGGTTCTTGGCAGCCGGGTCCTGCGCCGCCGCGATGACGGCGAGAAGACCTAGGGCAACAACGGGGGAAACGGCGAGAGCGCGCATGAAGCCCCAAAGTGTAATGGGACAGAGCCGCATCGCGCGGTGAAACTGTCGCCTCAGTCCGTCATGCCGCGCAGGTCGAGGATCTCGTCGAGGTTCTGAATCCCCATCTCGTCGGCGACCTCGCGAACGGTCTTGCCCTCGGCGTACGCGCGCTTGGCGAGCGCGGCCGCCGTGTCGTAGCCGATGACCGGCGCGAGCGCAGTGCACAGCATGAGGCTCTGCTCGATCAGCGCCGCGATGCGGGGCTCGTCCGCCTCGATGCCGTCGATGCACTTGTCGACGAAGATGGTGGAGACGTTGGCGAGCAGGTGCAGCGAATCGAGCATGGCCTCCGCCATCATCGGAATCGCGACGTTCAGCTCGAACAGCCCGGAGGTCCCGCCGGCGACGATCGCCGCATCGTGACCCAGGACCCGCATGCAGACCTGCAGCACCGATTCGCAGATCACGGGATTCACCTTGCCGGGCATGATCGACGAGCCCGGCTGCGTCACGGGCAGCTTGATCTCGCCGATCCCACAGCGCGGCCCGGAACCGAGCATCCGCAGGTCGTTCGCGATGCGCGTCAGCGAAACGGCCACGGTCCGAACCGCGCCGGACAACTCGACGACCGCGTCGCGCGACGCCTGCGCCTCGAAGTGGTTCGGCGCCTCGACGAACGGGAGGCCGGTCGCCTCCGCGATGCGCGCGATGGTCTTTTGCGCGAATCCCGGGGGGCAGTTGATCCCCGTGCCTACGGCGGTCCCGCCGAGCGCCAACTCCAGCAGCCGCGGCTGTGCGGCCTCGAGCCGGCCGATGCTGTTTTGGACCTGCGCCTGGTATCCGCCAAACACCTGGCCGAGGCGAACCGGGGTCGCGTCCTGCAGATGCGTGCGGCCAATCTTCACGATCCCGTCGAACTGTTTCGTTTTGTCCTGAAGCGCCACTTCGAGGTGACGCAGCGCCGGCAGCAGGCGCGTGTGCAGCTCCTCGGCGCAGGAGATGTGCAGCGCCGTCGGAATGACGTCGTTGCTCGACTGGCCCTGGTTGACGTGGTCGTTGGGGTGAACCGTTTCGCGGCTGCCGATCGGCTGGCCCAGGATCACGCAAGCGCGGTTCGCGATCACCTCGTTGGCGTTCATGTTCGTGGAGGTACCGGAACCGGTCTGGAACACATCGACGGGGAAATGCGCGTCGTGATCCCCGGCGGCGACTTCGCCCGCGGCCTTCTCGATGGCGTCCGCGATCTCGCCGGAGAACGTGCCTAGCTCGCGGTTGGTCGCGGCCGCCGCCCCCTTGATCAGGCCGAGCGCGCGTAGGAACGGCCGCGGCAGCGCTCGCCCGCTCACCGGAAAGTTCTCGACCGCCCGCTGCGTCGTCGCGCCGTAAAGCGCGTCCGCCGGAACGAGCATCTCACCCATGGAGTCGCGTTCGGTTCGTGTGGTCATGGTTATCAGTGTGCCAAATGAGCCCCCGCCTTTGCCGCTGCCTTTGCCTCGGATCCTCTCCTCGGCCCAAAGCGTCCACGCCCTCGGCTACTCGCCGAAGGCCTTAGCCAGGTGCTTCTTCAGCTCCTTCTTGTCGTTTTTGAACTTCGCCACGTCGAACTCCGGCACGGTCTTGTTCTTTTTGGCCGTGTAGGTCTTGATCCAGCGCTTGAACTGCGTCGCCATCGAACCGCGGCCGTAGTGCATCAGATGCGTGTAGCCCCACGCCGTCGCGCGCAGATCGGGCTTCTCGGCCTCGGCGAAGTCCTTGTTGGTCCAGGCGATGACGTTGGCGAATCCAACGACGGTTTCGGCCGTGACGCGGGTCTGCAGCATCTCGAGCAGCTCCGGATGGCCGGCACGCGCATCGCCGCCCGAGCGGCCGGCCGCCTCGATGCAGGCGAGGACGCCTTCGCGGTACCAAGCGGGCGGCGGCACAGGGAGGTCACGGTGCTGCATCGCGCGGGCGAGGGCGACGTAGAGGCGGCCGCGCCACGTCGCGAGCGTCTCGCCATCGTCGGGCGGCGCGGTCGCGACGACCATCTGGCGCGACATGTCGTACGTCGCGTGTTCCGTGCCGAAGTGATGGCTCTCTTCCTCCATCGCATCGGCGGCCACGACCAGAACTCCCACCGGTCGCGCCTTGCGCCACTCTCCGGCGCCGAGTTTCGGCCAGCTCTTCTCGAACCCTGTCAGCTGCGATGTGATCGCCGCACCGACGGCCGCATCGGGCCCGAACACGCGGAGCAGTTTCTTGTACGTCGTCTCCTTCAATTCGCCCGGCGTGAATCCGATCTCTTCGAAACCCTTGTAGGCGCTGTTTTGCAATACAACGGTCTCGGCCACACCGTCGCCGAACGCGCGCTGCTTGGCGAACACGCTGTCTTTCACCTGGAGCGTCAGCGAGTAGCCGATGCCGTTCGCTTCGTATCCGAAGACGTATTGCACGTACCCCGGCCTGCGATTCTTGATCAGCATGCGCGGCGGGTTGTCGCCCATCATCCTGCCGGACACGCTGGCGTAAGTTCGTTTGAGTCGGCTCAGCAGTTTGCCGAGCACGCGGGCCGCGCTGAAACTCTCGCCCTCGTTCTTGAACGTCAACGTCCCGCTGCCGCTCTTGAGTACGAGCCACACCTCGGCGTCCTCGCTCGGAACGCGCTGCCAGGAACCCGGCACGACCAGCGAAACCCGATGCTGCCAGTCGCCCAGGCGCACGGGCGCACTCGTGGTCGCGTTCGCCGTTCCCGTCGTGGCCGCCGTACCGTCGCCGAGGCGCACGGACGCGACGATCGCCATCAGCTGGCGCAGCCAGGTCTTCTCGTACGTCGAGCGCATCCCGCTCACGACCGTGATGATGAGACCGTCCCCACCGTCGCCGAGAAAACGTCGCAGGAAGATCTGCCGTTTCTTCGGGATGTCGATCCGGTAGCCGATGAACGGGTCGTCGATTTTTTGAATGCGCGCTTCGCTGTCCTTGGCGCTGTCGTACTTGAGGTAGCGCTCGCGGTTCTCGATCTCGTTGTTCATGCCATCCTCGCGCTGGATGGTCATCACATGACCGCCCTGGCGCGCGAGCGACGACGCCAGAAGGCTGAGGATCTGGGTGCCGGCCGGCGGCCGCTTGGTCCAAAGCTCCGGGACCGTCACGATGACGCGGCCCTCGTCGTCCATCTCGTCGCGCGTCCTGCCCTTGAACGGGTCGTCGTTCTGCGCGGACGCGGGAACGACCATCAGGAGCAACACACCAACCCAACCAGTGCAAACGTTGAAGCCCATGGGACCTTTTTAACCGACGGACGCCGAAACACGGACCGCGAGGAGGCAAACCGCGCTGACCCCGGTTCCGGTATGCTCGGCCGCGTGCGCGCGGTTTGGGTTCTCTGTCTGCTCCCGGGTCTCCTCCATGCGGCCGATCCGGTGGCCGAACAGGCCGCGATCATCGACAAACACGAGCGCGACCCGTTTGAGCAAAAGAAGCGATCGCGCGCGATGTCCGCGCTCTCCCGGATCGGCTCGGTGGACGCAGCGCGCGTGATGGAAAAACTGCTGGAAGATCCGTACCTCCACATCCGCGACGACGCCGTCTACTACCTGAGCCTGTGCGGGTTCAAGGACCCCGAATCGCTGATCTTCCTGTGCGAGTCGCTTCTGAAGCGGCGCAGTCCCGAAACCCGTTTCCGCCTCGCGCACGCGATCCGGCGCTCGCAAAAAAAGTCCGCGGTTCCGGCCCTGGTCGACGCGATGCGAAAAGAGCGCGACCTCCGCGCGTTCGAGGCGATCGCCGAGGCGCTTCAGCGGCTGCCCGACGACACGGCGCTGGAACCCTTGTCACGAAAGGCCAACCTCTACCCCAAGGGACGGGCCGCCTGCATCCGTGCGATGGGCGCCGTGCCGGCGGGTGTCGGCTACTGCCTGGCGTACAAGGACGACGAGGACGACGCCGTGCGCGCAGCGCTTGTCGACATTCTCGCGCTGCGAAAGAAACCGATCCTGCCCGAACGCGAAATCGACGACAGCGTGGGTGTCATGGAGGGCATCGCCTTCGCCGCGGCCCTCTCCAAGACCAAACCGCCCGACCTCGCGTTGCGCCGCGCGGAAGGCCTCCTGAAGCATCCGTCATGGCGCGTTCGAGCCGCGGCCATCGACGGCGTCGTCGAGATGCACGCACCGGAACTGCTCGGCGATCTCGTCGAGCGCCTGGAAGTCGAAAAAGGGCGCCTGCGATTCGATGCGTGGCGCGCGCTCCGGCGCATGACCGGCAAGGACATCTCCCCCGACGCGAGCCTCTGGCGCGCGCTGCTCCCGATGCACACGCTGCCAGACAAACGCCCCTTCCAAAACGAGATCGAATCCCCCGGAGGAACCTCGGAATACTGGGGGATCCCCGTCGTGTCCGAGCGGATCGCGTTCGTCGTGGATCCGTCGGGCAGCATGCGTAAGGGAAACAAGATGGAACTCGCGCGAGAGCGCTTCGGAGAGATGAGCAAGGGGCTCACGAAAAAACAGCGCTACGACGTCTTCGTCTACCGCTACCCGTCGGATCATCCGCCCAAGCCGTATCTCGACCGGTGTTTCGGAAAGCTCAAATCCGGCTCCACAAAGAAAGCGGTGAAGTGGCTGGGCCGCCAGGAGCCGAAAGGCTGGGGTGCGCTCTACGAGGCCATGGCCGCGGCGATCGACGACGACGACGTGGACACGATCTATCTCCTGAGCGACGGACGGCCGAGCCGCGGCTTCGTGACCCATTGGAAACGGGTGCTCGAGGAGATCGCGCGCATCAACCGCTGGCGGCAGGTGCGCATCCACACCATCCTGGTCGGGACCGAGGGCACGGACCGGCGGTTCATGGCCGCCCTTGCCGAATCCGGCGGCGGCCACGCCGTGGGCAGCGACAAAAAGCCGCTCGCGGAGCGGGGCGACGGCCAGAAGTGACCGGATCCTGAGCCGCCGCGCCGGGACAGCCGATGGCCGCGACCCGACGTCGGAACTCGCGTTTTGCGTTACATTCTCGGCATATGCGCACCCTGTTCTGCCTCACGATCCTGGTGAGTTTCGCGGCTGCCGGCGAGGAACTGCTGACCGACCCGCCGAAGAGCTCGCGAGCGAATGATCTCCACAAAAAAGCCAAGAAGATCTGGAAGGAGATCTCGCCTCTCTACGACAAGGTCAACGCCGGCGAGAAGGTTGAAGTCGCCGAGATCGCGGCCGCGATTCCCAAACTCGAGGACGCGCTCTCGTTCGGCGAGAAGTCGGTCGAGTTGCGTTGGAACGACGACGCGAACGAGCTGATGGTCACGCTCACCGAAGCCTGGTACGCGATGCGGGCGAAGGTGCCGCCGCCTACGCCGCCGACAAATCCCAAGGCCAAAGAGAAGTGGGAGAAGGCGCAAAAGAGCGCGCGGAACAAGCACAAGATCGCGGCTCGCAGATTCCTGATGAAACAGGGCGCGCTGCGGCGCTATCAGAAGATCTACAGCTTGTGCAATACGTGCAGCGGCCGCAAGGAAATCCGTAGCGGATTCGGCAACCGGCGCCCCTGCACAGCATGTGACCAGCGGGGCGAGCTGCCGAGTTCGAAGACTCTACTCACCGCGTGGTGGCACGGTTTCAGTCCGCACTATCGCGCGTCCCAGGGCAACCTCTCGCGCATGGAGCGCCGACTCTCGGGCGCACGAAACGATCCGAAACACGCGGGGCCGTTTCTCACCAAGTTGAGGGTCCTCGGTGATCCGGAGTTTCACGACACGTGGATCCGGGTTCATCTGCTCGAGTACTGGCACGAAGGTCGCAACGACATGAAGAGGCCCCAGAAGCGCAAGCAGTACGTGGACCTCTTCCGCATCGGCCGCAACTGGTACTTCCACCAGCAACGCTTCGACAGAAAGGTGCTGGATCTACCGCCGGCACCCGAGGAAGAGGAAAAAGACAAGTAGGGTCCGCCCCCGGCCTGCCCCGACGTCGCGAGTTATCGGTTGACTCCGGGCAACGACGTCGCGAGCTGGGCCGCGTGCCCGGCGTTGAAGAAGTAGGTCACGCCGCCACCGATCGTGAGCGATGAGTTCATGATGTCGCCGTTGGACATCATCGGATCCGTGTGATTCAGGCCGAGGCTGTGGCCGATCTCGTGCGCAAGTACCGCTGCGAGAATGCGGCCGAAGTTGTCCGCCGCGTCGAAGATGAGCTGTGCACGCGCATGCGCCGGCTCCTCGCCGAGGAGCATCGCCTCGAGTTGCGGGATGTCGGACGCCTGGATCGGCGAACGCGTGAGCGCATTGCCGTAAGCCGCAACCTGATTCGCGAGCAGCCGGTTCGCGAAGACACCGAGGGCGGTGCCCTGGGAACTGCCGCAGTCGTGTTCGATGAAGTTGTTGCCTGCATCAACCAGCGCGGTGCCGACGATACCGCTGCTCGGACCGTGGCGAACGCACATCGTGTTGTAGAGGTTCGGGTTCCCGAACTCGGCGGATCCCGGCGCGGGTGTGGAACCCGACGTCGGCCCGCCCGGCTTCACGAACGAGATCGCGAAACCACCGGGTTGCGCCTGGCCGCTGGCGCCGTTGCCATAGAACTGGCTGACGTACCCAAGCGTCCGGCGGATCAGAAGGTCGCGAGCAAGGCGATCCTCGGTCGTTCCGTCTGCATCCGTGCTCGACTGGTGGCGCAGACCGAGCGCGGCAAGCACCTCGTCGATGTCCGATGCGTAGGTCGGGGTGGGATCGTACGACACGTCCCACTGGAGCCACCAGACATCGGTGCCCGCTCTCGCCTCGAAACCCGCGAACGGATCGTCGCCGACGGTGATCGCGATCTCGTCGAAAAACCCGTCCTGATCCGTGGCACGCACGACGTCGACGCCGTGGGCGCTCCCGGCCGTGTACGCACCGCTCGCATCGAGCGCCGCGCCGGACTGGTTGGCAGAGAAGTCGAACACGTAACCCGCCGCCCCGCCGGTTGCCTGAAGCTGGGCGGACACACCGGGATCGACCGTTCCCGGCTGGCTCGACGCGATCTCGATGTCGCGCACCTCGAGCGAAGTCGAGAGCACATCGACGTTTTTGAAACCGTCCTCGACGACCAGGATCAGCGACGCGCTCGCGGACGACGTCGGAATTCCGATCATCACCCCGGCGGACGTGAGCGAAATGCCTTCCGGCAGCTGGTCGCCCGCGGTCGAGACGGACCATTCATACGGCGGGTTGCCGCCCTGGGCCTGCATCTGACGAAAGATCGCGTGCCCGACGTTGCCCTGTCCCAAGGACTCCGTTTGAATGGCAAGGGTGGTGATTGTGGTGCTGTCCGACCCGCTGCCACCGCAGGCGGCCAGCAGGATCAAACTGGCGAGAGTGAATCGGATTTGCATGGGGAGTGAATCCCCCCTGCTTCCTTCATCGGCAGCGGGAGGGTGCTCCCCTATCGGGAACAAGGACGAATGCACTGGAGCCAAGAACTCGTCGAAGGCCGCCTAATCCGGCGCTACAAGCGCTTTTTGGCCGATATACAGTTCGATAACGAGACGGTTGTCACGGCGCACTGCCCCAATCCCGGCGCGATGACGGGGCTCGCGGAGACCGGCAGCGCGGTTCTCGTCACCAAGAGCGGCGATTCAAAGCGCAAGCTCGCGTACACGTGGGAGCTTGTGAAGGTCGGCCGGATCTGGGCAATCGTGAACACCCAAATCGCGAACCGGGTGGTCGCGGATTGGCTGCGCCGCGGTCTCGTTCTTCCCGGTCACACTGCGATCCGGAGCGAGTTCAGACGCGGCGACTCGCGCTTCGACTTTCTGCTCGATGACCACTGCCTCGTGGAGGTCAAGAGCGTGACCCTTGCCGCCGGCCCCGGCGAGGGCGCGTTTCCCGATTCAGTCACGGTGCGGGGCACGCGCCACGTGGAGGGACTGGCGCAAGCGGCGGCCGATGGGATGCGCGCGGTACTTCTGTTCTTTGTCGCGCGCGGCGATCTTTCTTCGGTCCGCCCCGCCGACGAAATCGATCCGACCTACGCCGCCGCGCTCCGCGACGCGGCCAGACGCGGCGTCGAGGTGATGGCGGTGCGGGCCCGCGCGACGCGCCGGGGCATCGCGTTCGACGGCGTCGTGCCGGTCAACCTTTGAGGTCTTCGCGAAACAGGGTACATAGGGTCTGACCGAGAACCCTTAGCTCATGCCTGAAGTTCGACGCACGATTCACTTCTGTTACGGCCACCGCATCCAAGGCCACGGCGGCGGATGCCGGTATCTGCACGGACACAACGCGAAGATCGAGGTTGTCTGCCGCGGGCCCCTGGACGATCTGGGCATGGTCGTCGACTTCCACGAGATCCGCCGCATCGTCGAGGGCTGGATCGATCAGAACTGGGACCACCGCATGATCCTGCAGGACGGGGATCCGATGATTCCGATCCTGAAGGACCAAGGCGAGCCGGTGTTCGTGATCGACGAGGTGCCCACGGCGGAGAACCTCGCCGCGTATCTCTTTCACATCGCCAGAGAGGGTGGCCTGCCCGTTACCAGCGTGCGCTTTTGGGAAACACCGTCGAGCATCGCGGTCTACGACGATGCCTGATTCGGAGCGCGGGCCGTGAGCAAGAAGGACAACACCGACGGCCGCCAGACAATGGCGCGCAACCGTCGCGCACGCTACGACTACGAGATCCTCGAGGTCGTCGAGGCGGGTCTCTCCCTGCTCGGCCCCGAGGTGAAGTCCATCCGCTCGGGCAAAGCGTCCATCGCGGAAGCGTTTGCGCACTTCGATGGCACCGAACTGTTTCTCAAGGGCATGCACATTCCGGAATACAGCCACACCGGGTACACGGAGCACGAACCGCGACGCTCGCGAAAGATGCTGCTGCACAAAAAGGAGCTGACCAAGCTCGCCGCGGCGGTCGCTCGTGACGGCCTCACGCTCATTCCGTTGGAGCTCTATTTCAAAAAGGGCCGCGCCAAGATCGAGCTTGCGCTGGTGCGCGGCAGGAAGCGCCGCGACAAGCGCCAAGCGCTGAAGGAGAAGGCGGCGAAGCAGGAGATGCGGCGCTCGAAGTGAGCGGATGTGGCCTGATTCGGCCACCGAAGCACAGACCCAACGAAGGGGCAAAGCGGAGCAAAAAACAGCCCCGTGGGAAATGTGCGCTAGGATCCTCGGATTGACAAGTGAAGAGCGAGACAGAAGCTTCAACGGCGTAAGCCGTTGAGCAAAACAACACGGGGGCGAACGGCTTCGACCGGATGTGACCCGACTGTTGCTGCGTGCCGAGGTTCCAGGTGGCCTCGTTAAACCCTGGAAACACTTCAGTTGGCAACACCAACTACGCACTCGCGGCCTAAGTGCCGCTGCTGGTCTGATCAAGGCTCCGCCTATGGCCTGATCGAGACCACCACTCAGTAGGCTGCCCGTCGCCCCACCCCGGGCAAGGCGACGGAAAGACTATCCCGGGGAATCCCGGCCAAGCGGTGCCGCCACGGCCGCCAGGGAGGATCAAAAGATGGGCGGATACGCACGTAGAGGCACAGCCGGAGCGTCTTGGGACCCGGGTTCGATTCCCGGCGCCTCCACCATTATTCTTTGCCCAACGGCTGACGCCGTTGGAGCCTCTTGTTCGCAGCGTCTGAGATGCGAGTCGGCCCGGCAGAAGGTTCTCTTTGCCCAACGGCTAACGCCGTTGGAGCCTCTTGTTCGCGGCGTCTGAGATGCGAATCGGTCTCGGCGTCGCCGCCACTTGGGCTCCCCGCCGTGTGCGAAACGTCAGCCGTCGTTCGGAACGGCGCGGTCCCTTGACCTCTCCTAAAAATCCACCTGCAGCCGGAACATGATCGCGTGGATCGTTCCGTCGGTGAGGGTGTCGTCCAGGTTGCCGTTCACGTAGTTGAACATGGCGCGGGTGTTGGGGTTCCAGTGCCAGTTGAGACCGAGGGTGTATCCCGTCCACTCGTTGCCGTTGACGCCGTTGTCGACGTCGTTGAGGTCCGTGTTGTCGAATAGCAGCGCGATCTCCCAGGCGCCTTTGCCGCCGGAGCCGTCGAACGCGTTCGCGTTGGGGGTCACCCGGCTGAACACGCTCGTCTTCCAGCGCCGGCTCTCACCGGTGATCCAGTAGCTGACCTGGACGTACCAACCGGTGAACGACGAGTCCGGGTTGCCCATGTTTCCGTCGACGTTCGCGAGGAACAACTCGCTTTGGACGGAAACGGGACCACGCACCCACGCGATCTCGAAACCGACGATCGTGGCACTGCCCGACGCGATGGTGCCGGTGTCGATCGCATGCTCACCGAGGTTGTTGGTGGTGCGGGCGCGGAACAGGGTCACTTCGTTGCTCCGGTTGTCCCGATACTGGAACGAGACGCCGATTTGCAGGATGTGCGGCGCTCCGTTCACGGTCTTGCCCTTGATCGGTAAACCGGCAATGCGGACGACGCCCAGGTAACCCTTGTTGTCCTGGATTGCCGCGGCGTCACTGAGGGACGGCCGGAAAATCCCGTACCCCCACCACACACGTTCGTTCTTGGAATGGTCGTCGAAGTTGATGCCGACCGCGCGCGAGAACGTGAACGAATTCGATGCGGTGGAACGCTCGATGAA
>JAZFYD010000075.1:0-20675 GCA_036443405.1 Planctomycetota bacterium
GCAGCGACCCAGAGTTCGCCGGCGCGTTTCTCGCGGGCGTTGGCATCCTCGACGAGGCTCTCTTGCCGCTTGGACAACTCCGTGTACCACGCGTCGTCGAGGGGACGATCAAGGGCCAACGGAGGGAGTTCGGGCTCAACGAATTCGACACCGCGTTCTTCGTGTCGATGCTGCGGCTCGACGATGGCGCGTTGAAGGGATATGTGCTCGCGGTTGAAAGTTGGCGTATGCCGAACGATCCTGCGCGCGGCGCCGACCTGCTTCGGCGAGCACTCGCGATGTTGGGCGACGACGCGTGGTACACGGAGTTGTCCAAGCGGCAAGAGAGCCTCGTCGAGGATGCCAACGCCCGCGAGAAACGCGCCGGCGAACTCTGGGTCGCTGCGAAGGCCGCTTGGGACCGCCAGGAGTACGACCAGGCGCTCGAGCACTGCGAGACGTTGCTCGGTCCCTCGCTGCGCAACACCAACGAAGTGGCTGCCAAGCGTGACCGAATCGCGCAGCGGGCCGACAAGGCCCGCCAGAACCTGGGCGGCAACGCCTACCGAGTGGCGCTGGCCGTTCCGAAGGAGAACTTCGACGAGGATCCCGATAGCGGGCTCGCAACAGTCCGTTTCACCTTCGAGCGTTGGTATCCGTACGAGGCGCAGGCGGGAGTGCCGGACCCGAAGAAAGCGCAGGAGGCCGCCGCTGCGAAGTACTGGCAGGGGTTTTATCCCAAGGACAAAGGTGGCCGGATGCGCGAGCGGGCGATGCATCAGTTGCGCGCGTGGAGCGGCAACGTTCGCCACGAAGTCCGCGACGAAAACGGCGAAGCCGTCATGATCGGTGAGCGCCTCGAGAACTACGCGCGCTGGCGGGCGCGCAAGGCGATCAGTCCGGTGCGCCTGCGCAATCCGATGAGCGCCGACGCGGACTGGTCGATCGAATTCTCGGTGGCGTTCGATCACAAGGAGTGCGGCGTCTTCTGGATCGGGACGGGGCGCATTCGCGCGACGGTGCTTGCGGCCAGCGGGTGGAACGGTTCGGCGCTGCAGATCGGAGGCGGGCGCGGGACGCAGATCCGGATCGCGGACCGGGCGAATCGCTCGTTCGAGGAGACATTCAAGGACTTCTACGGCCAGCGTTTGGCGGACCCGGGCGTCCGTCGACGGGTCGAGAAGGACCCCGCGCGCGCGATCTCCACGTTCCTCGACGGAACGGCGTACCGGGTGAGGTTGCAGCGCAAAGGAGGGGCCCTCCTGTTTTTCGCGCTGCCGCTGGCCGACTGGAAGAAGAAGGGGAGCTTCAACGGTGTCAAACCCGTGGTGAGTCTCAAGAAGAGCAAGGCCGAATTGGCGCGCGCCGCCCTGGGCGGGGCGTCGTTCGAGATCTTCTCGCTCGTTCGGGCGCGGATCGATGACGTCTGGATGAAGGGGCGGTTGGAGACGCGATGAGCGTGAACGCAGACGTCCCGGAGATCATCCTTGTTGGAATCAAGGGTTTCCTCGAGGGGGAACATCTGATCCTGAAGCTCGGCGAGTCCTGTGTGGTCGGACGCAGCCGCAAGGCAGACATCTCGCTGAAAAAGGCGCGGAAGTTCCGGGAGCGCAGCGACTGGCCCAAACTCGCCAAGACCGAGCGGTTCCTGTCGGTGTCGCGCAGGCATCTGCGCATCCATTTCCTTCATCCCGACCTGGTCGAGATCGAGGATCTGTCGAAAAACGGCACGCTGGTGGACGGGCGGCGCGTGGATCGTATCGGCCTCACGGACGTGCGCACTACGCCGCACGAGATTCGCGTCGGCTCGATGGAGAAGCTCCGGCTGGAGTGGCACGGCAACGGCCAAGCCGGTGCGGACGGCGGCGACGACCCGCCGACGCACTGATGCCACGCGGCGATCCGCTAGGAGGGGTCCGCAATCTCCGAGATCGCTCGTAGGAACGAGCGCGCGGCGACGTCGCGGTGATACGCGTACTCCTCTCGCAGCGTCTCCTCGGCCGGCTGCGCACCGGTGTCCACATACCCCAGGCGGCTCGCGAGCTGTCGTAGTTCGTCCTTCTGATCGGGCAGGCGATCTTCCCGAAGGTCGGCGACGATTCGAATCCGGCTCTCCAACGACACCAAGAACGTATACGCCGCCTCCATGTCCGCCGCGTGCTGGGCGGGAATCCGGTCAGCCGCCTGCAACCGGCGTAGGAGCGTGTGCACGTTGCCTTCGCGAAACTCGGCGTTTTCGTGGCCGTGCCTCAACGCGTGCAACTGCGCGACGAACTCGAGATCGACCACGCCGCCCGACCGCGCCCGCTTCAGCGAACCCGGCTCCGCGTGCACCGCGAGCTTCTCGCGCATCTCGAGCATGGATCGGGCATCGTCGGCGCCAAACCCCGGCTGATACGTCGCCTCGGCGATGCAGGCTTCGATTTTCTCGCAGAGGCTAGGGGGACCGGCCACCGCGCGCGCCCGCGTCCACGCCATGCGCTCCCAGCACTGCCCCAGCCCGCGCGCGAAGTAATCCCGAAATCCCGACGGCGTCGTGATCAGCGGCCCGGCCAACCCGCCCGGTCGCAAGCGCAGGTCCACGTCGTAGAGCTTGCCGTGCGGACCCGGAGTGCCGATCAGCGACCGCAGGCGCCGCGCGACCGCGGACGCGCCGGTGCGGTCAGCTTCCGACCGGCAGAAAAACACGAGGTCGACGTCGGAGCCGTAGAGCATCTCGCGCCCACCGAGTTTGCCGAGCGCGCACACGCACAGATCGGCGCCCGAACTGCCCGCTTCGCGCCGCGCGCGGGCGAGCGCGAGTTGCAGGAGGATTTCCGCCAACCGTGTCAGATCGGCTCCGACGCCGCGCAGGTCGCGTGCGCCCGTGAGGTCGCGCAGACCGATCCGCAGCAGCTCGAGATTGCGATAGTCGGCGAGGATGCGCGCAGGCGTGGCGGCCTCCGGCACCGTTGCGGTCGGGATGTCCTCGAAACTCGAAAGCCCGCGGCCCGGATCGGTGGCCCACGCATCGACGAGCTGATCGAGCACGCCCGGCGAGCGCGCGAGGATGTTGGTGAGAAACCGGCTGTTGCCGGCGAGCGTCACGAGCAGGTGCAGCAGACGCTCATCGGCGAGCAGCGCCTGATAGAGCGTTCCGCGCGCGCCCACCTTCGCGGTGATGCGCTCGAGCCGTTTCAGCGCCGCGTCGGGATCCGGCGTCCGCTTGAGTTCGTCGATCAGCCGCGGGAAGAGATCCGCCAGCAGGCTCGGCGTGCGTGCGGACCCCTGCAGCCAACGCGACGGCTCCTGGCTAAGCTCGTACAGATGCCAAAATCCGGCGGCGATGTCCTTGATGCCGTGGCGCGCCAACACCTCGCCCAGGGCGACCGAGTTGCTCTGCGGATCCAACATGAGGTCGGTTTCCGACACCTGCTCCGCGTCCCGATCCAGGAAACTCTTGCGGAAGATCCGATCGAGAATCGTCCGGACCTGCTCCGCCTTTTGGTTGTACGCGACGTGAAACTCCGCGGCCTCCGCGAATCCCATGCGCCGCGCGAGCGCACGCGACTCTGCGGCGTCGTTCGGAATTCGGTGCGTCTGCGCGCCCTGCACGAGTTGCAATCGATGCTCGACCGTGCGCAGGAAACGGTACGCGTCATCGAGCGCGTTTCGCTCCTCGGCGCGAATCGCTCCGAACTGCTCCAGAAGCCGCAGCGCGATAAGGGAGTTGTGATGGCGCACCTCGCTGCGCCGGGAACCGTGCATCAGTTGCAGGAACTGGACGACGTATTCGACATCGCGGATTCCGCCGTAGCCGGTCTTGACCTCGCCGCGCTCCTGGCCACGGCTCCGCGTCGCTTTCTCGATTCGCCGTTTCACGTGCTTCAAGGCCGAGATCTCCTCGAAGCTCAGACCGCGTCCGTATGCCCACTCGCGCACCCGCGCCACGAACTCGTCGCCGATGGTGCGATCACCGGCGATCGGCCGCGCCTTCAGAAACGCTTGGCGCTCCCACGTTTCGCCGCTCTTGCGGTAGTACGCCACGCTCGCGGCGAGGGTGCGCGCCAGCGAGCCGAGGGAACCCTCGGGCCGCAACCGAAGATCGCAACGGTAGAGCTTGCCGTGCGCGCTGACCGCGTTGAACTCACGGCTCATGCGTTCGCACAACCGGTGGAAGAACTCCCGGTTCGTGATCGGCTGCGCGTTGGTGCCGCCGTCGGTTTCTCCATCTTTTCCGTAGACGAAGATGAGGTCGATGTCGGACGAGTAGTTGAGTTCCGCGCCGCCGAGTTTGCCCATCGCGATCACCGCAAGGCCGACCGGTTCGCCGCGATGCCATGGACGTCCGTACTTCGCGGACAGCTCGCGCTGCACCTCACGCAACACCCGCTCCGTCAGCGTCTCGGCGAGATCCGAAATGCGGCGGGTCACGACCGTCAGGTCCGCTCCCTCCACGACATCGAGCCAAGCGATGCGCAGCGTCTCCTCGACGCGGATGGTGCGCAGGTGATCGAGGCGTGTCTTGAGATCCGGGAGGCTGCGTAGTGCCTCATCCAGCTCGCGCTCGAATCCGGCACGTTCGTACCGCCCGCGGTCGTGCGGAAGTTCGGAGACCAGGTGCGGCCGGTTGAGGAGCGTCTCGACCGCGGCAGGCGTGTGGTCGATCAGGCGCATCCAACCGTTGATATTCGCGCCCGGGTCGGTCTTCGCTTCTACGAGACGCTGGAGGCCGACCGCGACCGCGGCCGGATCCGCGGCGCTTTCGAGATACGTTTCCACGTTCGCAAGCACCGGCGCGAGTTGGGCGAGGCCGCGCAGGCGATCCGCCGGGTGCTCTGTCAAGGGGGGTCCTTCACGAGCGCGAGCGCGGCTGCCGCCACCGCGTCCACGCTGAGCGACGTCATGCAGATCGGATCGGGGCAATGCCGCAACGTGCAGGGGCTGCACCGGACGCCCGCCGCGATGGTTTCCGATATGGGCCCGACGGGCCGCAACACCTCCGGATCCTTAGGGCCGAACAACGTGAGCGTCGGTACACCCAACGCGGCCGCGATGTGCGCAGGCCCGGTGTCCGCCGCGACGACGAGCCGGGCTCCGGCGAGCGTGTTTTGCAGCTCTTTGAGTCCGGCCGGCGAGACGACCCGCGCCTCGCTGACCATGTTCTTGCGGACCTCCTCCGCGATTTCAGCCTCCCCTGGGCCGGCGGTCAGCCAGATCGGGGCAGAAAGCTCGGTGGCCAGCCGGTCCGCCAGCGCGGCGAAGCTCTTCGCCGGCCACTGTTTGAACGTCGCGAACCGACTCGTCGCGGGGTGGAGAATCACCGCGTCGCCGGGCTCCGGAGTAACCGGCAACTCGATTGGCGCTTCCGCGGCGCCTGGAAACAGCGTGCGCACCATCGCCATGGCCGGTTCGAGCCGGTGCGGGCTCGCGTCCCCGGGCACCGGCACCTGCTCGCGAACCAGGCTGTCGTTGCCCTCCTTGGCGTGCGGTTGCGGCATGCCGAGGCTGCGTTTCGCGCCGGAGAGCCTCGTGAAAACGCCCGACTTCAGGTTGCCCTGTAGGTCCAGGGCCGCGTCATAACCCTGTTTCCGAACGGATTTTACAAACCCGAGGAGGCGCAGTAGGTTCCAGGGACGTAACCAAACACGTCGAAAATGGCGCCGATCAAAGACATGAAGCTGGTCGATTTGGGGATGATCGCGGAGCAAATCCGCGCATCGATCCTCGACCAACCAGCCGATGAAGGCCTCGGGGCACGCGGCCTTGAGGCTCGCGAGCACCGCGAGGCCCGTGGTGACGTCCCCCAGCGCCGAGAGTCGAACGATCAGAATTCTCACGAACGAAACCGCCTGCGCGAACGTCTACATACAAAGAGCATGAGACGCCATCCGAATCTTCGATCGGCGACAGCCGGAACCCTCGGGTTTGTCGCGGTTTCAAGCCGGCAGGAACCCATAGGGGCTCGCGCGTTTTCCATCAGGCTCTAGCATAGGAAATCGCATGGTACTTCGGAGTCTTCTTGTTCTGCTCTTGGCAGTCGCGACGGTGGTGGGCGGCGACGGCAAAACCACCGCGAAAAAGCCGACCAAGAAACCGCCGGTCAAGAAGCCGCTGAACGAGGTCTACAAGGGCCGCATCGTCAAGATCAAGGGTCGCAAGATCACGATCTACTACGACTTCGAGGAACAGGACCAACTCGAGGACTTCGAGGACTCGCGGCCGCCGCGGCTGCTCGACGCGACCCAGAGCCGCTACAAGATCTTCGGCGGCCGTTTGCTGCTCGAGGGCTCGTCCGGGATCCGCCACAAGATGGAGGGCGAAAAGGAGATCCGCGCCAAATTCAACGTACGGGTGAGCCAGAAGAGCAACGTGGGCACGGTCTTCACGGAGCCCGTGATGTCGGACTTCTTCGTCGTGCTCAACTTGTTTGACGACCGCTTCTATGGAAACGGGATGATGATCCTGGCGTCCTGCGGTCTCCATGAGGACGAAGGCGCCGATCTCGACATGGCCGTGGTCAACTGGCGCGACATCTACGTCTCGAATCTCAAGAACAAGGTCAAGCGAGGCCAGGAGTTCGAGATGGAGGTCGCCAAGGACGGGTGGACGGAGTACGTCCGCGTGATGGACGTCGAGGGGAAGGGCTCTTCCAAAGGCAAGGGCCGGCACATGCCGGCATACAACTTCGGCTTTTGGGTGCACCATTCCCGCGCCTCGTTCGACGATCTCTACCTGACCATCGAACTCAGCGAGGAGTTTCTCGAGCTCAACAACCTCAAGGCCGAGGTGATCGAGAAGAACGCGGAGCCCATCACCTCCGGGCCGCTCGCCGGCTTGGAGGGTGTGCCGCCGAAGCTGCAGAAGGCCGTCGTGGCGTTCGCCAAGGGCCGCGGGCCCGTGGATCCGCTCGTCGACAGCCTGGGCAAGGTCACGCTGCACGAAGACATCCGCGAGGCCCTGGCGACCGTGATGTCGGAGCGCCGGGATCCCAAATCCGTGCCGATTCTGGTGGATTCGCTCTATTCGACGGAAAAAAGCACCCGCGCCCTGGCGATCAGGGTCGTTAAGTCCATTGTGGGTAAAGACTTCGGTTATCGCCCCGGCTCCTCGGAGAAGAAGCGCAGCAAGTGCATTCAGAAGCTGAACGACTTCATGACCCAGGATCGGGCCAGGTTCTACGGACCGTAATCCACCCTCGGGCTCCCAAACGGGGCTGCTGGGACCGTAAGTAATGGTGGTCGGGCGGTTTCCGGTCCAGTGAGATCACGGAACCTTTGCCGTCCCCTGTGGGTTATATAGGTGATATCCGGGGTCGGTAAGCTGGGCCCGGACCCGTACGACGTCGGCCGCGAGGCACCAGAGACGGAGAGAGTTGGCATGAAGAAGATGTGGAAGTCCATTCGGCTCGGCGCGTTTGCGCTTGCCGTCACTCTGTTGGGATTCAACGCCGAAGCCGAAGCTCGTGGCGGCCGGGGTGGTGGTGGTGGACGCGGCGGCAGCGGTCGCGGCGGCGGCGCCGGTCGCGGTGCTGGCGGCCGTGGAGGTGGCGGTACCGGCGGCAGCGCCAATGCCAAGGACGCCCAGTCCCGCGAGCGTCAGGAAGAGCGCATGCGCCGCGTGGCCGGCGCCCGCTTGGAATATGCGCGCCGGGAGCGTCAGCAACTCTGGGACGCCGAAGCGAAGTCGCGATTCCAGAAGACGCTGGACCGCATCATCAACAGCAACGTCGAGTAGCGGGCCATGAAGGGCCTCCTCTCCCTCGGCCTGCTCTTTTTCTCCGCAGCCGTCTTTGCCGCGCCCGAAGTGTCCGATGAGGCACGCAGGAAATTTGACGTGGCTGAGGTCGCGCGCGAGCAAGGCAAGCTCAAGATCGCCGCGGAGTCCTACAAGGAGGCGATCACCGCCAGCCCCTTCTACTGGGACGCACACAGCGGCTACCTGAGCGCACTCCGCGGCCTCGACGACTACGCCGAGTCTTCGGAGTTCTACGCCCGACTGCTCAAGGCCCACCAGAGCAGCCTGGACCTCAAGGTCTACGCGGCGGCCGCTCAGGTCCCCGCGAAGGCGTATGCGGCTCTCAAAGAGCTGAACGACGATTACCAGGTCAACACCGAGACGCTCCGGATCTCGATCGAGTTCGGTCGCGCAGCGGTCCTCGCCGGTGAGTCCAGGACCGCGGAGAAGGCGCTCAAGGCCGCCCTGAAGGTCAAGGAGGACTCCCTGACCGCGCGCACGCTCCTGGGCGACCTGTACCTACACGACGGCAAGCATGCCAAGGCGCGCAAGGAGTACGAGGCCAACCTCGAGCTCGACTCGTCGCACATCCCGTCTCTGATTCGCGTCAACATCTGCTGGCACCGCGCGAAAAAAAGCGACAAGGCAATCGAGGGCCTCACGAAGCTCGTCGCGGAGGAGAACCTTCCGGAGCTTGTGGCGGCCCACTGGACGCTCTGCCTCATCTACACGGAACTCGGGCGGATCGACGACGCGATCAAGACGCTCGACGCCGTTCTGGCCATCCACAAGGAAAACCCGCCCGCGCTCATCGCGAAGGGGCAACTCCTGCTCGACAAGGAGCTACCGATGGAGGCTGTGAAGGTCTTCGCGGTTGCCGTGGAGTTGACCAAGTCGCCGCTGGCGCATTTCTGTCTCGCGTGGGCCTATGAGGTCGGCGCCGACGCACCCGAGGTGGATGAGGCCAAGCGGACCGAGCGCCTGACCGCGGCGGCCGAGCAGTACGCGAAGGCGGCGCGCGGCGATCCCGGGGCGCGCCCGCGGGACTCGCTCGGTTTCATGCTGCTTCGCCTGGGCGAGCACCGTGATGCGATCACGCAGTTCAAGCGCGCCCGGGACATCGACCCGCAGTTCGCGACCGCGTCCAACAACCTCGGCCTCGCATCGGACATGGCAGACAACACGTCGGAAGCGATGAAGCGCTATAACACTGTGCTCGCCAAGATCGAGAAGAAGAACCTGCGCGCCATCGTTTCGCTCGGCTTGGACTACTGGCTCCAGGGCCGCATGCCGAAGGCGATCAAGAAGTTCAAGGAAGCGCTGAAGATCGACCCGAAGGACGATCTGATCTACACGTTCATGGGCGATGTCCACTACGACAACAAGAAGCTCAAGGACGCGATCCGTGCCTACAAGAAGGCGGTCGCGATCAATCCCAAGAACTTCACGGCGTGGTTCCACATGGGCATCGCGTACGACGTCGACAAGAAGACCGAGGATGCGAAGGACGCCTACAAGGCCGCGCTCGACGCGAAGCCGGACCCGCCGGCGGATCTCTGGCGGCGCTACGGCTGGGTGAACCTGGACCTCAAGGAGTACGACGAGGCGCTGAAGGCGTTCAAGGAGTACCTCCAGATGGTGGGCTCGGACGAAACCGTCGAAGAGGTCATCAAGGAGATCGAAGAGGCGAACAAGTAATTCTGGTCCAACGGCTTACGCCGTTGGGACAGAGGTAACGCAGTCGCTCCTTGGTCGGAAGGCCTCAGCAGTCGCGAAGCGGCCGCGCCAACCACGTTAGCGGTTGGGCCAGAGACCGAGCGCGGGCTCCTCGCCACCATCTCAGACGCTTCGAGCGTTCAGCTCCAACGGCGTCAGCCGTTGGGCCAACAACACTGCCGCGTCAGCGGTTGGGCCAGCACCAGTTCCCCTGAATCGCGCGACCTCATGGGCTCCAACCGCGTCAGCGGTTGGGCCAGCAACACTGGGCCAGCATCACTGGATCAGGACGGGGAGTTCGCGGCGGCCGGTTTCGTCTTCGACCACCAAGCGCAACTCGTTGACGCCGTCGGGGACTCGGCCGGTCAGTTCCACGGTGGTGGAGAGTTCGTCCTCGGTCAGACGGGAACCAAGCGCCCACTCGCAGTTGTTGGCCTCGCCGGCCGTCACGCGCTCGCCGTCGACCTCGTAGATGAGGCTGGCGCGACTCAACCGACCCGTGAAGCGGTGGTTGATCGTGATCTCGCGGCCACCGGGCACCTCGATCGAGCTGCCCCGGATCTCCTCGCCCGTCTGAACCGCGGGGGCCACCTCGCGCACAGTCTCGGCCTCGCGGGAGCGAAGAGCGATTCCCAGGAGCATGACCGCGATGAGCGCAGTGGCGATGTATCGAAACATGCTGAAGTTCTGTTCCCGATCCGACCATCCGCCGACGGGTCTTGGTCGGACGCCGTCCCGAGTGGTTGGAACAAGTATATCCCTCACACCACCTCAAACGGGGCTGAGCGCCGACCTGCTGTGGGCGATCGCGCCACGGATTTGCACAAACGATCTAAGTCCTTTGGAACGCCTCGCTTAGATCCGCTCCCTGCGGGGGCCGAGCGCTCGCTTTCGGGGCGGTTTCAGTCAGTCGTCCGCGGAGTTGTCCCCGGAGCCGCTTCCAGATCCACTCCTGGAGTCGCCGTTGCCACCGTTTGAGAACTGCATGTCGTACAGGCGCCGGTAGAGCGAGTCGAGCGCCATCAATTCGTCGTGGGTGCCGACGTGCTCAATCACGCCGTCGTTCAACACACAGATTTTGTCGGCGTGCTGGACGGTGGACAGGCGGTGAGCAATGACGAGCGTCGTGCGCCCCTTCATCAGGTTTTGCAGAGCGTCCTGGATCGCGCGCTCGCTCTCGGTGTCCAAGCTCGAGGTCGCCTCGTCAAGAATAAGAATGCGAGCGTTGCGCAGGATGGCGCGGGCGATCGTCAGGCGCTGGCGCTGCCCGCCGCTCAGCTTGGCGCCGGCCTCGCCAACGTTGGTGTCATAACCCTCTTCGAGGCTCATGATGTGGTCGTGGATGTGGGCCGCCTTGGCTGCGTTGACGACCTCCTCTTCCGTCGCGCCGTCTTTTCCGTACGCGATGTTCTCGCGGATGCTCGTGTGGAAGAGGAACGGCTCCTGGGACACGACCGCGATGTGGCTGCGCAGAGACTCCTGCGTGCACGCGCGAATGTCTTTCCCATCCAACAGCACTTGGCCGTCACCGGGGTCATAGAACCGAGGCAGGAGGTTCGCGAGGGTCGTCTTGCCCGCGCCGGAAGGCCCAACGAGCGCGCACACTTCACCCGGCTTGATTTTCAAGTCGATCCGATCGAGGACGCGGCGGCCACCGTTGTACGCGAAGGTGACGTTGTCGAAATGGATGTCGCCGTTGACGCGCTCCAGCGCCGTTGCGCCGGGCTCATCCCGTAGTTCGGGTTTGCGATCCATGTACTCGAACATGCGGTCCGTCCCCGCCAGGCTGTCGCCCATCTGCGTGAACGTACGCGTGAGGCTGCGGATCGGACGCCACATCGCGACCATGAGGGTTGCGAACAGCGCGAGCCCCGAGATCGAGACACCCTTGCCTCCGCGACTTACGACCCACAACAGGATGAAGAGCGCGGCAACGATCAGGATGTTGGTGACGAACTCGATCCGCACGCGTGTCCACGCCTTGATGATCTCGGTGTTCATCGCCTCGTGAATAAATTCCTTGTTGCGCACCGTGTACTGGTCGATCTTCTGACGCTCGAGGCCGAATGCCTTGACGATTCGGACCCCGCTGAACAGCTGCACCATGGATTCGGTGACCTTGGACGTGCGCTCCTGGCGTAGCCGCGCTCGCTGATGCACCTTCTTCGTCTGCTTGCGTAGTGAATTCATCAGCAGGCCGAGATAGGTGACCACGGCCAAAAACGCCCAGGGGCTGATGAACAGAGCTCCAATGACCGGCCAGAGCACAGCGAACGCCTGACGGCTCATGTCCGCGATCATCAGATTCAGCGCACTCACCGCCGAGCCGAGATCACTTCCCATTCGGTTGATGAGGTCGCCGCGTTCGCTGTCGTTGTGGAAAGCCAGCGGCTGCTGCAGGAGGTTCTTCAGCAGCTTCACCCGGAGCGCGACGACGACGCGTAACAGCGTCATCTGCTTGAGGATGTGCTCGGTCAGGTGCGATGCGGCCGCAATCAGCGTCATAACCAGAAAGAGGAAGATCAACGAGGTCAAGCTCGCAAGCTGCGACATCCGCATCGGGTCGGCGGCGACGGCATCTGGAACAAAACCGCGGATCAGCCCCTGCATCTTCTTGTCGACGAAGTCCAGCTGGCGGTTCACCCAGCCGAGCCCGCGGCTCCAGCTCTCGTCGTTGTCGGTGAGCTTCGTGATGACCTGTTTCGCCTGCTCCGGGATCAAGTCGCGGCTGATAGCCCCGGAATCCTCGGGTTCGTCGCCTTTTTCGGCGCCGTCAGGCGATTCCTCGTCGCCCCCGGACTCGTCCGGCGGGTCCTGTCCTGCGTCGTCTCCTGCGTTCGGATCCGGGGCGCTGCCGTCTTCGGAAGGAGTCGGAGAGGCCTTCTCCGTCTCCATCGTAGTGACGAGGCGAAGGCACCCATACGCGCTGAGAGCGCGCAGAGTGATCACGCCGGTGTAGATCGCGGTTGCGAACACCGCCGGGATAAGTAGGTGCAGGTGAGGGAGCGTGAATAACAACAGCCGAACGACTGCTCGGCGCTTCCGGCTCCGGCGATCGGAGTTGGTGCTGTCCATGGGGTCCGGTATTCGGGCGTGATTCTACTCGGACTAGGTGCTCGTACCTACGGGGAAGCGCGGGCAGCGTAACTCCAACCATGACAACGGGTTGCGCGGTTCCAACCCATCCCGGTCACCGGATCCGGGTCCCCGGCAAAGCCCCGATCGGAGCGTTGTTGGAGCACTGCCGGAGCGCTGTTGACCGCGTTTCGACCCGGCAGTATCGTTCGTCCTCCCATTGATTCGGTAGTCCAAGAGGAGTCCATCTGATGGCCGCAGCTTCCAGTGTCGATACCCGCAATTTCACCCTCGTAGGACACGGTGGGTCGGGCAAAACGACGCTCGCGGAGGCGATTCTCTTCGCGTCCAAGGCGATCAACCGGCAGGGCTCGATCGGGGACAAGAACACCGTCTCCGATTTTGCGGACGACGAGTGCGAGCGCGGCCACAGCATCGATTCGGCGGTGTTGCGCGCGAATTGGAAGGGCAAGAACCTGAACATTCTCGATGCGCCGGGCTATCAGGACTTCAACGGCCAGGCGCGGCGCACGTTCGACGGCGTGGACTGCGCCGTGGTGGTGATCAACGCCTACGACGGGGTCGGCTTGAACACCCACAAGATGTTCAACGGTGCGCGGGAACACAACCTGCCGTGCATCGTCGTCGTGAACCGGTGCGATTCCGACAACATCAACATCCCCGCTCTCGACGCCTCGATTCAGGCTTTGTTCGGCCAGGCCGCCAAGGCGGTGACGCTTCCGGAGACTTGGGGCCCGGGCTGCTCCGCGGTGAAGTCCATCTTCAACGGGGACGGCGATCTCGAGGGGTTCGTCGAAGCGGCCGTCGAGGCCGACGACGACCTCATGGAGAAGTACCTGGACGCGGGCGAGGTCAGCGACGACGACCTCAAGAAAGCGATTCCGCTGGCGCTCCAGGCCGGCACCCTCATTCCGATCTTTCACACCGTGGCGACGACGGGTGTCGGGGTAACCGACCTCTTGGACTTCATCGCCGACTTCGGCCCCGCGCCCGAGGGGCGTGTGATTCATGACATGGACGGCAACGAGATCGTGTGCGGCGCCGACAAACCGTTCCTCGCGGTCTGTTTCAAGATCACGTTCGATCGCCAGGCCGTCCGCGTGACGTTCTTGCGCGTGCTGTGTGGCTCATTGCGTCCCGCCGACATGGCGAAGGTCGACCGGACGGATGAGACCGTGAAGATCGGACACATCCACCGGTTCCAGGGCAACAGCAAGTCTGAGACGGAGCAGGCCACGGCCGGCGACATCATCGCGCTCCCGAAGGTCGACGGGATCGAGGTCGGAGACACGCTCCATGACCCGGCGCACCCGGTGAAGGTCAAATTCGCCCGCGGCTCGAACCCGATGGTGGGGCTCTCGCTGAAGCCGAAGGCGCGCGGCGATGATGCAAAGATCGGCAAAGAGCTGGGTCGCATCGTTGGTGCGGATCCGGCGCTCGTCTACGAACGCACATCGGATACGAACGAGTTGGTCGTGCGCGGCCTCTCGACCCTGCACCTCGACATCGCGCTCAAGCGCCTCGCGGTCGCCGGCGTCGAGGTCGATACGGCCCCGCCCAAAGTCGCGTACCTCGAAACGATTACGGCCAAAGCCGAAGGGCACCACCGCCACAAGAAACAGACCGGCGGTGCGGGCCAGTTCGGCGAGGTGTATCTGCGCGTCGAGCCGATCGCACGCGGCGCCGACGACCCGCTGGAGTTCGAGAACAAGACCGTCGGCGGCTCGATTCCGCGCCAGTTCGTTCCGGCGATCGAAAAGGGCATTCGCCAGATGATGATGGAGGGCGTGCTCTCCGGAAACCGCGTGGTGGATGTGAAAGTGAGCGTGTACGACGGCAAGTTCCACGACGTCGACAGTAAGGAGATCGCGTTCATCGTCGCGGGCCGCAAAGCGTTTGCGCAAGCCATCGAGAAAGCGCGCCCGGTTTTGTTGGAGCCCGTGGTCACCGTCGAGATCGAGATCCCCAGCAACTTCATGGGCGACATCACGAGCGATCTGAACAGCCGCCGTGCGCGGATCCAGGGCATGGACTCGGTCGGCGACCGCCAGCTGATCAAGGCGGAAGCGCCGCTCTCCGAGATGCAGACGTACTCGACGCAACTGCGTTCCATCACCGGGGGTGAAGGGTCGTTCTCGATGGACTTCAGCCACTACGACATCGTGCCCGGCCAGGTCGCCCAACAGATCGTGGCACGACACAAGGCATCGAAAAAGGACGACTCGGATTAGCGCGACCTATGACCCGTGCGGCGTCCCACGACAGGGCGTCGGCATCACGAACCGTCACGCATTCGCGCTCGCATTCGCATTTGCTTCCCAAAGAGCGCCGAATGTCCCGAATTCATGGGATTCGGGTCAAGCTCAGGCCAAAGGAAAAAGGACGAGGATGGAGGCTCAGGCGCAGGCTGAGGCCGAGGCCGAGGAGGGGACCGAGAACCGTCTCTTCACGAGGCCGAAATCGCGCTTCCAACAGACCCCAAATCTTGCCGGTTGCGAACGTGCCCGGTATCTTCCGCGGCTTTCCGGGGGAGCCTTTCGGAGGCGACTCTGAGACCTTCGAGAAACCGACTGGATACGGATAGGCGCTACCTGCGGTATTTGACCGTCGGGACGCAGTTCGCGATCACCATGACGCTGCTGACTCTCGGCGGGGTCTGGCTCGACGGGCAGTTCCCCAAGGTGGCTCCTCTCTGGACGATTCTGGGCGCGCTGTTTGGAATTGTGGCCGCCATGATGAACCTCATTCGCGAGGTCCTCGAGGACGACCGCAAATTGAAAAACGAAGACAGCTCCGCGAAAACCGGATCCAAAAAACCCGGAACTAGGAAACCTTGAAGCCGAAAACGCTTTCGCTCACGGCGCTTCTCGGGGGGCTTTTGCTCCTCGGGATCGCATTTGTCGAGACAACCGATCTCGACGCCGCGGCGTTTCGTGGGGCAGGCATCGGCGCGGTGCTCGGCGTCCTGAACCTGATCGTCGGGTTGCAGTTCGCGCGCTCGTCGATCAAAGGCGAGATGGACGGGGCGCTGAAGCTGATGGTGTCCGGGTTCTTCGCGCGCGGCGTCATTCTCATCGGCCTCGTGCTTTGGTTTGGCCGCATCGAGGCCATCGACGCGACCGGATTCGCCCTGTCGTTCATGGCCTTTTTCCTCGCGTATCTCATGTTGGAGGTCCGGATGATCGACCGCGCACTGCGCGCACGGAGGACCGCCTCGTGATCAGCCTTTTGGCGAGCGGCGGCGGCGGCGTTGTCAGCCATCTCGTGGATGGCGAGATCTTCGGAAAGTTCTTCACGCATCACCACTGGCTGTTGATCGTGGTCGCCGTGATCATGATCCTGCTGTTTCGTTGGGTGGCCCGCAATGCTGCGAAGCGTGAAGGCCCGCCGAAGGGATTCCAAAGCCTCATCGAGGTCTCCCTGGTCTGGGTTCGCGACGACATCGTCTACCCCTCGATGGGGGAGCACAACGGCCGGAAGTACCTGTATTTCTTCTGGACGTTGTTCTTCTTCATCCTGGGCTCGAACCTGCTCGGGCTGATTCCGTTTCTGCCGCCGATCAATCCGTTCGGCAAGGCCGCGACGGGCAACATCATGGTCACCGCCGCGCTCGCGATCATCACCTTCTTGATGGTGCAGATCTCGGGCATGAAAAAGCACGGCTGGGGCAAGTACTGGTTGCACCTCGTGCCCGGCGGCGTGCCGCTCATGTTGTGGCCGCTGGTCTGGTTGATCGAACTCGTCGGCCTGATCGCCAAGCCGTTCGCACTCACCGTTCGTTTGTTCGCGAACATGACCGCGGGTCACGCGATCCTCGCCGTGCTCGTCGGTTTCTTCATGGGCGTCGCCCACTACGACAACGCGCTGATCGGCGGCCTGTCGAGCATCGGCACGTTTGCGTTTTATCTGTTCATCATGCTGTTTGAGACGCTGGTCGCGCTCATTCAGGCCTACATATTCACGATCCTCTCCGCCATTTTCGTGGGCTTGGCCCTGGCGGAAGAACACTAAGTCCTTAGGAGATATTGGAATGCTTCTCTCTCTGATTGCCGAAAACGCAGTGAACTGGGGCTGGGGTTTCTTCGGCGCAGGTCTCGGCGCCGGCCTTGCCGCCATCGGAGCCGGTATCGGTATCGGCCGCATCGCCGCCACCGCAACCGAGTCCATGGCTCGTCAGCCCGAGGCGGCCGGCGACATCCGCGGTGTCACGATTCTGACCGCCGCCTTCATCGAGGGCGCGTGCCTGTTCGCGATCGTCGTGGCGCTGCTCGTCGGCACTAACGTCGAGAATTCCGTCAAGGAGCAGAACAAGCAGTTCGAAGACAAGCGCGTCGAAACCGACGTAAAGCGCGAGCAGGGCTAAGCCATGTTGCAAGCCGCACTACTGGCGGCGGGCGGCGGTGGTCTGCTCGAGGTCAACATCCCCACGCTCTTTTGGACGTGGTTGGTGTTTGGCGTCACGTTCTGGTGTCTCACCAAGACCGCTTGGCCGATGCTCGCTGCCAAGATGGAGGAGCGGGAGAACCGCATCCGCGAGGGTCTGGACAAGGCGGAGGAAGCCGAACGCCACGCGTCCGAACTGCTCGAGAAGCAGGAAGCCGTGCTGACGGAGGCGCGCGACGAGGCGAAGAAACTTCTCGCCGAATCCACAGCCGTGGCCGAAAACGTCAAGAACCAGACCGTCGAGGCAGCCAAGCAGGAAATCGCCACCGAGCGCGAGCGCGCACGCAAGGAGATCGACCTCGAGCGCCGAAAAGCGCTGGACGAGATCAAACAGGTGGCCGTGGACCTCACCCTGGCGGCCGCTGGGCATGTGCTCCAGCGTCAGATCAC
The DNA here is from genome assembly GCA_036443405.1 of Planctomycetota bacterium. Taxonomy (GTDB): domain Bacteria; phylum Planctomycetota; class PLA2; order PLA2; family PLA2; genus JAZFYD01. The sequence goes on from JAZFYD010000075.1 coordinate 17,341, forward strand.
CGGCGAGGATGATCGCCGGCTCGCTGCCGAGGTCATCGACAAGGTGGACGTACTCAAGTGAACGTATCGCAAGCCGTAGCACGCGTGTACGCCAGGGCGTTGGTCGATCTGGGCGAGGCGGAGAACTGCCTGCCGAGGATTGTCGACGACCTGCTGTTGGCGCAAGCGGTGTCCGATCAGCATCCCGAGTTTCGCGAGTTCTTTTTGTCGCCGCGCATCGAGCCGGCGGCGAAAAAACGCGCATTGGACGCGGCGATCACGGGGCACTTCGACCGTCCGGTGCGCGGCCTGTTGCACGTGCTGATCGACAAGCGCCGCGAAGGCATCCTCAACAACATCGTGGATGAGTTCGGGCGATACCTCGATTTGCGCGAGGGTCGCACGCACGTTCACGTCACCTCTGCGCGCGAGCTCGACGACGAGCTCCGCCAAAGCATCATCGACAAACTTCAGACGACGCTCGCGAGCAAGGAAATCAAGCTCCACGAGCACGTCGAACCGAGCATCATTGGCGGCCTCATCCTCAAGGTGGGCGACCGCGTGCTGGATGGAAGCATCCGACGGCGTCTGCGGGGCCTCGCGTCCACGCTGGCGTCCGACTAAGGAACGGAAATGTCGCAGATCAAACCCGAAGAGATTGCCTCGATCATCCGGAAACAGATCGAGAGCTTTGACGTCGACCTCTCACTCGACGAGGTAGGCACGGTCCTGGAGGTGGGTGATGGAATCGCCCGCGTCCACGGCCTCGAAAAGGTCATGGCCAACGAGATGGTCGAGTTCGAGAACGGGGCGTTCGGCCTCGCGCTCAACCTCGAGGAAGACTCCGTCGGTGTCGTCATCATGGGCGACTACCTGGAGATCTGCGAAGGCCAGACCGTCAAGCGCACGGGCCGTGTCCTGTCGGTGCCCACCGGCGAGGCGCTCATCGGCCGCGTCGTGACGCCGCTCTCCATCCCGCTCGACGGCAAGGGTCCGGTCGATACGACCGACTACATGCCGATCGAGGGCCGCGCCCCCGGCATCGCCGAGCGTCAGCCGGTGCACGAACCGCTGATGACCGGCATCAAGGCGATCGACAGCATGATTCCGATCGGCCGCGGCCAGCGCGAGCTGATCATCGGCGACCGCGAGACGGGCAAATCCGCAGTCGCGATCGACGCGATCATCAATCAGAAGGACACCGGCGTCATCTGCGTCTATGTCGCGATCGGCCAGAAGGCCTCGACCGTCGCCATGGTCGTGGACACGCTGGAGAAAAACGGCGCGATGGACTACACGATCGTGGTCTGCGCGACCGCGAACGACCCGGCGCCGCTCCAGTACATCGCACCCTACGCGGGCGCCGCGATGGCGGAGCACTTCATGTACAAGCAGAACAAGCACACGCTGGTCGTGTACGACGACCTCAGTAAGCAGGCCGTCGCGTACCGCCAGCTTTCGCTGCTTCTGCGCCGCCCGCCGGGCCGCGAGGCGTACCCCGGCGATGTCTTCTATTGCCACAGCCGCCTGCTCGAGCGCGCGGCGAAGTTGAACGAAGATCTCGGCGGCGGTTCGATGACGGCGCTGCCGGTCATCGAGACCCAGGCGGGCGACGTGTCGGCGTACATTCCGACCAACGTCATCTCGATCACCGACGGCCAGATCTATCTCGAACCCGACCTGTTCTACGCGGGCGTGCGCCCGGCGGTGAACGTCGGCATCTCGGTCAGCCGTGTGGGCGGCAACGCCCAGACGAAGGCGATGAAAAAGGTCGCGGGCAAGCTGCGCCTCGACATGGCGCAGTTCCGCGAGCTCGAGGCGTTTGCGCAGTTCGCGTCGGATCTCGACGCGTCGACGAAGGCGCTGCTTGCGCGTGGCGAGCGCACGGTGGAAATCCTCAAGCAGGGGATTTGCGCCACCTGTGCGAACGAAGAGCAGGTCGCGGTCATCTTCGCGGTGGGTAAGGGTCTGATGGACGACGTCGCGGTCGAACGCATCAGCGAGTTCGAAGAGGCGATGGTCCAGCACCTGCGCAGCCTTCCGAGCGAGGGCCTGAAGGCGATCCGGGAGTCCGGGAAGCTGGAGCCCGAGACGGCCGAGAAGCTCACCGAGGAGATCAAGGGCTTCAAGGCGACGCACTGGGACAAGAAGGAGACGGCCGCCGCCGCGAGCTAGCGAGCGGAAAGAGACACAATGGCCGAACAGCCGAAACAGATCCGGAAGCGCATCAAGAGCGTTTCTTCGACGAAGAAGATCACGCGCACCATGGAGATGGTGTCGACGGCGAAGCTCAAGTCGGCGCAGGCGCGCGTCCAGTCTTCGGGTCCCTACCTGGAGCAGCTGCGCAACCTGATGCGCGAGATCGGCGGAAGCGGCGTGGATATCTCCAAGTGGCCGCAGTTCGAGCAGCGCGAGGGCAAGCGCACGCTTCTGTTCGTGCTCACCGCCAACCGCGGGCTCTGCGGCGCCTACAACGCAAACCTCATCAAGATGGGCCGCAGGGTCTATGAGGAGAAAAAGGCGGCGGGCCACGACGTCAGACTGGTCGTCGGCGGCCGCAAGGGCATCTTGGCGATGCGCTACCAGGGCGTGCAGGTCGATGAAGCCTACGCGGACGAACTGAACGACAAACCGACGCCCAAGGATGCGGACTTCTTCCTCGAACGTCTGGTCGGTCCGTTCCTGAAAAACGAGATCGACGAGGTCCTCGTCGTCTACTCGCACTGGGTGACTCCCGGCAGGCAGCCCCCGACGACGCTGCGTTTCCTGCCGATCGCGCCGGAGGACGCGGGCGAGACGACCGGCGTCGTGCCGATCTTCGAGCCGTCCGCCGAGCAGATTCTGGACCATCTTCTGCCGCTCTATCTGCGGCAGACGCTCTACTCCGTGCTGGCCGAAGCCATTGCCAGCGAGCATGTCTCTCGCCGGATGGCGATGAAGCTCGCCACGGACAACGCCACCGAAATGGTGACGAACCTGACGCGCCAGTACAACCGCGCGCGCCAGGCCCTGATCACGAAGGAACTTTCCGAGATCCTCGGCGGCGCCGAGGCCCTCAATTCATAAGCGGAATCGCCATGAGCAAAAACGGCAACGAATACGGCAAGATCGTCCAGGTCATCGGACCCGTCATCGACGTGGAGTTCAAGGGTGATGATCTGCCCGAGATCTACACCGCCCTGACGATCGAAGAGGGCGACATCAAGATGACCGCGGAAGTGCAGCAGCACATGGGCCGCAACCAGGTCCGCGCGGTCGCGATGTCCAGCACGGACGGCATCGTCCGCGGCATGAAGGTGCTCAACACCGGGGCGCCGATCAGCGTGCCGGTGGGCGAGGAATGCCTCGGCCGCATC
>JAZFYD010000076.1:0-19298 GCA_036443405.1 Planctomycetota bacterium
TGCGCCATGATCGCGGTCTTGCGCCCGACGGCGATGCACTCCAGCTACCTATTAATGTCCGCGTCGGTGAAGTTGTCGTCAGAACTCGTCACTTCGTCTAGCACCAGCACCGGCGGGTCCTTCAACACCGCGCGCGCAATCGAGAGGCGCTGCCGCTGGCCGCCCGACAGTTTTTGCCCGCGCTCGCCGACGACCGTGTCGTAACCGTCGGGGAGCGCCTCGATGAACTCGTGCGCCTCCGCGACCTTGGCGGCCTCGACGACCTCATCGCGCGTCGCGCCGCGCCGGCCGTACTCGATGTTCTCGAACACGCTTCCGTGAAAGAGGAACACGTCCTGACTGACCAGGCCGATGGACTCCCGCAGACTCTCCAGATCCAGCTCGCGCACGTCGGCGCCGTCCAGGGTGACCCGGCCGTCCTGCACGTCGTAATAGCGCAGCAGCAGTTTGATCAGCGTGGTCTTCCCCGAGCCCGTCGCGCCGACGATGCCGGTGAACTTGCCCGCTTCGAGAGTCAGGTCCAGCCCGTCGAGGATCGGAAGCGTCGGGTGATAACGGAATCCGACACCCTCGAACCGGATCTCGCCGCGTTTCGATGCGGGGACGACCTCCGCGCCTCCGCGGATACCCGGTTCGGTGTCGATCAGATCGAGGATGCGCGCCGTCGAGGCCATCGCGCGCTGATAGAGATCGAACGTATCGCCCAGGCGCGTCAACGGCCACAGGAGCCGCTGGGTCAGGAACACCATGACGCCGTAGGCGCCGGCGCGCAGGTCGCCCGCGAGCGCGAGATGCCCGCCGTACACCAGCGTCGCGACGAAACCGACCACGATCGCCATGCGGATGAGCGGCACGAACGCGGAGCTGACGAGGATCGCCTCGCGATTCGCGCTGCGATACGCGTCGCTTTCCTTGCCGATGCGTTCCACTTCGTGCGCCTCGGCCGTGAAGCTTTTGATCGTCGCGATCCCGCTCAGGTTGTTCGAGAGCTGGCCGTTCAGCATGCCGACCTGCTCGCGCACGGCGGCGTATCGCGGCGCGAGCTTTTTTTGGAAGTGGAACGAACCCCACAGCACGATCGGGATTGGCAGCATCGCGAGCCACGCGATGCTCGGCGCCAGCGTGAAAAAGATCGTCGGGATGACGATGACCGTGGTCGTCACCTGCCAGATCTCGTTCGCACCGCCGTCGAGGAATCGTTCGAGCTGATTGACGTCGTCGTTGAGGATCGACATCAGGCCGCCGGTGCTGCGCTCCTCGAAGTACTTCATCTCGAGCTTTTGCACGTGTCCGTACGCGTCGACCCGGATTTTGTGTTGCAACGACTGCGCGAGGTTGCGCCATAAGATCGCGTAGAGGTATTGGAACGTCGACTCGAGTGCCCACACGACGACAGTCAGTCCCGCCAGCATCCAGAGTTGCTCGGCCGGATCCGTGTACCCGAGCCCGGAGAGGAACGACTCCTCCCTCGTGACGACGACGTCGATCGCCGCGCCGATCAGCAACGGCGGCGCCAGGTCGAAGACCTTGTTCAGCACCGAGCACAGCGACGCGAGCGCAATCCGCTTGCGGAAGCACTTGGCGTGGCGCAGCAGCCGGAACAGCGGCGTGGGTTTGTCTTTCACGGTGGGCGGGCGATTCTAACCGCCCATCCACCTCGGCCTCGGCCTGCGCCTTTGCCTCAGCATCATCCTCGGCCGGAACCTCCGCCTAGACCTCCGCTTTGATAAACCGACCGCCACGGGTACCTTGCCCGGCCGATGACCCGCGCGCATCTCGAAGGTTTCGAAGAGGAAAAGCTCGACCAGTGGCTGTTCCGCCCGCTGTCGCACCCGGTCGCGGTCGCGGCGGCGAAGCTCGGGCTGACGCCGAACCAGGTGTCCGTGATCGGGATGCTGCTAGGCGTCGCGGGCGCGTACTTCTTCCAATTTCGCGAGGCCGCGCTGGTGCTGCCGGGTGTGTTGCTTTTCTGCGGCCGCAACATCCTCGACTACGCCGACGGGCAGCTCGCACGCCTCACCGGAAAGGGCTCGCCGCTCGGATACTTCTTCGACGGGCTCTGCGACTACGTGGCCTACGCGGCGGTTTACGGCTTTGCGATCTACGGGATCTGGCCCGACCTCGGCGTTTGGGCGCTCGTACTCGGCCTCGCCGCGGGACTCAGCGGCGGCGTGCAGAGCGCCGTGTTGGATTTCTTCAAGCGCGAGTACCGGTACTGGGCACTCGGGTCTGACAAGGACCGCTACGAGTCGCCGAACGAATTGCGCGAGCGCCGCGACGCCGCGAAGGGCCTGGACCGAATGCTGCTCGGCCTCGCCATCGACTACGCCCGCCGCCAACGTTGGATCTGCGGCTGGCGCCTCGACCTGCGCGAGACGTGGGAGCCGCACCGCGCGCTGCCGGAGTTCTACGAAGCGTATTCGCAGGCCAGCCGGTGGCCGCTCAAGGTCTACTTCCTCACCGGCCCCAACTGGCACGCCTACGGGATGTTCGTGTTTGGACTGATGGGGCGCATGGACCTGTTTTTTTGGGTGCAACTTGTCGGCATGAACGTGTTGCTCGCGATCGCACTCTGGTGGCAGCGCGTGCTGGACCGCCGGCTTGCGCGCGCCGTCGCGGGATAGCGCGTACGGGCCCGGCGGTTGCCACTACAATCGCCGGCCATGGAAAACGTAGAGGGAGAAGCGCCCGACCGCTCGGTCCCCGCCGCTGATCCGCACGCCGCGGGTTGGCTGACGCGCATCGTGGTCGTCGTGACCGCGGCGCTCTTCATCGCCATGTCGATTCGCCCGGACTCGTGGGAGCCGGAGATGATCAAGCGTTGGGGCGCCGTCAGTGCATTCGGCATCTATGAGGGCGCGTATTGGTCGCTACTCAGCTCGGTGTTCGTCCATGGCGACTTCATCCACGCCGGGTTCAATCTCTATTGGATGTGGATCCTCGGCATCCCGCTTGAACGCGCTGTGGGCAAGTGGCGTTGGGTGATGCTATTCCTTGGTAGCGCGTGGGTCAGCTCGGCCATGCAGCTCGCGTTCTCGAGCAGCGCGGGGATTGGCCTGTCGGGCGTGCTGTATGCGATTTTCGGTTTCATGTGGCGCGCCCGCTCCAAATACCCGTCGTTCCAAGCCGTCGTCACGCCGCAGGTCATTCAGTGGTTGCTCTTATGGCTTGTCATTTGTTTCCCGTTGACGGCTTCCGGTGTGCTCAACATCGGTAACGCCGCGCATGTGTCCGGTCTGCTCTGCGGCGTCGCGGTGGCGGAGGCGGCTTTGGGGCGCCGGACTCGTGCCTTGTTCGCAAGCGCGGTGCTCCTGATCGCGAGCACGGCGAGCCTCTTCTATGCTCCGTGGTCTCCCGCGTGGCACGCGTTCCGTGGAGAACGCGCGTTCGATGCCGAGCGGTGGGGCGAAGCGAAACGGTACTATCACCGCGCGATCGAACTCGACGCGCGAGTCTCGGAATTCGTCTGGGTTCGGCTTGCCTGGGTCGCATACTACGAAGACAAGCTCGCGGACCTGCGCTTGGCCGTCGCGGCTCTGGGCAGCTTGAACCCGGATGCCGCCGACGAACTGGAACCGATTCTGTGTTTCGCGGAGACGTTCGCGCTGGCGAGGGAAGGGCGGTATGACGAAGCGTCCAAGCGGGTCGTCCAAGCCCTCGCCATCGCGGACAGGGCCGACCTCCACGAATTGGCCGGCGTCACGGCTGTCCTGCGCGACGACGGCGAGGCCGCGGCCACGAGTTTCCGCGAAGCCATCAAGATGGATCCCGTACACCGGATCTACTCGAGGCTGTTCTTGTGGACTGTGGACGCCGGGCGTGGGCGCCGTCTGCGCGCGGATAAGGAGCTGAGCGAATACATTCGGTGGCTTGGAGGACGGCGACGAGAATTCATGGGACCAGGCGCTGGCCGCGTATCTCTTGGGCCGCATCGACAGGAAAGCGCTGCTCGAACTCGCCGGCCGCGAAATTGAAGATAGCGACCACACGCCCAACGAGCGCAATTGCGAGGCGCACTACTACGTCGGCTGCAAGCAACTCATCGCCGCGAACGAAGCCACCGCACTGGACTCGTTTCGCGCGTGCGTGGCGACGAACGAAACGCAGTTCATGGAGTACATCGCCGCGCTGCCGAAGATCGAGCAGCTGGATCCGGACGTGAAGCGGCGTCGGTAGTTACGCCGTCACGCCCATCTGCTGCATGACCTCGGCGTTGGCTTGCAGGAACGCTTCGATCTCCGGCACGCGGATCTCGCCGATGTTGCCCAACCGGAAGGTGTGTTCGTAGCCGGCCATGGCCGGGTAGATCGTGAAGCCGGCGTCGAAGAGCAGGTCGTGGTGCTTGTCGAAGTCGTACTTCGCGCTCTTGGGTTTGTGATACGACGAGAGCAGGCCCGATTCGTGCGCCTCGTTTTCGAGCAGCGGGGTGAACCCCTGCGCGATCATGCCCGCGCGCATCGCTTTCCAGTTGGAACGGTAGCGTTCGAAGCGCCCATCGAGGGTTTCCTCGAACGTCTCCTTCACGGCTTGCAACAGGGCGTAGATCACCTGGACTGCGGGTGTGAAGCGCATCTGCCCGTTCTTCTTGGCCGCGCGCCACTCCGCGGCGAGGCCGGTGTAGAACGAACGCGGCGGGAAGTGTGTGATCGTGTCGAACTGATCGCGCCGGACGAACACCATGCCGAGACCGGGCATGCCTTGTAAGCACTTGTTCGAACTCGCCATCATGAAGTCGATCGAGGCGACATCCACCGGGATGCCCGCGAAGCTGCTGATCGCGTCCACGATGAATTTCACGTTGCGCTGCGCGCAGAGCGCGGCAATCTCGCCGAGCGGGTTCAATACACCCGTCGACGTCTCGTGGTGCACGACCGCGAGATGCGTGAAGCCGCCTTCGAGGCGCTTGGCGATGGCGTCGGCGCGCACCGGTTCGTGCCACGGCCACTCGACGACGTCGTGGTCGATGCCGTAGATCACGGCCATCTGCCGCATGCGCACGCCGTAGGAACCGTTCACGACCAACAAGAGCTTGCCGGTCGGCGGAACGGCCGAAGCCATCGCCGCGTCCACGGCACAGGAACCGCTGCCCGTGAAGAACACGACGTCGTGGCTGTCCTCGACGTCGGCGAGCTGCAGTAGCGAGCTGCGCAGTTGCGCGAGCACGTCCGCGAACGCTTTTTCGCGGTGGCAGATGTCGTCGACGACGAGCGCGTCCTTCACGGTCTGGGTCGTGTTCGCGGGCCCCGGGGTCAGAAGGATCATGATCCGTCCTTTTGCAGGATGCGCGGGTAGAGATCGTTGCGGACGCGCTCGAAGTCTTCGGCGAAGTCGGCTTCCATGAAGAGCAACTCGGGCGCGAACTTGATCGCGCCCAGGCGGCCGAGGTTCATCAGGTACTGCGCCAACTCCTCGTGCTCCGACGCGATTCCGGAGTATCCGTACGCGCGGCGATCGCCGCGGCCGACCAGCCAGTCCAGCGCGCCGCGCACCAACGCGTGGTCCTCGGGCTCGAAGCGCACGATGCCCGTTGCCTCGCCGGTGAGGTTCAGGCCATCCGTCATCGGGGAGCGCAGCCCCTTGCCGATCAACTTCGGCGTGCCCGCGGCGTCGTAGACGCGCACCTCCTCGGCGTCCTCGTTGATGTTGGGGCTGACGAGCAGACGCGAACCCGGCGTCTCGTCGTTCAGGACCGTCGCCAGCACCGCGCGTTCGTACACGAGGTCGGCGTCGAACAGGAGGCACGGCGCGCTGCCGTCGAGCGGATCGAACTCCGAACACGCTGCGAACTGGAACGAATGCGACGTGCCGGACTCGGAGATGTCGGGGTGTGTGTTCTCGACAAACGTCACGCCCGTGTGGCCGAGCCGTTCGCGCACGAATTCCTTGCGCCAACCGATGACGACCGCGATGTCGGATACGCCAAACGACTGCAACAGCTGGATCTGACGCTCAAGGATGGAGACGCCGCCCCCGATCTCCCACAGCGGCTTGGGCAGGTCATCCGCCTTCAACCGCGATCCGCGGCCGGCCGCGAGGAAGCACGCCTTCACGCGCCGCCTCCCGCCATCCACTCGCGAAAGCGGACCGCGACGTCGTGCGGTTTCACGGTGGGGCGGCCGAGGTTCGGGTCCGTTGCCAGCGCGACCTTGACGTGGATCAGTGTCGGGCCCTCTTCGGTCGCGGCGGTTGTGAGCACGTCCTCGAAGTCGGAGCGCGTGCCGACGCGGTACGCCTTGCGATAGCCGGCGCCCGCTGCGATCTGCGCGAACTCCACCGTGGACGAGACCGTGTGCTGGCCGCCGGTCGATTCGTGGCGTTCGTTGTCGAACACGATGTGCAGCAGGTTGCGCGGCGCGTAGTGGCCGATCGTCGCGAGCGCGCCCATCTTCATCAGCAGCGAGCCGTCGCCGTCGAGCACGACGACGTTCTTCTCGGGCCGCGTGAGTGCGAGGCCAAGGCCGACACCCGAGACGCAGCCCATCGCGCCCACGTGATAGAAGTGGTTTTCGCGATCGGCGACGGTGAAGAGTTCGCGGCCGAGCTTGCCGGTGGTTGCGAGGTACGGCCGATCCGCGCCGAGCACGCCCGTGGCGAGCACGACCGCTTCCTGGCGCGACATCTCCGGCGCTGCCGGCATCTCGCGCGCGTCGACGCGCTCTGCGGGAAACACGCCGCGGTCGATCGCCGGCGGGTTCAGCGGGCACTTGTTGACGGTGCCCTTTTGCATCACGAAGGCGTAGGGCAGGCGGGAGCTGTCCATCGCCTCCATCGCCCGATCGAGGCTGGCCGCGATGTCGGCCTCTTCGGTCGGGAACAACTCGTGCGGCAGTTCGAGCGCGTCGAGCAGGTGCTCCATGCGCGCGCCCATCAGCCCGTGTTGGGGCTCGTCTTTCAAGCCGGGTTGCCCGCGCCATGTCGTGACCAGCATCGTCGGGATGCGGAAAGTCCAGTTGAGCGACGTGAGCGGGTTGACCATGTTGCCGAACCCGGAGTTCTGGCACATGACCATCGTCTTACGCCCGCCGAGCCACGCGCCCGCCGCGATGCCGACCGCCTCGCCCTCGCTCGCGGCGCCGACGTACTCGGTGCGGTCGTTGCTGATCGCGTAGTTGATGAACGGGGTCAGAAACGAGCACGGCACGCCCGCGAAGAAATCCACTCCGCGCGCGATGGCCGCATCGAACCAGGCGTTCGCTTCGATCATGGCTGCTTCGAGATTTCCGTTACGAGAAGTCGGCCGCGTCGGTCAAGTCCGTGACGCGGTTCACGTCGACCCAGTGTCCGGAGATCGGAACCACGCGGACTTCGTGTCCGTCGGCGAGCACGCGGCGCATCAGGTCGCTCAGGTTCGCGCGGCGCAGGCCGCCCTCGGCGTCGAGCGCGGTCATCGCGTCCTTCAGGACACGGGTTCCGTCGGGCGACATCTTCAGGAGGCCGATCATCTCGCCGTGGCACTCGCCGGTATCGCCCGCGATTCCCGTGAGCGTCAGCGTGTCTTCGCCGAGGATCGACGCGTCGCCGCCGTCGCTGTCGGACAACAAAACGTAATCGCCGTGCGGTTTGCGCTCGCGGTCGATCGACGTGCGGTCGACGACGACGGCGAGATCGCCCTCCTCCTCGAGCAACGCCGCGAGCACGAACTTGCGGTACAGAATGTCGCCGTACGCCACCAGCGTCGGCCCCGCGGTGTCCTGCAGCGCGAGGTGCAGCGACCATCCGGCGTTGGTGGATTTGTGATCCTCGTTGTCGACCATGCGCACCTGGTCGAATGCGATCGTGTCCTTCTTGAAGCCGCGCACGATCGTCAGATCGCGCAGCCCGGTGGAACGCAGCAACTCGACCTGACGGCCGAGGAGCGATCGGCCCTGCACCTCGATCATCGATTTCGGGCGGTCCTCGGTCAGCGGTCCGAACTCGGGGCCGCGGCCGGCGGCGAGCAGGATGGCCGTGCGGCCCTGGGTCCCGGACGGCAGATAGAGCTTCTCCGCGTCGGCGAGTTCGGCGGCACCCTGCAACTCGAACAGGCGCTTCACCGAAACGACCTCGCCCTCGACGTTGAACAGCGACCGGTCACCGTGGATGGTCGCAGCGGTCTTCTGCATCGCGGTGACTGCCGAGCGCATCAGGTGGTTGGCCCAGATCGCCACGTTGAAACCGGCCTTCTCGAAAACCTCGGTCGGCGTCGAGTAGTACTTCGTCGGCACGATGACGACGGGGCTGCGATCGCCCCAGTGCTTCTTGAACTCGAGCACCTGGCTCGCGTTCGCGATCTTGCTGTGGATCAGAATCGCGTCGGCGCCGGCTTCGAGATACATCTCGCCGCGGCGCAGCGCCTCTTCCATCGGCCACCCGGCGATCAGCGCCTCGAGGCGTGCGACGACGCAGAAGTCCTCGTCGGTCTGGCCGTCCTTCGCCGCTTTGATCTTGCCTGCGAACTCCTCCGGATCGGCGAGCGGTTGTTTCTCGCCGCCGATGAACGAGTTCGTCTTCGGGAACGTCTTGTCCTCGATGCAGACGCCCGCGATGTTGCGCTGCTCGAGCTTGCGGCTGAGCCGGCGCGCGGTGTTGAAGTTGCCGTAGCCGGTGTCGCCGTCGAGCAGGATCGGGATCGAGGTCGCGTCGCTCATGAACTCGACCACTTCGAGGACCTGCGTCCAGGAAGCTTCGTTGTTGTCGCGGACGCCGAGCGACGCGGAGATCGCAAGGCCGCTGCCCCAGATGCCCTGGAAGCCGGCCTCTTCGACGATGCGCGCGCTGATGCCGTTGTGCGCTTCCATCAGAAAGCTCAACTCGGGCGTCTCGAGCATGCGGCGAAGCTGTGTGGTCTTTTTCATGGGATTGAGAGGCGATCCTATCAGCGTGGCCGCTGCCCTCTGAGTTTCATCTCGCAGCGGCGGCGAAGCCGCGAGTCAGGCGCGAAAGCGGCCCCGCAGAGCCTCGGGAATGACCGGGCAGGCCTCTGGAGTTTTGCCCCAAACCCGGTAGCGGATCGACGCGATGAAGTTGTAGGCGGTGTCGCGCAGCGGGCGCGGGACGAGCATGAAAACGGTGCCGAGCACACGCCAATAACCGCCGAGCCGCCTCAGCGTGTGCAGTGTTGCGCTCGACCGCACGAGTAGCTTGCCCGCGCTCGTGCGCACGATCACCGAATCGGGAAGATCCTCGGCGCATTCCTCCGGCACCAGCGAACGAAACGTGTCGCCCGCGAGTGGTGCGAAGACAAACGAGTCGATGCGATCCTCCGCGAGCAGAAAGCGGATCGCGCGATGGCAGAGCCCGCAGTGTCCGTCGTAGAAGAGGTGTTCTTTTTCCTCCGCGCGCTTGGGCGGGATCCAGCCGGGGTCGAACCACAGCAGGAACCACAACGTCATCGGTATCCAGATCTCACCGAACGCCCCGAGGCTCAGGCCCGTCGCCACGTCGTAGATGGCGTAGCCAATCCACGTGAGTCCCATCCAGAACCAAACGGCGCGGTGCCGCGCTGGCCAGGACCAGCCACCGCCGGGATCCGGACGCCCGCGAGCGGCGAGTGAACCGTAGGGCTTCGACGGCAGCGTGAGGTGCAGGATCGCCAGCCCTCCGATAAGGGGGTCCCCGAAGGTGGCGAGAAACACGAACGCGATCATGAGCGCGCCGATGCGATCGCCCCAGCCGATGATCAGCTGGATCGCGGCGCCGATCAGCGCGACGGCGACTCCGGGATGCAGCAAGGTGTCTCCTGCAACGAGCGCGGCCACCACGATCCAAAGCGCGCGCAGTCCGAGTAACGCGCGGATCATGCTGTAGGCACCGCCGGTCCAGCCGTTCTTCATGCGGGAGTTGTGTGGGATGCCCGTGATCGTGATTTGCGTCATGTCAGTTTTTCACGGCGGAAGTGTATAACGCCCGCGTGATTCGTATTCGGGAAGGAACCGACGCCGACGCCGCAGGCGTGATTCGCGTGATCGGCGATGTCTTCGCCGAGTATCCCGGCTGCGTGCTGGACGTGGATCGCGAGGAGCCCCAGTTGCGTGCGCCGGCGGCGGCGTATGACCGATTCTGGGTCGTGGAGAGCGACGGGGAGGTCTCCGGCTGCATCGCGTGCGATTCGGAGGGCGACTACGTCGAGCTGAAGAAGATGTATCTCGACGCGAGCGTGCGCGGCCGTGGTCTGGCGACCAAGCTCGTGGCGTTGGTCGAGAATCACGCGCGCGCCCTCGGCATCTCCCGCATCGAATGCTGGTCGGACACGCGCTTCGAAACGGCGCACGCGGTGTACGAGCACCTCGGGTACGAGCGCCGCGACGGGACGCGGGAGTTGTACGACCTGTCGAACACGGTCGAGTTCGGGTTCGTGAAATCGCTCTAGGGCGGGAGAAGGACCACGGAGGCACCGAGGCGTTCCGGCGTGATCCGTGGCGACTCCGATCCCCGGGCTCTTCTTCCCTTTCGAACTCCCGGGCAGGCAACACCGCCGTCCAGCTCAGTTTGCCTCCGTGTCTCTGTGCCTCTGTGGTTACTCCTCTTCGAAATCGCCCGGTTCGTGCAGAAGCCGGCCTTCCATGCCGCCCGCGACTGTGATCGTCTGGCCGGTTACGTGGCGCGACGCCATCGACGCGAGGAAGGTGCATGCGTGCGTGACGTCGAAGCCCTCGCCGATGCGGCGCAGCGGCATTGTGGACATCGCGTGTTCGACCTTTTTCGGGTCGTTCAGATCCGGGCGGCTCATGATCGTGCGGGTCCAGCCCGGTTCGACGATGTTCACGCGCCCTTGGGGGTCGAGGGCGACGATCTCGTTCTTGAGGGACTTGCACAGGCCGGTGAGCGCGGCCTTGCTCGCGGCGTAACCCGCGTACCCGGCTTCGCCGAACGTCGCCGCGGTCGAGCCGATGAAGATCAGGTTGCGGCCGAATCCGGGATCCGGTTCGCGATCTTTCAGCGTGCGCAGGAATGTGCGCGCGAAAAACAGCTGCCCGAGCACGTTGGTGTCGACCAGGTCGCGCAACCGGTCGTCGCCCATCTCATGAAGCGGTTCCGGCGAGCGCACGCGCAACGCGGCATTGCCGATCGCGACGTCGATGACCCCCCAAGTATCGAGAACGCGCCGCGCCATCGCGATGAGGTCGCCGGGTTCGCGCAGATCACCTTCGAGGATCATCGCGTTGTCGCGCCACTCGCGCGTCTCGGCCCAATCGCTCAGCCCCTGGCCGCTCGTGCGCGCGTGCAGCGCGAGGCGCGCTCCTTCGAGTCCGAACCCCTCCGCGAGGGCGTGGCCGATGCCGCCGCCCGCACCCGTGATCCAAATGACGCGATCCTTCAATTGCAGATCCATGGCCGAACGGTACCCTGCCGTTCCAAGTGATTCCATGGCGCACTTCGAACTCGCTACCGCACGCGTATGGCTGACCGGTGCCTCCAGCGGCATCGGCGCCGCGCTCGCGCGTGCGCTGATCGAACGCGGTGCGAGCGTGGCGTTGTTTGCGCGGCGGGAGGACAAGCTGCGGGCGTTGGCGGACGAGCTCGGCGAGCGCGCGTTGGTTCAGGTGGGGGACGTGACCGACCGCGCGCGCGTTCAGGCGGCGGTCGCCGAAGCGGAGCAGGCGTTCGGCGGTCTCGATCTGGTGATCCTGAACGCGGGCATCGGCGACAGCATCTCGCTCGAAGATTTCGACGTCGAGTTGATCGAACGCATCCACCGCGTGAATTTCCTCGGCGCGGTCTACGGGATCGAAGCTTGCCTGCCCGGCATGCGCCGCTCGCGCTCCGGCACGATCGTCGGCATCTCGAGCCCGGCGGCGTTTCGTGGGCTGCCGACGAGCGCGGCGTACTGCGCGAGCAAGGCCGCGCTCGCGACGTTCCTCGAGAGTCTGCGCCACGAAGCGCCCGATCACGGTTTGTCCGTGCTCACGGTTTCGCCCGGGTTCGTGGAGTCGGAACTCACCGCGCGCAACGATCATCCCATGCCCGGCCTGATGCCCGCCGACAAGGCCGCCCGCATCATCCTCTCCGGCATCGCGAAGGGCCGGCGGCACATTCATTTCCCACGACGTGTGATCTGGCCGATGCTGCTGCTCCGAATGCTGCCCGTGCCGGCGTACGACTTCTTCGTGCGCAAGATCATCCTGCCCCGTGCGAAACCCAAAAAGCGCGCCTAGCGCTCAACGCGTCACGTAGCTGCCGCCGCTTGCGTTGGCCATCTCGCGCAGCTCGCGGGGGTCCTGTTCGATGGCGATCACGTGGACCAACACCATGCGCGCGCGGTTCTCGATGGTGAAGGTGTCGCGAATCTTCGGCAGCGCCTGGATCTTGCCCGCGGTGGGAGAGCCGTCGCTCAAGAGGATGATCGTGTCCACCGCGGGATCCTTCATCGCGGCCTGTAGCGCGTCCCAGAGATTCGTCGCGCCGGCTGCCACGAGGCCGTCGATGTGGCTGAGCGCTTCGTGCCGCGCCTTCTTCTTGCACGCGACCAACCTCTTTTTCCACGGCAGCACCTTGTCGTTGAAGAAGATCAGGTTGAACCTGCCCGTGGCGGAGAAGCGCTTCAGGAACCGGGACAACTCCGTCTTCAACGTGTCGAGCTTCGTGCCCTCCATGCTGCCGGAGACGTCGCAGACGAACGCGACCGCCTGCGACCGGACCTGGATGCCGTAGAACGCGTACTCGTCCGCGGCGGCGGTCTCCTCCTCCCAGAGCGGCTCGTCGATCTCGCGGATCGTGAACCCGGTCCCGCGTTCGGTCCACCAGCGGCGCCACAAGTCGGCGCGCAACCCGAACGGTTGCCCGGTGAGGGATTCGAGCGCCATCGACAGTTCCAGCGTCAGCCGGCTCTTTTGCGCGCCGTCTCGTTCGGCTCGCTCGAGCGCCGCGACAAGCGGTTCGACAGCGTCTCCGTCCCGCGTGGCTGCGAGGCCGCGCGCCGCTCCGATCGGGAGTTGCCACGGCTTTGTTGCATGCAGAAGCTTGGCAAGCAAAGGCACGGCGTCGGCGCCCGCGATGCGTCCGTAGGTTTGCGCGGCCTTGGGGCGCAGCAACGTCTTGCCGCCGGTGCAGCCCTTCTTGAGCGCGTCGATGAGGATCTTGTCGCGGAGGCGCGCGCGGTCGATCAGGTCGTAGAGATCCCAGAGCGCGTCGAACGACTTCGCCTTTTTCACCATCGCCCGCAGCGTGCTCGACTGGCCCGGCGTCTTGGTGCGTTCGAGCCCGGCGGTCGCGACGAGGCGGACACGCCGGTCCTTCACTTGGCGCCCCAGGTCGAGCACGGTCGCGAACTTGTCGGAGGCCCTGGCGGACACGGCGATCATCGCAACGAGTTGCGCCTCCGGGTCGCCGCCTTTCAGGACCGCGAACGCGGCTTTGGCGAGGACTTCCGCGTCGAATCCGACGAGCGCGCGCACGACGCGTTGTTGTTCCGCCACCGGGATGGCCGCCGCACCTTCGAGTAGCGTCGTCGCGGCCGCTTCGTCCTTGTAGGCGGCGAGCGTTTCGATTGCGACGCGGCGCACACGCGGATCGTCGTCGCTGTCGTAGAGATTCACGACGAGGCCGAAGTGCTTCTTGGGATCTTGCGCTGCCAGGCCCTTCACGGCGTGCGCGCGGAAATATGGATCGCCCGAGCTGGCATGGCTGCGGAGAAACTCCACGACTTCAGGCCGCTTCATGAGAGCGATGGCCCCGAAGAGTGCGCGCCGATGCGTGTCCTCCGCGGCCAGTTTCAGCTCGCTGTTCAGGAATCCGAGGGCCGGCCGGGTGCCCGTGGCGGCGATCGCACGGGCCGTGGATCGGACCTCGCGCCACTTCGACGTCTTGAGCGCGTCCATGTAGGACGCTTTCAACTTCACGAAGTCCGGGCCTTCCCCCAACAGGAGGGCCACGATCAAGACCACCGACGCCACGGCGCGAGTCTATCGAGGACTGCCGATTCTTCCCACCGTGGCGTTTTGATTCCAAACTGTCGGCCGTGACGGGCCCGATTCCGCTTTCCATCGACGAGCATCCCTCGCTGCACCTCGGTGCCTTTGTCGCAACGCTGCCCGAGCCGCTCGACGCGATGCCGAGCCCGGCGTGGCTGACGGATCTCCTGCGCGAGGACGCCTCCGCGCCGATGGAACGGTCCGAGGAGATTCGCGCGGCGGTGCGCGATCTGTTGCGCGTTGGCGGGTACAAGCCGACGGGCCGCGGCAAACCGGCATCGGAGTATCTCGTGCGCGCGGCGTCACAGGGAAAACTCGGGCCGATCAACCTGATCGTGGACGCGTGCAACGCCGTGTCGCTACACAGCGGCCTGCCGATCAGCGTGGTCGATCTCGACCGGGTTGCGGAGCCGTTGCGCGTCGGGTTGGGCGCGCCGGAAGCGTCGTATGTCTTCAACACCGGTGGCCAGGAGATCAAGGTCGCGGGCCTGCTGTGCCTGCACGACGCCGACGGTCCGTGCGCGAACGCCGTGAAGGACTCCCAGCGGACCAAGACGTCCGCCGACACGCGTCGCGCCCTTTGCCTCGTGTGGGGGTGCGAAGCGTTCGCCGAGCACACCGATCGTGCCGTCGCCTGGTATCGCGAGCTGCTCGAGCGCGCGGACGCTAAATGCGCAGCGTTCGCACCGTGAACGCGCCGGCCTGGTTCGAGCCGAGATAACTCAGCGCGTGGCGCAGGCGGCGTGAGATCTTCCACGCGCTATCGAGCCGGTCGCCGACCAGCACCAGGCGGTTCTCCCAATCGTCCAGAGTGATCAGCCGCGCCCTGGAGAACGGCGCGGTCACCTTCTCATAGAGCTCGCGCCAACTCATGCCGGGGACATCGAGCAGGTTGTAGAGCGCGACTCCGTTTCTCGAGAGTGCGTTGCGGATCAGATCCGGCATCACCTCGTAGCTCACCTCGGGTTTCGTCACGCCGTCCTCGGCCGGGTACGAGAGGTCTTCGAGGATGAAGTCGTAGCGCGCTTTCTTGCGGCGCAGCCACTTCGAGGCTTCGGACTCATAGAGCCGCACCGCGCCCGCCCACGGTTCCGACAGCTCGCGAAAGATCGCTTCGCCATCGCGGGACAGATCCACCGCGTCGATCGGGTCGCCGAATCCCATGCCGCGCATCGGCGCCACGACGCCACCGCCGGCGAAACCCAAGAGCGCCATCCGCGGGCCCGGCGAGAGCATCGCGCCGCACGCCGCGAGCACGTCGAACAGCGTGTCCGTCGGGCCCGGCCGCGCGAGGATCTCAGACAAGACGACGTCGTCCTGCAGGATGCGCGCGCCGCGTCGGGTGCGCACTACGCGCGTACCCCGGTTGTTCGCCCGGCTCCTGGTCATCCGGCGGTTTCCGCGGCCTCGGCGAGGCTTGCCTGTGTGATGTCGAAGTGACTCGCGTTCCAGACGGCGACGCCGTCCACGATCCAGATCGCCTGCGGCGATTTGTGTTCGACGCCGGTTTGTTGCGCGGCGGTGTGGGAAAGCTCGCGCCGGTTCACGACGTCGATCCAGCCGGTCGGCACACCGGTGTGTTCGGACACATACGCCTCGTACTCGGCGAACGCGCGGCTGCTGATGCTACAGCGTCCGGAGTGTTTGAAGAGCAGGAACCGTTCTGCGCCGAGGGCGGCGTCCAGGCTCGCGCGGTCGAGAATCTCGTTGGGGATTTCGTTGGCCATCAAAGGAGTCCGATCACGAAGTAGTAGGAGATGACACCGGCCGCGGCGAGTTTCAAGACGGTGCCGAGCATCGTGCCGACGAACACGCCCCACGCCGCCTTGACCGCGCGCGAGTCCGGGCGTCCGGCGAGCACCTCGCCCACCATCGCGCCCAGGAACGAGCCCAGGATCATTCCGAACGGCGGAAACCAGATGAGGCCGGCCAGCATGCCGCCGAACGCGCCCCACGTGCCGCCGCGCGACGCGCCCGCGCGCTTGGCGCCCCACGCGGGCACGACGTAATCGAGCGCGGTCACGCCCGCGGCGAGGAGGCCCATGACGATCAGCAGCGTGTTCGAGACGGCCGCCTCGCCGCGCGCGAACCACAAGACCAACAACGCCAGCCAGCTGATCGGCGGGCCGGGGAGTATCGGCAGAACGCAGCCGATCAGTCCGACCACGCAGAGCGTTCCACCGAGCGCGATCAGAAAGAGGGTGCCCATTTGTTCTCGTGCACCATGCCGTCGAGCGGAAGCCGGCTCTTTTTCAGGTCCGCCATGTCACCGTATCCGACCGGAATCACGACCGGCACGCAGTGCGAGCGCGGGATACGGAGAAGCGATTTCACTTTGGCCTCGTCGAACCCTTCCATCGGAATCGTGTCGAGGCCGGCGGCGGTGGCGGCGAGCATGAAGTTCATGGCCGCGAGCATCACCTGTTTGGTGAGCCAGAACCGGCGATGCACCGCGGGCAGGCTCGGGACGACCTTGACGACGCTCATCAATGGAGCGAGCGTCGCTTTCAGCAGCCAGCCGATGCCGGCCGGGCCCGTGTCGAACGCGAGCCTGACGTACTTCCTCAGGACGCCGGCGTACTCGTCATTGGTCGCGCCGCACTCTTGTTCCATCGCGATCATGCGGTCGAGGTTGTTCCGAACGACCTGGGGGTCCCCGACAAAGACGACGGTCGCCGGCGCGGTCTTGACTTGCGGTTGCGAGAAGCACGCCGTGCAGAGCCTCTCTTTGATCCGCGGGTCGTTCACCACGACGAAGTGGGTCGGCTGCAGGTTGTAGCCGCTCGGCGCCCAGCGGGCCGCGTTGAGGAGCTTTTCCAGCAGGCCTTCGGGGATAGCGTCGGTCTTGAAACGGCGCATGGCGCGCCGGGTTTGGGCGAGTTCGGAAAACTGTTCGAGGTCCATTTTGGCCTTGAGGGTAAGTGCCGTGGAACGCAGCGGCAAAAAACCTGGCGGAGTGCTACCGTGGCCATCGTTGGAATTTCCAGAAGCAGGCGCTAGCAAGGGATCGGACCGTTCGATCCCATGGGAAAGGAGTTGGCGATGTCGTGGATATCCAATTCATCGAGCGCGGCGCGGTTCCTTGCCGTGGCGATGCTCCTCTCGGGTGCGCTCCTCGCATGTAGCGGGCCTAAGAACGACGACGATGCAGGTGGCGGAACGCCCGCTGGAGGTGGCGGTGAGACGCCCAGCGGCGGTGGCGGTGAAACCCCCAGCGGCGACGGCGGTGAGACGCCGAGCGGCGATGGCGGTGAAACGCCCAGCGGCGATGAAGGGCCGCCCGCCAATCAGAAAGTCCTCATCGAAATTCATCGGATGGTGGGGACGCCGGAGTTGAGCCAAACCGGCCTCGACAGGATCAAGGGCATCTTCGCGGAGGCGAACCTCGACCTGCGTTACCAGGACCACGGCGCCGACATCCCCAGCAGTCCCACGGTTCGATTGGGCGATCTTCACGCGCTCATGACGACGTTCCGCCAGAACCAACCCGGTTCCGGCGAGTGGAAGCTCGATCTTCTGATCGTGACGGCACGCGACGGCGGCTCCAACACGCTCGGCATCATGTTCGACCACGGCGGGAACGATTTGAACTCGCTCCCGCGGGAGGGCTGCGCGGTGTTCCACACCGCCCACGCGAACATGGCGAACGAGGCGGACGAGATGATTCTGACCACCGTCCACGAGTTGGCCCACTGTTTCAACATTCATCACACCGACTGGGATCCCGATCCGAATTTCACGAGCACAGCCTCGTTCAACCGCCACGCGACGATCGAGAGTTACAGCATGGCGGACACCGTGCGTTGGAGTCTCAGTTCGAAGAGCATCGAGCACATCAAGCATCACGACGGCGACAACGGGAAGTTCGTGCGGCCGGGTCCCGGCGGCATCGAATTCGGATTCATCACTCAGGATCACGACTCCGCTCACCAGAGCGACCCGCCGGAGAACTATGTGATCGTCACGCGCGAGGGCGCACGGACCCTCGAACGAGGCCGCCCCGTCGACCCGTCCGCGATCATTCGCACGAGCAACCCGGGCGCCCCCCGCGAGGTGTCCGGTTTGAAGCTCGTTTTGGAGGCGCCGTCGACGAGTTTCCGGCTCGGTGAGCCCGTGACTCTGACCGTGCGGCTCAAGAACGGCGGGGACACGGTCAACATCTATCAGGCGCTCGCGCCCGAGCAGGGATTCCTCCGCATCGGCGTTCGCGCGGCGACCACGGATCGCGCCCGCCCGTACCGCCCGATTGCGTGGTCATGCTCGCGCGTTGCGCCCACGCCGCTCAAGAACGGCGCCGAGATTTCGGCGAAAGTGCGGCTGTTTTTTGGCGCCAAGGGTTGGACGTTCACGAAACCCGGAAAGTACCTCGTAACGGCCGATTTCCCCGCGGGCAACGACCGCGTTACTTCCGAGCCGCTCACCATTGAGATCAAGGCGGCGCTCGACGTGGCGGCGAGCACCTCGTCGAGGGCGCTGCAGCAACGCTGCCTCGACAAGGACGTCGGTCTCTACCTCTACTTCAACGGAGCCTCGCATCTCGCCAAGGCCGAAAGCGCGCTCGAAGACGCCTATGCGGACGCGAAGGCGTTTTCCGCGAATCAAAAGGCAGCCTACGGTCTTGCGATCGGGTCCAGCCTGGTTCGGCCGACGATCGCGTCGAGCAAGACGGACCGCGTCAGGCCTCCCGACCTGGACAAGGCGGCGACGTATCTCAAGTCGGCGCTGACGGCGAACGTCGACGCGGACATCGCGGTGGCTGTCAAACAGCAACTCGCCGACGCGTACAAACTCGCCAAACGCTCGAAAGATGCCGCGGATATCACAAAGGAGATTGAAAGCTACGAGGCTGAAAAGAAGCGTTGAAGCAAGTCGGATCTCCGATGTGGCGCCTGTCCGTTCTCCCCGTGGTCGTGGCTCTGCTCATGACCGCGAACTGCTCTAACGGAGTCGGACAGGCGCAGGAGCCCAAAGACGGCAAGCGCGAGGAATCCTCGGCCAAGGCGAACCGCGCCGCACACGGACTCGAGTTGTCCGTTCATGCGCCGGAGTCCACTCGGCTCGGCGAGCCTGTGTATCTGTGGTTGGTGCTGAAAAACCGGACGAAGAGAGCTCAAACGGTTCCGCGGCTCGATCCCCGCTACCGGTCTCCGTCCGTCGATCTGCACGGCACTGCGATCGAAATCTCTCCGGTCGGCGGTGCGCCCGTTCGCATCGAAGTGCCGGCGGAGCGAGCGGCGCCCATGCGGGTAGCGGCGGGGCAGGCAGAGTCCGTGAAAGTCCCCGTGCACATCACGTATCGGGGGAGCGAGCCGAACTGGTGGCTTAGAGAACCGGGTAAGTACACCGTGTCGGTCCAATACGGCTTTCGTGCGGGGGAAGAGGCGGCGCGGCTCGACGGCACCGCAACGT
>JAZFYD010000077.1:0-14025 GCA_036443405.1 Planctomycetota bacterium
TGCGCGAGAACATCCTCGTGCCGGAGGTCCTGAACGCGCTGCGCGACCGGGACGAGGAGGTGCGAACCTCCGCCGCGATTGCCGCCGGCAAGTTTCGGATGGCTGGTGCAATCGACATCCTGCGAAAGATGCATCAAAAGGACAAGATCAAGCAGGTGCGCGAAGCGGCCATGATGGGCCTTGCGTTGATGCGCAAGAAGGAAGTGAGGCCGTACCTGCGCCAGGTCGCCCAGGACGACAAGGAGGATCGGCGCATCCGCGGCTTCGCGATCTTCGGACTCGGATTTCTCCGCGACCGCGAGTTCCTGCGGCCGCTGCTCGAGAACAAGAAGGGCCATCGAATGAAGGGGAGCAAGCCCGACAGGCGCGAGCTGCGTGGCTGTGTTTCCCTGATGATCGGTTTTTGCCGCGACGACCAGGCGATTCAGCCGCTCGTGCGCGCCGCGATGGACAAGTACGAGATGAAAGAGGTGCGCGGTTACGCGCCGTGCTCACTGAGCCGGCTGAACGCGTCGACTGCCACGCCCGAGTTGCTGCGCCTGATCAGGGATGGCCAAGCCGAAAAGGTCGCGCGTTACGGCTCCGCCATTGCGATGGGCGGCCTCGTCAAGAGAAGCGATGACGCTGCCATCGACTTTCTCGGGAAGAAGGTCACGCGCGATCGCGACATCGGCGTGCGGACGTTGCTGGCGATCAGCCTCGGACGCATTGGCGGCGATCGGGCCGCTTCGTACCTGATCTCCGGACTCAAGCGTTCGTCGGACCAGCGGGAGCGTGGGTTCTACTTCCTCGGCGCGGGGCTCTCGAAGGCCGACGGCGTCGGCGAGTTGCTCACGAAACAGTTCAAGAACCTCAAGAACAACAAGGACCGTGCGGCGTGCGCTCTGGGGCTCGGATTGGCGAATTACCGCAAGGCGGCGCCGATGATCCTGGAGGAGGTGGAAAGGGGAAACCCCGCTTTCGCGGGCCACGGCATGGTGGCGCTCGGCCTTCTGGATCACAAAAAGGCGATCCCGGTCGTTCGGAAGATGATCTTCGACAAGAAGGATCCGGAAACGATCCGCGAGGGCGCGCTTGCGCTCGCGTTGCTGCGCGGACCCGCTGCCGTCCCGGACTTGGTCAAGCTCCTCGAGCAGAGCCGTGCGACCTACACGCGTGGTGCGGTCGCGTTCGCGCTCGGGTTCGTCGGGGACGCCAACGCGGTCCCGCCGCTCCTCAAGATCCTCCGCAACAAGAACAAGCAGGGCGAACTGCGCGCGATTGCGCTGGCGGCGCTGGGCCGCATCGGTGATCCGCTCGACATCCCGCTGCTCTCGTACCTCGCGAGGAACGTGAACCCGTACGTTGTCATCGACGCCGTGGGCGAGGCGCTGACGATTCTCTGACCGGGCGAGGCGCTACTCGTCGCCGACTCGGAGCACCGAGAGGTCGCTGGGGCCCTTCGGCGGCTCCTTGACCATTCGTCCGGACGCTCCTCCGCCTTTGGGCACACCGAGCTCGGCTAGCTGTTGTTGTGTGGCGGCCGGGGTCTCGATCAGCCCGGCATAGGGTGTCGTCTTGCGAATCACACGCAAATCAGCGCGGTGAGTGTGTTCGTGACGGACCGCTTCAGGAAGAGCTCGCGCTTGCGGCGGATCGCGGCGGTGAGGAGTTTCAAGTAGTCCGCCGGCGGCGCGATACGTGTTTTCAGCCGGTGGTCCTCGAGATAGGCGACGGCAACCCGATGTTTGGCGAGCAACTCCTCCGGCGAAAGACCTGGGAGGATCCGAAGGAACTCGCCGCGCGCCGCCGGCAACACGCCAGCCTCCTTCTCGCCCGAACTCGTCAGCGAAACGTCAGGCGTCTGGAACACCGAGACGAAATCAAACGCGAGTCTCGGTCGGTTTCCGAGGACCTGGGATCACGCTGGCGTAGGTGCCGTCTTCGTGTTGCATCGCCACGACCCGGCTCTCCGGCTCCATGTCCGTGGAAATCGCCTTTCCGATCCGCTCGAACCCGAGTTCCATGATCGTCTCGGCCAGTTCGCGCTGCTCCGGCCCGATCTTCTCGTCGTCGATGGGCTCGACTCCCAGGGAGCTCGGGAGATTCCGAAGGATCGACGTGCGGATCGCGGCCTCGATCACGACACCGAGCGCGACAACCGGGACGACCCACTTCAGCACGAAGCCTAGCGAGGACAGGCCCATCAACATGGGTTCCCTATCGATCCTGCGGGTTCGCGGGATGGAGTTCGCCAAAAGCCGGTCTTTTTCTCTCATCGTGGGTACGAAATCCCCCGATCTATGGCCTTTGATGAGCACGCTGATCCGACACCTCACCCGCTGCTTTGTCGCGGGTGTCGTGGCGCTTCTGCCCGTCGGCGGAACCGTCGTCGCGCTGGCGTATTTCGAAAGTGAGTTCGCCGACACGGGGCTCAAGGATCAGGACTTCTACTTCCCCGGCTTGGGGTTGCTGGCGGCGATCGCGGCCATCTATCTCACGGGGCTGGTGGTTTCCACCTGGTTAGGCCGTTGGTTCTGGGGGTTCTTCGATCGGCTGCTGGAGCGCCTGCCCGCGCTCGGCCGTCTCTACGTCACTCTCAAACAGATCCTCGGTTACGGCGAAGGCGAGGATGCGATGTTTCAGCGCGTCGTGTTGGTACCCGGGTCGATCGGCGGCGCGCTGGAGCTCGGATTGGTGACGAACCGCATCGAGGACGACGGGCGGCTCGTCGTGTTCGTGCCGGGTGCACCCAACCCGACGCTTGGGCGCCTCGCACTCATCGATCCTTCCGATGCGCGTGACGCCGGCATCTCTGTTAGCGCCGCGTTGAAAGCGCTCGTCTCGGTGGGCGCGACCGATCTAACGGGCGTGATCGCTCCGCCAACGCCGCCTGACGCGTAGCGCTGCTAGAGCGCGGCGACAAAACGCCGCACGTCGAGGGGCGCGCGGAAGACCTCGACGCGTTTGCCGTCTCTGTACTGAGCGACCTTGTCGAACACCTTCGGCCGGATGTCTCGCGGGAAGTTCCAGATGTATCGCAGGAATTCGGGATCCAGGCGCTCCGGGCATCCTTCGCCCAGGTCCGGCCGGGTCTGCCCGTGGTGTTGCATCCACCGCCGCGCGACGCCCCAGTAGCTGCGCCATCTTGGGAAGTCGAAACAGAGGACCGTGTCTGCACGCGGCAATCGGATGTCCAGCGTCGCGTGATATCCACCGTCGACGATCCAGCGGTCTCCCGACAGAAGCTTCTTTTGGTGCTTTTGCCACGGTTCCCGTGGTGTCTCGACCCAGCCGGGTTTCCAAAAGTGCCGGTCGAGGTGGATCACCGGGAGGTCGAGTTGGTCGCCCAACGCTCGGGCCAGTGTGGTTTTGCCCGCGCCGGGGCAACCGATGAGCGCGATCCGCCGCATCGGGGAGATTCTAGGCGCTTCCACGACAAGCGAAATGAACCGGACTCGATCGGCAAGAGGTTTTGGAAGACACGTCCGGGTTCGAACCATGTCAAACGCACCGATCCGCCGCCGACTCCTCGCAATCCTGCTGACGCCGCTGCTTCTCGCTTTCGCCGCCATCGCGATCGTGAACGCGCAAGCGCCCAGGCTGCCGTCTGACGGTCCGGACGTCGTGTACATCGAAAGCGCCTTCGCCCTCGGACGTGCGGCTCACGATGCCGGTGACGACGTAGCGGCGCTTTATTACTGGCGGCGTGTCGCACCCGGAGACCCGGATCGGGCACGGGCGCTGCGACACATCGGATGGAAGATCCATGCGCGGCGGCGCGCCCGGCCGGCCGAAGGGGTGGCGTATGTCAACCGTTCGCTCCTGTTGGATCCGTTCGACGGCAACGTCTGGCAGGACCTCGTGCGCATCTACGGGCTCGTGCTGTTGCCCTAGGTCCCAGGCGCCCTCGACCGCCGTCGCCGTGGTGCCGGTTGTGCAGCGGGCGGCCCGGCGGTAGTCTCGGCGCGTGTCCAAACCGCAACCCGAAGAAGCGCCGGCCCGGCGGAATCGCATCGCGCTCATCTCGACCGGGGGCACGATCGAGAAAACGTACGACGAGCTCGAGGGAGTGTTGCAAAACCGCCTGAGCGTGCTCGATGTCATGCTCGCGACGTTGCAGCTCGGCGGCGTCGAGATCATTCGCGTGCCGCTCATGAACAAGGACAGCCTCGAGATGAAGGCGGCGGATCACTTGCTGATCGCGGAGACGGCGGAGGCGATGTCCAAGGGGCACGACGGCGTCGTGATCGTGCACGGGACGGACCGGCTGGCGGAAACCGGGGAGAAGCTCGTCGCAATCACCGCCACGCCGCGTGTGCCGTTTGTCTTGACCGGCGCGATGCGGCCGTACATGTTGCGGCAGACCGATGCCCTGCAAAACCTGACCGAGGCGTTGGTGGCGGTTCAGGTTCTCGCGCCGGGGATCTATGTCGCGATGCACAACAAAGTGCTGCAGTTCCCCGGCGTCCGAAAAGACCGGTCGCGCGGCACGTTCGTGAAGTAACCCTTGCCGTCAGCGTCGGGTCAGCGCCCGCCCAGCCGTGCGCGTAGTTTTTTCTCGAACGCGCGCTCGAACTCCTCGGTGGTCCGCAGCGACTGGCGGTGATCCCCGTCGCGCATCGAGTAGTGGATCACGAATTCGAGGGAGGTTCCGCCCGTGCGCCAGAGTCTCGAGGTCACGACCATCGAGACGCGCCCGTCCGTCTCGGCGCCCTTCGCGGTGATGCCCACAAACGTGTCGGTCGGTTCGCGCTCGCCCACGTCCTCCGAGTCGTCGTCCGCCGCGACCTCCTCTTCGTCCTCTTCGGCCGGGTCCGTCCTCGCAGCCTCATTCTCACGCTCCTCCCGTTCCAGCTTCTCGTCTTCCGAGAGCGGCTTGACCCGGTGGAACTTGCAATACTTGTCCAGTTGCTCGGGTGTAAAGGTTCCCTTGAACCGGAGGATGCTCTTAACGCGGTTGCGCTCGGCCTCGAGCCCCATGCTCTCGGCGATCGACGGCACGGTGTCCATTACCGTCAGGCGATTCCTCATGATGTTGATGCGCCAGTTGGACGGCTCGCCGTCGAGGGTGTCGTAGGGTCCGGTGTAGACGCCGCTGCACGCGCAGAGCAGCAATAGCGAACCGGTGAGCCCGGCAAAGGCTCGCCGGACGGCCCCGGTCGTGGCGGTCGAAGTCTGCATGGACAAACAGATAGCAAGAATCCCGGTCCAACGCCCACAGTCGGGCGGGGCAAAAACGTAGGATGAGATGATGCTCCGTCGCTACTTTCTGGTCCTTCTGGCCGGGATCGCGCTCGCCCGCGATCCGAAAAAGGAGAAGATTCCCGGGATCGATGCCAAGGCGATCCTCGAGCACGTCAAGTATCTCTCCCACGACGATCGCAAGGGCCGGGCCGCGGGTTCCGAGGGCGCGCGCATGGCGTCCGACTACGCGGCCGCCCATTTCAAGAAACTCGGCCTCGAGCCGATGGGCGACGACGGCACCTACTTTCAGAACTTTCCGCTGCCGCGTGGATTCGTCGTTCGCAAGGAGACCTCCGTCGAGGTGCTCGGGGGCAAGAAGCGCGTCGTCCTCCGTTACCCGAAGGACCTCAAGCCTCTCAGCCTGAGCGCGCCCGGCGACATCACCGCCGACGCCGTTTTCTGCGGCTACGGCATCGCGGCCACCGAGTACGGCTACGACGACTACGAGGGCATCGACGTCAAGGGCAAGATCGTCGTCGTGTTGCGGCACGCGCCGGACTACGACGACCGCAAGAGCCCGTTCAGTCAGCCCGGCGTCCGCAAGAAGTACGCGGTATTTCAGGCAAAGGTGAGCACGGCGGCCGGCGCGGGCGCCGCAGCGCTGATCATCGTGAACGATCCGGCGCACACCAGGAAGCCGAAACATGACGTTGCCATGCAGAACGTCGGCGGGAACCCCGGGTCGATCCCCGTCATTCACATGACGCTCAAGGCCGCGAAGAAGCTCGGCAAAGCTGCGAAGTTCAGTTTCCGCAAAGCGCAGTTCGCCATCGACAAGAAGCGCGTTCCGCGGAGCGTGCCGCTCAACATCAAGCTGCGGGTCAACGCCGCACTGAAGGCCAACCAGCTACCCGTTCGCAACGTGTGTGCACTGTTGCGTGCGGTCACTGCGGAGAAGACCGCGGTCGAGGGCGAGGTCAAGAACCCCGCCGAGTCGAAAACTGCGGTGGCGCGCGAAACGCTCGTGATCGGGGCGCACTTCGATCACGTCGGTCTCGGCGCCTACGGGTCCCTCGCGGGCAGCAAGGGCAAGGGAGCGATCCACAACGGCGCGGACGACAACTCGTCGGGCACGTCGAGCGTGCTCGAGATCGCCACGTTCATGAAGGCGCGCAGGACGAAACTCAAGCGCGACATCCTGTTTCTGCTGTTCACCGCCGAGGAGCTCGGGCTGCTCGGGTCCAAGCACTACGTGGACAAACCCGTCATCCCGCTCGAACAGTGCGTCGCGATGGTCAACCTCGACATGGTCGGCCGGCTGAAGAGAGGACGGCTTCAGGTCGGCGGCACGGGAACGTCGCCGGTGTTCGAGCCGCTGCTCAAGAAGCTCAACAAGAAGCACCGCATCCGGGTGAAGTTCAACCCGGGCGGCCGCGCGCCGAGCGACAACACCCCGTTTTATGAAAAGGGCATGCCGGTCCTGTTCTTCTTCACCGGCTTGCACAAGGACTATCACCGGCCGAGCGACGACTGGAAGGGGATCGACAAAAAAGGCATCGGCAAGGTCGCGTCACTCGCGGCGGACACGTGCCTCGATCTCGCGACGCGGGAGACGCGACCGCCGTTCTTGCGCTCGGATGCGAGCGGACTCGACGCCGGGCCGTTTCTCGGCCTGAGCCTCGAACAGCGCAGCGACGGTCTGTATGTCATCTTCGTCGAGAAGAAGAGCCCCGCGTCGAAGGCGAGGATCAAGAAGGGGGACAAGGTGGAGGAATTCGAGGGCCAGCCGGTGACGACCATCAGCGCCTTCAACCAGATCCACTCCAACACCAAACCCAAACAGAAGGTCAAGCTGTTGATTCGTCGCGGGCCGCGCCTCCTGAAACGCACCGCGACGCTGGGCGGCAACTAGCGCCCACTCACGTGCACATCTTCGCGCTCGCATTCCGAAGCCTCGCTCAGCGCCGACTCAGCAGTTTGCTTGCGCTTACGGCGGTGGCGTTGGGGGTCGCGCTGACCGGAGCCGTCCTGTTGTTGGAGCGCGAGGCGTTCGGCGCGTTCAAACGCACGGCGCTCGGAGTGGAGGTGCTGGTCGGTGGAACCAAGGGCGGCCGCGTCGAGACGCTGTTGAGCGCGCTCTACCACGTCGGGCGGGCTCCCGGGCGTGTCTCGTGGGCGTACTACGAAAAGCTCAAGGCGGATCGGCGCGTGGCCTACGCCATACCGATCGCATACGGCGACGGTTATCGCGGATCGCCGATCGTCGGCACGACACAGGACATGTTCGAGCGCTTCCATCCACGACCCGGCGAGCGATTCGAGATCTCCGGCCAACCGTTCGTCGGCGCCCCGCGCCGCGCGATTGTCGGATCCGAAGCGGCACGGCGCACGGGACTAGGAATCGGCGACGAATTCACTCCCGCGCACGGCGGCGCCGACGGTCACCCGTTGCACAAGGGCGAGACCTTCACCGTTAGCGCGCTCGCTGCGCCGACCGGTACGGCGCACGACAAGGTCATCTGGGTTCGCATCGAGGACTTCCTGTCGTTGCGCGGCCACAGCGGGATGCACCGCGGCGGCCCGGGGGACCGTTCGGAGGAGCGCGCGGTGTCCGCGATCTTGTTGAAGACCGCGAGCGGTTCGCCGGTGCCGAACGAACGGCTTGTGCAGGACATCAACGACAGCACGGAGGCGCAGGCGATCCGGCCGATGTTCGTCGTCACGGAGTTGTTCGACTTGCTGGGCGACGTTCGGCGCGTGCTCGCTTGGATCGGATATCTCGTCATCGGAGTGGCCGCGCTGTCGGTGACGGTCAGCCTGTTCGCGGCGATGTCGGAACGGCGGCGCGAGTTCGGGATCCTCCGCGCGATCGGCGCGACGCGCGCGACGCTATTGGGATCGGTGCTGCTCGAGTCCGTGATGGTGTGCGCGGGCGGCGCACTCCTGGGCATGGCGCTCGCGCACGGCGGCGCCGGTTTGTTCGCTCCGCTGCTCGAGGCGCGCGGCGGCATCCGTGTCGAGAGTTTCGGGCTAAGCCCGTCCGAAGCGTGGGTCGTCCCCGTCCTGGTCCTCGTCGGCTGCGCCGCTGGCCTGCTACCGGCCCTGCGCGCGTACCGCATCGACGTCGCCGCCGCGCTCGATCCGCGGTCCTAACCCGGAGCCTAGCGGTCAGTCCGCGGGTTCGATCGGGATCGTGCAGGTGAACACCGCGCCGCCGCCGGAGCGTTCGCCGACCATCACCGATCCTCGGTGCGCCTGCACGTAGTGGTGCACGAGCGAGAGGCCGAGGCCGGATCCGCCGCCGGGCCGCGCGTTTGCGCCGCGATGGAACGAATCGAAGATTCGCATGCGTTCGTCGCGCGGCACGCCGGGGCCGCGGTCGAGCACACGCAGCATCACGAGCCTGTCGGTGGCCTCGGTCTCGACTCGGATCTCCTTGGGATCGTTTTCGCACCCGTACTTCATAGCGTTGTCGATGAGGTTGACCACCACCTGCGTCATCGCGTCCTTGTCGAACTCGCACTCGGGCAGCGATTCCGGAACCGCTATATCGAGTTCGATTTCCTTCATCGACAAAGTCGGTCGCAACGTCTCCGCGGCCTTGCGAATCGTCTCCGCCGGATCGCCGCGTTCGAGCCGGACCCGCTTCTTGCCCTTTTCGATGCGGCTGAAGTCGAGCACGTTGTTGACGAGGCGCGCCAGGCGTTCGCTCTCCGCACCGATCAGCCGGAAGTACTCGCGCGCGGAGTCGTCGTCTTTGACCCAGCCCTCGTTGAGCATCTCTGCATACATGCGGATCGACGTGAGCGGCGTGCGCATCTCGTGCGAAACCGCGGAGACGAACTCGACCTGCTGTGCCGCAAGCTGCGATTCGGTTTTCCAGGCGCGCCAGCCGAACAGCATCCCGGCCACCGTCATGGCGGCCACCGCGCACAGAATCAGGAGGAGTCGCGTCTGCGCCTTGTCCATCGTCGTGGCGAGCGCGGTCGAGGCCCGCAGGTTGAGCACGAGCCGGTAGCCGTCCGGCAGGAGCACCGGCGGCGAATCCCGGCTCGGCGGCACGACATGGCGGTAGAGCACACGCGGCAGCTCGTCGCCGGCAGCCAACGCGTCGTCGCGATCGTGGTGGTGATCGTGATGCCCCTTTTCGCGCCGCAACGCCACGGTTGCGATGTGCGGGTCGAAGCGCCGCACGATGGAATACGGCGAAAGCGGATCCAGAAAACGCGCTGCGATCGCGGCCGCGTTCGTTCGGAACCCCTGCGCGATCCGGCTGCGTCCAAACCGCACTCGCCGGACGGCGAAGTCGCCGAAGAATCGGAACGGCGAGTAGACCGCCTGAACCTCTTGGGAACCCCGCGTCTGCTGGTCTACGTTCCAGGTCACGACGTTGCTTGGCACCGTCTGCCGCAGTTCACCCTGTTCCGTCGGTTGCTCCCTCAGCCCGAGCCACCGGCCGAACTCGTCGGAGTTGACGAGTTCCAAGAGGTCCAACGGGGCCTCGTCCGGATCGGCCCAGGGGAGTTGCAACCGGCCTTCGGCGCCGACCTCGAAGCGGTCGAGAGTCGTCGCGTTCGGATCGTTCCTGGCAAACGGCGAAGGCATCGTGACGTCGTCACGGCCTTCCTGCCGCTGCACGACGAGCCGGCGCTTGTAGTCACCGAAGTGCCGCTGCTGTTCGATGCGGTAGAACTCCTGCAGCTCGCGCACGAGGGCGTCGCGCACATCGTCCGCGCGACCTTGCAGCAGTTGCAACTCGCGCGTGATGAGCAGCTTCTTCTCTTGCCTCAGTCCGGTCGTGCCGAGATAGACCGCAGCCCCGACCGGGACGGCGACGAGCAGGAAAAAGAGAAGGAGAAGCGCGCTACGTGTGTTCAAGCCGGTAACCCTTACCGCGAACGGTAAGGATATACTTCGGCCGCGCGGGGTCGGGCTCGACCTTTTGTCGAAGTTTCATCACATAGTTGTCGACGGTGCGCGTCTGCAGGCCGGAAACCGGGTATTCCCAGACCTTGAGCAGAAGCTCGTCGCGTGTGACGACACGACCTGGGTTCTCAAGAAGGAACTGCGCCAGGTCCAGTTCCTTGGGCAATACCGGCACGGGCCGGCCTTCCTGAAACGCCCGCCGTGCCTGGAAGTCGAACTCCGCGTTGCCAAGCGCCACTCGCATCGTCGTGCCCGCTTCGGTGGAGCGGCGCCGCAAGTGGGCATGCACGCGCGCGACGAGTTCCTTCACGCTGAACGGTTTGATGACGTAGTCGTCCGCGCCGAGATCGAGCCCTCTGACGCGGTCGGCCTCATGGCCTCGCGCCGTCAGGATCATGACGGGTGTATGCACGCCACGCTCGCGGAGTTTTGTAAGAACGTCAAAGCCCTGCATGCCGGGGAGCATGAGGTCCAGAATGATGAGATCGAAACCGTTTTCCTTCGCGGCGGCGTAGCCGTTGGTGCCCGTCTCCGCGACCTCGACGGTAAACCCGTTGAAGGAGAGCGCGTCTTGCACGCCGCGCGCTACTGCCGTCTCATCTTCTATGACCAAGATTCGCTGCTTCATCCTAGGCGGTCCCGAGCCCTGTTCGATTGCCAGAGGTCTGTTCGTTTGTTTGCAAGTGTGAGAGTAGCCGCCCTTGCCGCGGGAACCGTCAATGGTTCGTCAATGATTCTCACGCAGTACAATCGCCTTGTGTCACGGAGTGCCATTTTTCTTTTTCTGGTGGTCGCTTTCGCAGGCACCGGAGCGCTTGCTTTCATCCTCATAGACGGCGCGACCACCGAGCGTCTTGCAACTAGCTCGCAAGACGACGAACGATCGCTCGAACTTGTTAACGGCGCCCGGACCAACACTGACGGCGCCTCCTCCGGCGCCGTGCACGAAATCGCACCGGGGCATGACCGCACGTCGGGTGACGCCGCCGTGACCAATCTGCTCAAGGGAACGGTGCGCAGCCGCGATGGTTCACCCTTGGAGGGGGCAAAGGTCGTCGCGACGGACGACGGGACCGATCATATGACCGGTGTCTTGTCCGATGCCGCGGGCAACTATTCCCTGCCGCTTGGAAACTCGTCCTATCAACTCGAGGTCGTCAAGGAGGGGTTCTTGCCCGTCGTGCTCTCTGGGGCGATGGGCATCGAGTTCTTTGCGGGCCGCGTCGTCGTCCGGGATGTCGAGCTGACGCCGGCGGCCATGCTCTCCGGGCAGGTTGTCGACGGCCGCGGGATGCCCGTCGTTGGCGCGCGGGTGTATGTCATCGATGCGCGCCATTTTCTGCTTGAAGCGTCTCATTCCGGCAACACCGCCGTTACCGACGTCGCGGGCCGCTACACGTTTGCGGGGGTGCGCGAGGGCGTAACTGACGTGGGCGTTCGCGCACGCGGGTTTCGGCCGTCGATCACGCGTGACTTTCTCATTCCCGACGACGGCCGCAGCGACCTGGACATCACGCTGCAACGCGGACGGGCGATCGAGGTTCGCCTGACAGGCGCGCGGCCGGAGCACCCGGTTTCGTTGTTCGCGGCGGATACGTCGGCGCGCGATCGCGTCTTGCCGCCCGGCGGCATGGACGTGCTGACGGACGCATTGGTCGGCCGCGAGTTCGCCGATGTCGTCGCGACCCGCCGGGACCTAAAGACCGATGCGGACGGCCGGGCCACTGTGACCCTTGGCGGATTTGATGCGGGACCGGTGGACATCGAGGCGCTGCAGTTCGATCACCGCCACGGCGAGGCGCTTGGATCCCGGGTGTCGCCCGTCGAGATCTCGATGCGCCGTTTCGTCTTTGTGTCTGTCGATGCGCGTGACGCGTCCACGGGCGCACGGATCGAACCGCAAGCGCGCATCGAACCCGAGTCCCGCCAGTTGATGGAGTACGCCGCCGATCCGTCCGGCTCTCTTGTGGTGCCGATGTCGCTCGACCGGAAGTGGAAGGCGTATTTAGAACTTGAAGGATACGAACCCGTGGAGCTCACGCTGCCGGAGTACAACGCCGACGAGGACGGCGTGCTCTCCGCGGAGTTGAACGTGGCGATGACGCCCGTGACGGCCGCCGCGATGGGCACGTTCCTTCTCGAAAGCAGCACGCCGTTCGACGGCCGTGTCGCGTTGGTGGGGCGCGATGCCGCCGGCCTCATCCGATGGGTGAAACACCCGAACGAGACCGACAACGACAAACGGCTCGTCGTTGACGGCGTGCCCGAGGGCACCTTCGATGTCGCGGTGTTGGCGCAGGGCAAGATCCCGTCACGTGTTCCGCGGGTGGTCGTGCGCAAGGGCGCGCGGCCCGTGTACCGCGTCGTGTTCATCGACGGCGGCGGTATCGACCTGACCGTCAACGGCGAGGACGGCAACCTCCTTGAGAAGGTGCACATTCAGCTGAACAACGAGACGGGCACGCAGATCGACGTACAGATCTACTCCGAAGTCAGCGAGGGTCGCGCGCTCGTGTCGGTCAACTACATCCCCGCGGTTGCGCACGTGCTGAGTGACAGCGGTCTGGCGCCGGGGCGGTACACGCTGCGGGCGGGCAAGGAGGGATATCGGACGGCGCAGGCGTCGTTTGCGATCGCCGGGACCGAGACCGCGACAGTCAGTCTGACACTTCGGCGCCGTTGATGCGCTCGCGCACCTTGCGCACGGTTGAAAGCAGCCGGTCGCGGCCATCCACCCAGAGCGCCTCGGTGTCGCCGCTCAGGTCGACGTTGTCGATGCGGCGCACGTTGGCTTCCACGGCCGCCGGGTCGAGCTCCGCGATCCCGGCCATGCGGTCGAGTTCGGATAGCACGAGCATCTGCACTGCCTCGCCGGCGCGACCGGCCGCGAGCGTCCCCGGGAAATCCGTCCGCACGCGTGCGAACCGTTCAAGTGCGAACACGCCGCCCGGTAGCGCTGTGTGGCGCGGCTGGTCGATCGCCGCGGAGATGGAAGCGCGCTGGAGCGCTTCAGTGGCGAGGGCTTCGCGCAAGAACTGCCAGAGTGCCAAAGCCGCGACCACCGCGACGCACGCGGCGACGAGGCGCCGGCGCCGGTTGATCGCGTATTGGCGAATGCGGCCCGATTCGATCTCGTCGATGCGCTCGGCGGCTTCGACGCAACTGCGATCGACGCGGATGACGTTTCGATATTGGCGTAGCGCTTCGGAGTAGTCGCCGCGGTTGTACGCGCGTTCCGCCAGCGGCAGGAATTCCTTGGCGGCGTTTTTCGGCTTGTTCAGCTTGACGTGGATCTCGGCGAGGGCCTCGCGCAGCGCGACGTTGTTCTCGTCCGACTTGCTGAGGCGCTTGTAGACCTTGAGGGCGTCCTCGTAGAGGCCTTGGGCGACGAGGGTCTCACCGAGGCGCCGGCCGGCCTTTCGGAACGACTCCAGGTCGCCGCCCGCTTCGTGGATGTCCGCAATCTTTTGCAGCGTGCCCGTGTCACTCGGTGCGAGCGCGGACGCGCGTTCGTAGACCTCGAGGGCCATGCGAGTTTCGCCGGACGCGGTTAGGTCGAATGCGATCTTCTTGTGCTCGCGCGCGGCCTCGTCCGTCCGATCGGTCTTTTCGTAGAGCTTGGCCAGATCCCGACGGATGTCGAGCGCCCCGTGTTCGCGCTCGAGCGCAGCCTCCAAGTGGCGGATGGCGCGTGCGGGTTCGCCGGTCGCAGTGGCGCGTTGCGCGAGGTCGCGCAGATGGGGCGCGGTTGCGCGGACGAGCCGGCCGCAGTCGACCAGCCCGGCGACGAGCTTCATGACTTCGAACTTGCTCGCGGGCATCGCCTCGACGACCGCGCCGAGGTCATTGACGCCGTCCATGAGGCCGAACAGGTCCTGCAGATTCGGATCGGTCTCCCCGCTCTCATCGTGCGACGGAAGGAAGATCTCCTTT
>JAZFYD010000078.1:0-13119 GCA_036443405.1 Planctomycetota bacterium
AGTTGAAAGAGATCAAGCAGCGGATCATTTTCAACAAGTTCGATCTCGCGACGGCGCTGATCGCGGCGTTCCGCGAGAAGTACCAAGACGAGGGACTGCTCTCCGAGGCGAAGGAACTCGAGGATCAGGGCGCGGAAAAGCGCACCGAGTACTTCATCATGCAGGTGACGCGCGAGTTGCCGAACTCCGTGAAGTACCTCCTCGTGCAGAAGCTCAAGGAAAAGGAGCTCACGCTCCAGGACGCGCAGCGCTACGCCGGCGGTGAACCGTCCTCGGAGACGTCCGGCAGCGCGCACGCCGTGACCCGGACCGCCGAGCGCCTCGAGATCCCCGAAGCGGACGTACTGAAGTTCTGGAACATGCGCAACGAGAGGCGCAAGCGGCCGGTGCAGCGCGCGTTCTATCGCGACGGTACGTTCATGATTCTCGAGGACCTCACGGATCCGCTCACGAGGGCGCCGAAGATCAAGCGCCCCAAGGGCAAGCGCGGCCAGACCGGCGCGCGTCCGCCCAAACCGCGTCCCCGTCTCAAGCCCGACACGTGGTGGTCGCGCAACCGCACGAAGACCAACATCGTGCGCGGTTTCCTGTTCGCGTACTGGGTCGAGAATTCCGGCATGTGCACCGTGTTGGACCCCAAGAAGCAGATCTGCCCCAACTGCACGGGCAAGGGATACATCTCGCGGATCCACACGACGAGCCAAGGCACCGTCCAGTACTTCGACCGTTGCGGCGTCTGCCACGATGCGCTTCATTTCCGCGTCGTGCAGTGGCGTTAGCCGGGACGGCTAACGCCACTAATGCTGCTGGCTCAACGGCTGACGCGGTTGACGCCACGCCTGCGGGCGGCAGCTCTGGCGGGGGCGTCCCGGCCAGCGCCACCGATGCAACGGCTGATGCCGTGGAGGCCACGCTTCCGGGCGGCGGTCCTGGTGTGGGCGTCCCGTGTTGGTTCGCTGAAAGGGGCTCCATGGCCTCGGTCGCTGCTACCATGTGCCGCGAATCATGAGGAAACTGTCCGCCCTCGCGCTCGTCGCCGTCATCGCGGGCGTCGCCGACGCGCGGCCGCCGAAAATCGGCAACTACGCGCGCATCGACGTGCTCCTGGCGAAGTTCAACGAGGCCTCCGTCCGGCAAGCCGAGATGGAGCGCTTCCTGAAAAAGCCGCGGATGGAGCGGATGATCCTTTCGTTCCTGTGGCACTGGAAGGAGTTCGAAAACAAAACTCTGACCGGCGAGGTCGTGGTCAAAGAGGTGTTCAAGAGTTGGACCGCGTTTCACGCTCCCAAACCCGAGCCCGACGTCGTGCGGATCGCGGCGCTCCTGCCGGCCGCACTCATGGAGAACTACAGCGCCATGAAGGCGGCGAGTGTGGACAAGGACGAACGGCACAAGGCTTCCTTGACGCTGGTCGATGCACTCAACGACAAGCAGTTTCACGTCCGGATGCTCGCGATTAGCTGCTTGAAGCAGATCTACGGCACGAGCAATCAGTACAGCGCGACGGCATCCAGCCGGGACCGGCGCAAGAGCCAGGCGAGCTGGAAAAAGTTGATCAAGCGCCGCAAGAACCGCTGATCCGAGTGCAGCAACACCGCCGCATCCCGCGCGTGTTTCTGGCCGCGTTCGTGTGGGTCTGTCTGACTGCGTGCGGAGGCTCGCCCCCGGCGCGTGACGAGCTGTCGGAGCCGCAAGGAGTCGAGGCCACGCCCGCCGGCTGGCTGGGCGGCATCGCCATCACCTACGACGATGTCGGCCGGTATTTGCGCTTGCGCGATCCGCACGCGTTCGCCGTGAACCTCGAAGGCGTTTACATGGCGTACATCGTGCGCGCCGAGGCGAAGCGGCTTGGCGTCACGGTGCCCAACGTGGCATTGACGCGGGCGACAACGGAGAAGTACCGGGAGTGGGCGCGCAACCTGAAGGTGGCCGCCGAGAAGGGAGGCCGCACCGTCGAGCCGGCCGAGTGGCTCGAACGCGTTGCCGGCCTCGACGTGGCTTCGTTTCGTGCCTACCTGCGGCGGCACGCGGAGGTGGAACTCCTGCAGGACCGGCTCCTGCGCTACGAGGTGGCGACCCAACCGCGTGTCGAGGCTTCGATCATCACTGTGATGGGGGCCGACGCCGCCGCGAAGATACGCTCCCAGCTGGATGGTGGAGCGGATTTTGGCGAGATCGCCAAACAACAATCGCTGCATGCGTCCGCGCCCAACGGAGGCCGCATCCCGTTCGCGTTGCTGCGCGAGGACCTGAACGACTTCGCGGTGGCGTCCGCGCTCTTCACCGAAAAGGCCGAATCCGTGGTCGGCCCGTTCGCCACCGGAAAGGGCGCCGATGGTGTGCAGCAGATCTATTTCATTCACGGCCGCGAGACCGGCCGCATCGCCCCCTACGCCGAACTCGAAGAGTCGATCGCGGATGGCCTTGGGGATCGTCCGGTCGACGTGCCAGAATACGAGCGTTGGCGGCGCCGTGTGCTCTTGACGCATCGGTTCCAAGCGGCGCCTCCGCCGCGGTGACCCACAAGATCCGGTGACATGATTCAACGATTCGATCAGAACGACTCTCCCTCGATGACCGCCCGTTTGGAGGCCGTCCTCTTCGCCGCGACCGAGTCGCTCTCCCAACGACGGCTCTGCGAGATCCTCGAGGCCGACGCGGCCGACGTGAAAGAGGCGCTGAACGCACTGTCCGAGCGCTATGCGGGACCCGATCGGGGTGTCGAGCTGATTCAAATCGCGGGCGGGTGGCGCATCCTGACGCAGCCCGAGTGCGCGGACGTGGTTCGCGCGCTCGCGGGCAACAAGTCCCAGGAGCGGCTCAGCCGAGCCGCGCTGGAGACGCTCTCGATCGTCGCCTACAAACAACCCGTGAGCCGTGCGGAGGTCGAACGCATCCGCGGCGTCGGAGTGGGCCCCGTGCTCCGCAGCCTGATCGATCTGGATCTGGTGAAGGTCTCCGGCCGCGAAGACGGCCTCGGCCGGGCGCTCCTGTACTCGACCACCCGCGAGTTCCTCGACCGTTTCGGCCTGAACACGCCGAAGGATCTGCCCGCGTCCCTGGACCTTTAGGCTCCGTCTGAATCTCTGGCTCAACGGCTGACGCCGTTGAAGCGTTCGTCGGGCGTTCGCCGACAACCCGCTCCAGCTCGATCTCGGGCCTGCGGGTTTTTCTCAGACGGAGCCTAGGAACTTCGCGGATCCGTCGGAATTTCGCGGAAATCCGGTCGCCGGCTCGCCCCGGCCGGCCGTATCCATTGACGGCGCCACTCTCCGCGCGACAATGCCCCGTTTGCACGACTGAGCCTCGACCTCCCGGGCCCTCCAAGGGGGCCCTTTACGGAGCCCCTGCGATCATGATGTCCACCAAAGCCATCCGCCGCCTGTTCAAGAAGTACGAGCGGTGGTTCCTCATCGGCCTCATTGTCTTCTTGCTGGCCATCTTTACGGTCGTTGAGCCGCTGACGGACTTCCTACAGGGGGTCGGACAGACCGACCCGCGCAGCGAGATCGCCGGCTCCTTCTACGTGCTTCCCGGCGAGACCCGGTCGGTGACGTTCGCCGAGTACCAAGACGCGTTGCGGACGGTGGCCATTACTCGAAACCTGCTGTCGCGCGGCGCAGAAAGGGACGATCCGCCGCCGTCGGCCGTGTGGAGCTTTCTGATTCGGCAGGCCGCCGCGGATCGCGAGGGCATTCACGTCTCCGATTCCGACTTGGTCTCGGAACTGAGGGGAATCATGCCCCCGAATCTGGACCTGAAGGATCCGATCTACGAGCAGTTCATCCGTCAAAGAACAGGTGTGGGCCTCGCCCAGTTCGAGGAGGCATTTCGCCTTTTCCTGCGCGGACAGCGCGTGCGCGCGCTCTACCAGGCGAGTTACCTCGTCGCTCCCGCCGAATCCCGCTCCAAGGCTCTTGATGACTACCTCGACGCGGCAACGGATTCCGTGCGCGCTTCGTGGGCGGCGCTGGACAGCGAACGTTTCCTCGAAGAAGCGGCGACCGAGCTGAAGGCCGATCAGGATCCGGACAAGGCACTCAAGAAGTTCTTCGAGACATCGCCGCGGGTGAAGCGCGAGCGCGTTCGCTTTCGCCACCTTCGCCGCTACTCGTTCGAGTTGCTGTACGTGATGCACAAGCGCTATCGCTCCAGCGAAGACGCAGCGAAAAACGACCAGAAGCGGATCGAGGCGCTGTTCCAGAAGGCTTTTCCTGGCGTGGACACGGCCGTATTCGAGCCCATCAAGGAGAAGGTCACGATCTACTTCAAGCTCTATCGCGATCGTCTGCTCGAGGAGTTCGGCAAGACCTTGGAGGACATGGACGCGGCGATCGCCGCCAAGAATGAGAAGTCCGAAGGCGGTGACGGAGAGCCCCGGGAGAAAAAGCCCGGGGACGAGGACGAGAAGCCGGGCGACGACGACGGTGAGAAGAAAGACGACGCTGACGAGGAAGACGACCCGGCTCTCCGGAGAGCGCGAATCGCGATGGCACGTGAGATTCTGAAACCCCAGGCGACCGCCGAGGTTTGGCTCCGCAACATGATGCGGCACCTCCGGGACCGCGCGGCCAGGGACGAATCGAAGAGCCTTCGGGAGATCTTCACTCAGCTCAAGAAACACGACGATCCCGAAAACCCGATCTGTTCCGAGGAGCCCGGCAAAGGACTGCTGGTCTTCAAAGAGTTCGACCAGATCAGCGGCGACGACTTGTCGGAGATCTCAGACGGCGGTCAGTCGTTCACCGTCAACTTCCGACACCGTGTGACCAGTACCGCGGCGACGATGAAGGACGGACGCCCTCGCGTCTCCGGGAAGGCCGACATCCTGGGCGACGGCGGACACGGGCGGCAGATCCACCGACTGGTCCTCGTCAACCCCGAGGCAGCCAAGAGTTTCGCCGAGATCTCCGATGAGGAGAAGGACGCGCTGCGGGACGAGTTCTACCTGCCGGCGAATGCGCTCAAACGCGCGAAGGAGCGCCTCCAAACGCTGCGGAAGCGATTGGTGGATGGTGAGGTCAAGGCGGAGGACTTCGAGGCGGAGGCCAAGAAACTCGGCTGCCGCATCCGCAAGGACGAGTGGGTCGAGCCCGACGCGAGCTGGATGCCGGCGCCCAGGGCGGAGCGTCTGTGGCCGACCGAACTCAAACACATGCAGGACCGCGTGTTCCTCCGCCGCCAGCTCGCGATTGCGCTTCCGGGCGCGGCCGATGACGAACTGCAAGCGGGCGGGTACCTCGAGGTCAAGACCGACAGCCGTTTTGGAGACAGCGAACCCGGGACGGCGTACCTGCTGCGCATCGAGGAGCG
This sequence comes from Planctomycetota bacterium, assembly GCA_036443405.1. Classification (GTDB taxonomy): domain Bacteria; phylum Planctomycetota; class PLA2; order PLA2; family PLA2; genus JAZFYD01. The sequence goes on from JAZFYD010000078.1 coordinate 5,314, forward strand.
TCGCAAGGCGACCGTCGACAGCGTCTCCGACGAAGCACTCGACCAAAAGATGGAGAAGTTCAGCCTCGAGGAGCACACCCGAGAGGCCAGGTGGTGGCGGAACTTCGAGGCGCTCAAAATGCGTTTCGGGCTGGACCCCCATCCGGACATGCAGGAGCGTATCGACGAAGAGCAGAGAAAGCTGAACCAGAACCAGCCCCGCGGTTAGGGGATCGAAGGGCCGTCACGCTTCCGCGGGCGGCCCGTTTCGTTTGGCCCCGCTTCTCTTCGGGACAGGGTCGTATCCCTTGCCGCCGAACGGGTTGCAACGCAGCAGCCTCCAGACGGTCAGCGCGGTTCCGCGGAACGCGCCGTGTGTCTGGAGCGCCTCGCGGGCGTACGCGCTGCAGGTCGGTTCGAAGCGACACAGCGGCGGTACCGCGGGTGAGATGAAACGGCGGTATCCGTTGACCATCCAGATCAGGACGTGTTTCACCGCTGCCTCCGGCCGCGATCGGAAAGCGCCCGCTGCACCAGTTGGCGTATCTCCGCGGCAATCTCGCGGTACCCGTGAGACCTCGCGCCGCGCCGCGGTACGAGGATGACGTCCACGGGCTCCGGGAACCCGTCCCGCTCCTGCCGGAACGCCTCGCGCAGACGCCGCTTGATCTTGTTGCGGAACACGGCGTTCCCGTACTTCTTGCTGACGCTCAGGCCGAGGCGGGGTCCCGGACGGTTCGTTGGCAGCACGTAGCAGCCAAAGGCCGGGCTCGAGGCGTGAAATCCACGTGTGTAGACCCGCCGGAACTCGTGGAGCTTCAGGATGCGATGGCGCTCGCTCAGGGGCCCGTGGGGGGCGCTGGCCGTGGGCTGGCCCGGGTCGATTGTGCTGGCATCCGGTTCGGTCATGCTGGAATCCGTGTGGATCCGAGGGTATGACTGCTTGGCCTCCCTGTCGATAGAATGAAGAGCGCCCCGTTCGGGCGAATTTCGACCGGGGGCTAACTTTCGAGATGCCCAACCTCCGCTTCAGAACCAGCGCCGCGGCCCTGCTCGTCGCCCTCGCCGTCAGCGCACTGGCCGGTTGCACGGCCGCCGGTCACCGCGATGAGTCTGGACTCTCGATTGCCGGGGCACCGCCCTCGAAGTCCGGAGGCGATCGCGCCCGCGAACTCGAAGAGGTCGTGTTTCCCGTTCATCTGCCGCGCCCGGAGATCGGTAAGGAACAGTTCATCATCGACGCGGTCGCCCGGCTCTGGGCCGAAGACATCGGCACCTACGCGCGCGCCGGCAACGACCTCGTCGGGATCGGGCCCGGGGCCGTGCCGTATCTCGGGTATTTCGGCGAGGTGAAAAAAGAAGTCGCGCCGGGCCAGCACGTCAACATCACGGGGCTGGTGCTGGAACCGATTCTGGCCAAGGTCCAACCCGAAGAGCTGGACGAATTTCTCAAGTCGCCCTACCCCGCCGTGCGCCTCGCGTCCGCGCGGGTTGCCGGAAAGAGCGAGCGCAAGCAGCACGTGGATTCTCTGCTCGTGCTGCTCAACGATAACCGTGAGAGCGTGCGACGCGCCTCGGTGGCGTCGCTTCGCCGTCTGACTCGTCACTTCGTGGGTTACCGTCCGAGTGGTTCCGACCGCGAACGAAACGACGCCGCGAACCGTTGGCGGGTGTGGTGGGCGGGCCATCCGGCCGACGCCGCGAGCGACGCATGAGCGGATCCCCTTCGGGCGGCGCGAACGAATCGGCCGTGCTCAACGCCCTCGACCTCGGCGTGGCGATTCTCGACGCGCAAGCCAACATCACCTACGCGAACCCCTCGGTGCTCGCCATCGTCGAACGCACGCTCGAGGACGTGAAGGGGCGGAACTTCGGCCAGGTGTTTCCCGGGCTCGACATCGAGATCGACTGGCGGCATGCGGTGCGCTCCGCTACCGAGCGCGGCCGGTCGGTCCGCTTGGCACGGCGGCCCGTCGAGACGTCGACCGGCGAGCGTTTTTTCGACATCGCGCTCATCCCACTGTGTACCGGGGAAGCGGGCGCCCTGTTGACGCTCCGGGACGTCACGGAGGCGGTGCGGGTCGAGGCCAAGCTGCTGCGACAGGCACGCACACGCGCGATCGCGAATCTCGGCGACAGCATGGCGCACGAGATCCGCAACCCGCTCAACTCGATCCACATGAACGTGCAGCTTCTTCGGGAGGGGCTCGGTGCGTCCGATCCCGATCGCGCCGCGCTGGACAAGTCCGCAGCGACGGTGCAGCGGGAAATCAAACGGCTCGACGGCGTCGTCCGGGACTTCCTGCAGTTCTCCCGATCGTCGCAGTTGCAACTCCGTCGCGCCGCGCCGAATCTCGTCGTGCGCGCGGCCCTCGATTCCCTCGACGGGCAGATCCGGGAGAAAAAACTCAAGGTTGTCGTGGATCTGCAATCCGCTCGGCCGGTCCGCATGGACCCCGACCGGCTGCAGCGCTCGTTCTACAACATCCTTCTGAACGCGGTGCAGGTGCTGCCCGAGGGCGGGACGATCACTTGCCGTAGCCTAGATGAGGAACACCGTTGTCTTGTTGAAATCAGCGATGACGGACCTGGCCTCGATCTCATGAAGAATCCCAAACTGTTCGATCTTTTCTACACGACCAAACCCGGTGGCACCGGTCTGGGCCTCCCGATCGCGAATCGGATCGTCGAGGAGCACGGCGGCCGCATCGCGGTGTCGAGTCGGCCCGAACACGGCGCGTCGTTCGTGATTTTCTTGCCGTATGAGGGACCGGACGATCGCAGCGAGGATGGACCGACAACTGTGCCCGTCGCCGGCCGCGAGGATGAAGACGAATGAGCGCGACCCGCTTGCTGATCGTGGAGGACGACCCGGGTGCGGGCGAGGCGCTGAGCACCGCGTTTCGGACGGACGGCTACGACGTGGTCCTGGCGACGGACGGACTGGAAGCGCGCAAGAAGTTCGCCGACGGCGGTTGGGACGTCATCTTGACCGACGTCGTGATGGAGGGCGTGGACGGGCTGACGCTTCTCCGGGAGTTCGTCGCAACGGAGTCGGTCCCGCCGATCATCGTGATGACCGCCTACGGCTCCGTCGAGCGCGCGGTGCAGGCGATGAAGGATGGCGCGCACGACTTCCTCGAGAAGCCGCTCGACCTGCACGCGCTGCGCACGCTCGTTGGCAACGCGGTCGCGCAGCGTCGCAAGGAGCCGCAGAACAAGGCGCTTCGCGCACGCATTCGCTCGGACAAGAAAACACTGCTCCCCGGATCGAGTAGCGCCATGCTGCGGGTCATCGAGCAGGCGAAAAACGTCGCGCGCACCAACGCGAGCGTGTTGATCCAGGGCGAGAGCGGCACCGGCAAGGAGTTGATCGCCCGGTTGGTGCACACGGAATCGATGCGCGTGGACGGCCCGATGGTCGCGGTTAACTGCGCGGGGCTGACCGAATCGATCATCGAGAGCGAGTTGTTCGGGCACATGAAGGGCGCGTTCACAGGCGCCGTACGGTCGAAAAAGGGCAAATTCGAACTCGCCGACGGCGGGACGCTCTTTCTCGACGAGATCGGCGAGATTCCGATGGCCGTTCAGGTGAAGCTGCTGCGCGTGCTTCAGGAACGCGAGGTCGAACGCGTTGGCGGCGAAGAGCCCGTGAAGATCGACGTCCGCCTGGTCTGCGCCACGCACCGAACGCTCGAAGACATGGTCAAGGAAGGCACGTTCCGCGAGGACCTCTACTACCGGATCAAGGTCATCGTCTTGAGGCTTCCGAGCCTCCGCGAGCGCGCGGGGGACATTCCCGAACTCGTCGAGCACTTCCGCGTGTTGGTGAACGAGCGCAACCGCCGGGACGTGAAGGGCTTCACCGACGAGGCGGTCGCGCAGCTACAGAGCTACTCGTGGCCGGGCAACGTGCGCGAGCTGGAGAACGTCGTCGAACAGGCGATCGTGCTCAGCCGCGGCGAGATTGTCGGGGCGGCGGGCCTGCCGACGGAAATCAGCGGTGACGAGGGGCCGCAGGACGTGCTGCGCATCAAGGTCGGAACCTCGTTGGCGGAAACCGAGAAGGACCTGATCCTCGAGACGCTCAAGAAGGTCGGCGGCAATAAGACGCAGGCGGCCAAGCTCTTGGGCATCGGAGTGCGCACGCTCTACCGAAAGCTCGAGGAGTACGAACGTTCGGCGTCGGGTTCGGGCGAAACGCCGCCCGCCGATAGCTAGAAGTCGAGACCCAGCCCCAGGAAGAGCCCTTCGGCGCGCAGGTCGAGATCGGCGTCGATGAAGATGCTCTCCTCCTCGTACCGCCAGCGCCGGTAACCCGCCAGCACGTGGACCGCACGGGAGACTCTGTAGGAGATCCCGGCTTCGATGGTGTCCGACTGACTAAACGGCGGCATCAGGAGCGTCGAGATGCGGCCGTACAGTCGAGCGCGCGGGAACAGGCGCACCCCGCCTTCGAGTCCTAAAAGACCTCCGAGTTGTCCCGACGTGGATTGGAAATCGATCGTGTCGTTCTTGAAAGAGACATCGGTGTAGCCGAGCCCGGCCAGGAGAGCGAAGTCGAAGCGTTCGCCCGCTCTTTCGACGCGGACCGCAAGCTGCCCCTGCACGTACCTGTATTCCTTCCCTTCGGTCGCGTCATCGGCCCCGGTGACCTCCAGTTCGAGAGCCCCGCGCCAACCCTGCGGCGGGGCATCGGCTTCGCCCTTCCTCTCGAATTCATGGCGAATGCGCAAGGTTGGGAACAACACACCCTCGTCGCGCACCTTGAGTTGGTCGGCCGAGGAACAGCCGGGTGCGAACAACGCAACGAGCGCGAGAAGCCCGAGAATCAGCCGACTCTGTTCACCCATTTGGACGTGTCGATCAATTTCAACGGTCTGCGCGTTGAGAGTCCACCACAAACACGCCGAAACACTGCGCCACTCCGTGGATTCCAAGCCGTGTGGGGAATGCGCCCGCGCCGCGTTCAACCGGCACGCCAAGTGAGTAGGTACGGGCATGGATGGAAACCGACGCGCCACAATCGCCTGGGCCATGGCCGCCGCGATCCTCGGTGTCGTTTTTGGTGGACATCGTCCGGCGGACGCAAAACGCGACCAAGCCGGATTGGATCTCGACCTCGCGATGGCCGTTTCGCGCAGCCTGGCACGCACCGCTTCCGCAGTGCGCGAGGGAGTCGTCGCGATCGACTCCTATCGCGGTCCGAGCGTCGACGCCGCGGGACAAAGGAACGCGGGAAGCGAGGGATACGGCGCCGGCCTCGTGGTTCGCGCCGACGGCCGGGTGCTCACCGCACTTCATGTGGTGGACAAGGCGACCCGCATCCAGGTCCGAGTGGCTGACGGACGTCGTTTCCCCGCAACGGTTTTCGCGCGTGACGAGGAGACGGATCTCGCCCTGTTGTCCCTGGACGCAGAAGGACTGGATCTCTACGTGCCGCGGATGGGTGACGACCAGGCGATGGACATCGGCGAAACCGTGCTGGCCGTCGGCAATCCGTTCGGGCTCCCCGGCAGCGTGACCGCCGGCATCCTTTCGGGTCGGGGCCGGACGAACGTCGTCGAAAACAACCGCGCGGCGCTCTTGCAGACCGATGCGGCGATCAACCCTGGCTCCTCCGGTGGGCCGCTGTTCAATCTGCGCGGTGAGGTCGTCGGTCTCGTGAACGCCATTCTGACGCGCAGTGGGGGCCATCAGGGACTCGCGTTCGCTGTCCCGTCGCGCGAACTCGCCTACGCCATCCCGCGCCTCCTGCGCGGTGAGAAGGTCACCCGGGGGTGGCTCGGCATCCAGGTTCGCAGCAACAAGACCGAACCCGGCATCGATGTCGTGACCGTGGTGCCCGGGGGACCGGCATCGACAGGTGGCATCCGCTCCGGCGATCGCATCGTCCGTTGGCAGTCCCGCGAGGTTTCGGCGCTGACCGACCTCCGTCCCCTGATCCGAACCGCCGCTCCCGGCGGGAAGGTGGCTGTCGAGGTGTTGCGCGATGGCAAACGACAGGAATTCGAGATTCTTGTCGGCGAGCGTTGAGCGCTTAAGACGATCCCGCGCAACGGATTAGGCGTTTCACCGAACCCTCGATCCCGCGTTTTTACAAAACGGCACCTAACAAAGGCCTTCCGTTAGGGCGATGTTAGGCTATCATCCGTTAGGTGACAGAGACGCGGGCGCCCGGCGCCGAAACCCGCACACCCCGGAAGGACCTCCTTTCCCACGGTATCGGGCTTCCCGCCTCTCTCTGTCCCCTAGCGGCCTTCGGGCTGGGACTCTCATAGGGCAGATTCCCGAAAGTCCCGGAGGTTAGCCAGAAGCCATGAACGCAGGAGCGAACGACATGTGGAGAAGCCGAGCACTAACCGAACTTCCTTTGGTGTTGAGCGTCGTCACGCTCTACGTCTTGGCCGTGTGCCTCTGATTCTTCACTGATATGCCGACTTACACAGCGCGCCAGCGCGAAACCCTCGAGTGCATCCGCGACTCGCTGATCGAGCGGGGGATTGCACCCACGCTGGGGGAGTTGGCGGAGCAGCTCGGGGGGATTGCCCGGGTTTCCGTGCTCGACCATCTCCGCGCGCTCGAGCGCAAGGGTGCGATCGCGCGGAAGGCTCGCGAGAGCCGGGCGATCGAGATTCTCGACGAGGAGTTCCGCCCGACGCGGGGGATCCCCCTCGCGGGCACGATCGCGGCTGGTGAGGCCATTCTCGCGGTCGAGGATCGGTCGGATGTGGAACTGGGCGAGTTCCTGGGCGTGCACGAGGACTGCTATCTCCTCCGTGTCAGCGGAGAGTCGATGATCGAGGATCACATCCAGGACGGCGACCTCGTCTTGGTGGAGCCCACGTCGGACGCTCGCGATGGAGACATGGTGGTGGCCGTGGTCCATGGCGAAGGCGGCGACGAAGCGACCCTGAAACGCCTGTACCGGGAAGGCAGCGCGTTTCGACTGCAACCGGCGAATGCAACCATGCAACCCCGGATGGTCGCATTTGACGAGTTGGAAGTGCGCGGCATCGTCCGTGGAGTGATTCGCCGCGTCTGAGGCCTAGGCGCCTTGTTTGCTGGTTCAACGCCTGACGGCGTTGAGACGAGCTTGAGCCATTGGAACTCCGTTCCGCCCGCGCCCTGGCCAACATTCCAGTCCGATCGCATCTGTTAGCCTGCAACGTATGCGCTTCGTGCTCGCGGTTGTTCTACTCGCAGGTTGCGCGGCGACTCCCGTGAAGCCGATGAGACCGCGGTCGCAGCCGTCCGGTGGTCGGATTCTGGAGGCGCGGGCGCTGGAACGAACCGGCCAGGACGTGGGCGCCCTGGAGCAGCTACGGATCGCCGCCGAGGAAGACCCGGACGACGTCGACACCCACGTTGCGATCCAACGGCTCCAGACGGCGCGCGCACGAAATCTATCCCTTCGCCGGCGGTATCGCGCCAGGGGTGGTTATCTGGCTGCGCGGTTGGAGGCGGACAGAGAGCTGCGCAAGGTCGGTTTCGAGGCTGCAGCGGAGCCGTGGCGGAGTTACGGGCTGGGAAAGATGGCGCTCGCTCGCGGGGACCGTGCCCTTGCGGCGGAGTTTTTCATACGCGCGTTGGCGCAAGACGCGGGCTTCTTGCCGGCGCGGGTTGCGTTTGCGGAGTTGTTGTTGGATCAGGGGCGCGTTGGCGCAGCGGAGACCGAGTTCCGGGTTGTGCTGTGGCAGGACCCACGCAGCGTTGCCGGTCGGGTGGGGATGTCTTCGGTGGAGTCGTTGCGGGGTCGGCGGGGCCGGGCACTGGATTGGCTGATCGAATCGTTGCGCGAGTCCCCCGCGAGCGACTCGTTGGCCC
>JAZFYD010000079.1:0-28734 GCA_036443405.1 Planctomycetota bacterium
CGCCGTACTGTTCGCGGAACCAGCACTCGAACATCAGCTCGCGCAACTGCGGTAGCCGCGCGCGCACGTAGTCGCGTTCTTTGTGCTGGTCCAGAAGCGCGGAGAGAGTCGTGCGTGACTTTTTCCACTTGCGCCGCTTCATCAGCGAGCGAACGGATTTGAGTCCTTTGTCGAACTCCTTTTCGCCGACTTCGGGCTCCGCGGCCAACGCCACGGCGAACAGGAAGAGCACAAGGACTCGCACGGGGGCACTATCCTACCGTCGCTCAGCGCGCGGCCGATACCAGGATCTTCAGGAGGACTTGAAGCTCGGCCCGCTCGGACTCGGCGAGCACGGCGTCCAGCGCTTCCTCGTGATCGGGCGTGTCGCGAGGCTTCGGGAACACGTTCTCCTCGGACTGGAGCATGATGTAGATCAGCGCCCATGACTGCGCGTAATGCAACGGTGCGTTTTTCATGAACGCGGCGTCGTCGAGGCGGAAGAACTTGTCGAGCGGCACGAACCCGTGCTCTTGGAGCGTGGCGCGGCAATCCTCGCGAAACCCGCCGAGCTTGACGCGGCCGTGTTTGACCGACGCGGACTCGTAGTACACAGCCAGCCCCTCGTTGAACCAACGCGGCGCGTTGGGGAGCACGCGGTCGAGGAACTGGTGGAACCCCTCGTGTTTGACCGTGTCCATCATGTCGGAGCGGCGCGGCGTGCTCCAGATGAGGAGCTGTTTGAGCAGCGGCGAGTAGAGGCCCGCGCTTCCCGCCGCGTTGCGCTGCACGAGGTCCTTGTAGTACGAGAGGTAACCATCCTGACCGGCGAACAGGTACACCTTGAAGCGGCGATCGCCTCCGATGTCGGCCGGCCGAGCCAACCGCTTCACATACATCGAGTACATGCGTTCGAGATTCCGGCCGGCCTGGACGCACACGGAGAGATCCACGTCGGACACGATGTGATAGTGCGTGGTCTTGTGCTCGAACCGGCGACGGAACGCGGGCCCGTGCTTCGACTTCTGGAGCAGTCCGGCGACCTGTTGGATGTCCGGCGAATCGACGCCACGCGAGATCGCGGACTTGATCAATGTGTCGGCAGCCGTGAGCCGCCCCCAACGCATCAACGCGAGCGCCCAGTTGACGTGAATCCCCGGGTCGGCCGGGTAACGCTTGAGCAGGTCCTCGTAGATCGCTGTCGCCTTTTGCGTGTTGCGCAGTTTGGCGTGCATCCGCGCTTCGCCCTCGATCGCCGGAAGGAAGTCGGCGGCGGTCGCGCGTACGATCTTGTATCGCGCGAGGGCCTTCCGGTACCGGCCCAGGCGCGCGTGCGCGCACGCCTTGAGATACTCTCGGACCGCGTCCGGAAGGACTTCTCGTACTTGCAGGGTCTCGAGGGCTTCCTCCGGCTGTCCGGCCTGGATCAGAATGAGCGTTGCCTCAGCGATGAGCTTGACGGTTGGGCCGAGCTCGACGGGCCAAGCCGACTTCGGCGCGACCGCGCCAGTCGCCTTGGTGTCCTTCATGCCTCCGTCGAGCAGCCAAGCGGGCAGGTGATCCGTCTCTTTGTAAGTGGCCCGGAACTTCGTACGCCGCTTCTGGTCCTCCTTGTCGAGCTGGCTTTGCATCCAAAGTCTGCACTTGCCCGAGACTTTGATGGTGGGCATTTTGAGGCCGCCGAACCCGAATCGACCCCAACGGTCCCTGCGTTTCCATGCCTTGAGCACCTTGCGTCCGTTGTACTTCAACTGGATCGAGGTCATGCCGACGACGACCTCGATTTTGTAGCTAGCCCCCCCGCGGCGGGGGACGCGGCCAGTTTCGCTTTCAGGCCACGCTTGCCCTTGACCAGTTCCACGATTTCCGCATTGAGCCCGGAATGGACTCGCGGTTCGACCATGAGTCCCATGCTGACGAGCACCGCGTCGTCTCCGTCCATGCAGACGATCATCGTGGCCGCGCTCCTTGCCGGATACCGGAAACCCTCGATCGTGATCGTGTGTGGCCCCTCGAACATCGCGGGGAAGATCCAGAACCCGCTGGACTTCACCCAGTCACGCATGTCCAAAGAATCAAAGTGAATGATGGCTCTGCCCGTCGTGTGGCTGTACGTCTTCACCAGACCCTTGATGAAGCTGTTCGGGTTGGGTTCCCCGTATTCGAGCCGGAACGCGCACTCTCGGGTCAGTTCACGTAGCAGCGGAAGCCGTGCCCGCACGTAGTCCTGTTCGCGGTGCTTTTCCAGAAGCCGCGAGAGCTTCTTGCGCGCGGTCTTCCAGCTCCGTGACTTGAATGAGCTTTGAATCGACCGGACGCCTTTGTCGAAGGCTTCCTCGTTGATGTCCGCTGCGGTTGCGGACGCAGCCAAGACTGCCAAGCCAACCGCGACAACCCAATTCCGCATGATGGAACGATCCTAACGGATCCGGGTGCTTGCGGTTGTCCCATACTTAGGCGATGGGCGAAGTTCGATCCGTGTCGGTGGAGTTTGGACATGAACGCGGCGTCGTCCAATCGGAAGAACTGCCGCAGCGGAACGAGCGCCTTCGTTGCGACGGTCTCCGTTCTACCGGTGGGGGAATCCGAGGCGCGCCAACTCCGAGTCGATGCGTTCCACAACGAGGCCGTGGCCCTTACGGTTGGGGTGGTGGTCAACGCGCGAAACATACGTCGTGTTCAAGTCCACGCCATCGAAGGCCGGCCTGATGTCGATGAGGTCGCAGGACTCCGCCTGCGCGATCGCTCCCATGTCTTCCCAAAGCGCTTTCGCGCGGGCTGTCCGGCGGCGCCGAAAGTGAGCGATGACGAACGGGACGTTTCGTTTTCGGCACTCGCGTGCGATCTCGGCCAGCGCTGCCATCGAGTCCTGCCAACCCGGCGAATCCCGTTTCGCCTGGTCCCTGTCCGCAGGCTTGCCCCTGACCACGTGGTTCACCAAGCGGTAGGTCCAGGAGAGGCCGAGTAGACGGGAGAACGCCTCAGCCGGCGTCAGGCCCGCGAGCCCGATGTTCCGTTTGGGATTGAGTCGGATCATCCCGTTGATGTCGTTTCCGATATAGACGAGCACGACGAGGTCGGCGTCGAGCGCATCGCCGTGTCTGCGGAAAAACCGCCATTGTTGGACCGTGTTGTAGCTGCCAACCCCGGTGTTGATTGTTCGAACAGGCGCCTTCCGTCTTGCCTCCAGAACCGGCCCCAGACGTGTGACAAACGTATCTTCCCGTAAAGCGCCAATCCCTAGCGTGACGCTGTCTCCGAGGAAGACGACCCGGTACTCGTTCTCGCCCTTCGGAGAAAGCCGGTCGTCCCGCAGGCCCAACTCGTTGAATGAGTACTGCGCACCGCCATACTCGTTCTCGTGGTTTGGCCGGTGGCGATACGAGAGTTCGGCGTCATCGAGCTTGTCGAATTCGTAATCGCGGATGAGCTCGTAGTAGGAGACGCCGAGCGCATCCAGAATACGGATCCCGCCTTCGACGATGAGCAACGCGCAGGTGATCGATGCCGGAACCGCTACCAGCGGAACACGAAATCGATGTAGCCGTTGGTAGATGGGGCGCCATTGACATGCGGCGAGGACAGCGGTTCCGGTGAGTGCGGCGAGTAGGACGACGAAGTAATCCCCCGACCAGCGTTCGAACACCGTCGGATTGGCGCTGCGATGCGACGCAAGGTATAGCGTAATCAGTGCGGAGGCTGCCGCCGCGACCATCAGTACAACGCGGAACCACATAGTCACAATCTTCAGGTTTCCATGCGCAGATGGAAAGTGCCGAAACCGGCGACTGTCTCATCCTCGGTCAATCGACATGGTCGCACGCCATGGGTGCGTCAGGTGGTTGTGCTAGTCTCTCAATCCGCCGCCTCGCCCGGCGCGAATCCCTCCATGTCGTCGTCACGCATCCTCGGAATCAGCGCCTTTTACCACGACAGCGCGTCTGCCATGCTCGTCGACGGGGAGATCGTCGCAGCGGCGCAGGAGGAGCGTTTCACGCGGAAGAAACACGACCCGTCCTATCCCGCGAAGGCCGTTGCCTACTGCCTCGAGGAGGCCGGGCTGACCGCCGCGGATCTCGATCTCGTCGTGTTCTATGAAAAGCCGCTGAAGAAGTTCGACCGCCTGGTGGAGACGTACCTGAGCTATGCGCCCGTCGGCCTCTCGAGCTTCCGCTCGGCCGTCCCGGTTTGGCTTCGCGAGAAGATTCACGTGCGCTCCGTGATCGAAAAGAACCTCGACGGGTTCGAAGGCGAGATGCTGTTTCCCGAGCATCACGAATCCCACGCCGCCAGCGCGTTTTTTCCGAGCCCGTTCGAGCAGGCCGCGGTACTGACGGTGGACGGTGTGGGGGAGTGGGCCACGACGACGATTGGCCGCGGCGAAGGGAATCGTGTCTCCATCGAGAAGGAGGTCCGGTTCCCGCACAGCCTGGGCCTGCTTTACAGCGCGCTCACGTACTACACGGGCTTCCGCGTCAACTCGGGCGAGTACAAGGTCATGGGACTGGCGCCGTACGGCAAGCCGATCTACGCGGATCTGCTGCTCGACAAGGTGATTCGCCTCGGCGACGACGGTTCGTTTTGGATGGACCAGCGCTACTTCGACTACTGCGCCGGGCTGACCATGACGAGCTCCGCGTTCGACAAGTTGTTCGGCGGGCCCCCGCGCCGGGCCGAGACCGAGGTGCGCCAAAAGGACATGGACCTCGCCGCCAGCGTGCAGGTTGTCGTCGAGGAGGCCATGCGCCGTCTCGTGCGGCACGCGTGCGAGTTGACCGGCATGCGCGACCTCTGCCTCGCAGGCGGCGTCGCGCTCAACTGCGTGGCCAACGGCAAGATCCTGCGCGAAGGGCTCGTCGATCGTCTCTTCGTGCAGCCGGCGGCGGGCGATGCCGGCGGCGCACTCGGCGCCGCGCTGATCGGTTGGCATCACTACCTCGACAAACCCCGCGAGGTCGCGCGAGACAAAGCGGACGGACAGCGCGGGTCGTTGCTCGGTTGCGCGTTCGACGACAAGACCGTCCGTGAGTTTGCGGACGGCCAGGGCGCGGTGTACGAATCGTTCGACGACGAGGAAGCCCTGTGCGCCAAGACCGCGGGACTGCTTGCCGAGGGCAAGGTCGTCGGTTGGTTCCAGGGGCGCATGGAGTTCGGGCCGCGCGCGCTGGGGGCGCGCAGCATCCTGGCCGACCCGCGCCGTGCGGACACGCAGCGCAAGCTGAACTTGAAGATCAAGTTCCGCGAATCGTTCCGGCCGTTTGCGCCGATCGTCCTCGCGGAACGCGCGAACGAGTACTTCGACCTCGATACGGAATCGCCTTACATGCTGATCGTCGCGCCCGTCAAGGAGGAGCGGCGAACCAAACTGACTGCGGAGCAGGAGAAGAAGTTCGGTATCGAATTGCTGAACGTGCCGCGGAGCGACATTCCCGCGGTGACCCACGTGGACTATTCGGCGCGGGTGCAGACGGTTGACCGGGAGCGAAATCCGCGGCTCCACAAGCTGCTGTCGGCGTTCGACCGGGACCAGGGATGCGCCGTGTTGGTCAATACCAGCTTCAACGTGCGCGGCGAGCCGATCGTCTGCACACCCGAAGACGCGTATCGCTGCTTCATGTTCACGCACATGGATGTGCTCGTTGCCGGGAATCAGGTGTTTTTGAAAGAGGAGCAACCGGAGATGCCTGGTGCGAAGGAGCACTTGGCGAACTTCCCGTTGGATTGACCGGAACAAAGACGCACATGAGCCTCGTCAAGATCGATTGGCAGCCCGGCGACGCCGGCTATCGAAAGTTCGGTATCACGATTTTCGTGGGATTCACGATTATCGGCGCGCTGGTGTGGTTCCTGGGCGGGTCGTTCGCCGCCACCCGCGACACCGGCGAGATGGTCTGGGGGTCGCTGCCCTGGTTCGTCCTGATCCCGGCGTCTGTCATGGTCGTGGCGTTGGCGAAACCGGCGTGGTCTCGCCCGTTCTACGTGGCGTGGATGACCGTCGGCCTCGTGATGGGCACGATCATCAGCACCGTTTTGCTCGCGGTGTTCTACTGGGTCGTGTTCGGCGCCGTGGGGCTGTTTTTCCGTCTGAAGGGCCGGGACGCCCTGCGGTTGCGAGCGGCGAAGGCCGATGAATCTCTTTGGACGGTTCGCGGTGAGCAGTCGCCGCGCGAGCAATACGAGAGGCAGTTCTGATGAAAAAGGGCTCGTTGTCCTATGAGTTCCTCGCTTTCCTGAAGCACAACAAGAAGTGGTGGCTGCTGCCCATCATCATCGTGTTCGCGTTGTTCGCCCTCTTGATCGTGCTGGGAGGCACTTCCGCGGCGCCGTTCATCTACACGATCTTCTGATCGCGCTGCGGGTTGCCCGCCGTCCGTGCATCGCCCGCCGTAACCCGATGTTTCGCTTCGCATCCAAGGCCGCGAAGGAGACATCAAGATGAGCGACAGCAAAGCCCTCACATTCACCAATGAGAACTTCGAAGCCGAGGTGCTCCGGTCGGAACAACCCGTTCTGGTCGACTTTTGGGCCGAATGGTGCGGCCCCTGCAAGGTGGTCGGCCCCGTCGTGGACGAGCTGGCCGGTGAGTACGCAGGCCGCGCGAAAATCGGCAAGGTCGACATCGACTCGAACAAGGCGCTTGCCGAACGCTACGGCATCATGTCCATCCCGACGCTCGCGATCTTCGCGAACGGCGAGGTGCAGGCGACGATCGTCGGCGCGCAACCCAAGGGCCGCCTCGCCGAGCGCCTTGACCATTTCCTCGTAAACGCAGCGTGACGTTGTTACCCGCCCGGCGAGCGGTCGGGCGGGGTCTGCGGTAGTCTTGCGCGCGTGGCTCCCGAGTCCTACGACCCGTCCCAGGACCCCTGGCTCGACAAGACGATCGACGGGTACCACATCGAATGCCGCCTCGGCCACGGTGGCATGGCGTCGATATATCGCGGCACGCAGTTGAGTCTCGGCCGGACGGTGGCCATCAAAGTGCTGCCGCCGATCTTCGAGGCGGAGTATCAGTTTCGCGAACGGTTCAAGCGCGAGGCCGACGTGCTGGCGCGGTTGCAGCATCCCAACGTCGTGACGCTGTTGCACCGCGGCGAGGAGGATGGACGGCTGTTTCTCGCGATGGAGTTCGTGCGGGGCGAGAGTCTTCGCGAGCGGATCGATGCGGGCCCGCTAAGCACGGAACGTGCGCTCCGCGTGACCCGCGATGTTCTGTCGGCGCTCGAACACGTGCACGAGGCCGGGATCGTGCATCGCGACGTCAAACCGGCCAACGTCATGGTCACCCCCGAGAAACTCGTCAAAATCGTGGACTTCGGCCTCGGCTTCGAGAGCGGGCCGGAGGATATGACCCGGTTGACCCACACGCGCATGACGCTGGGCACGCGCGAATACATGGCGCCGGAGCAACGCGAGAAATCGAAGAGCGCGGACGCGCGTTCCGATCTCTACTCCACCGGCGTCGTGCTGTACGAGATGTTGACGGGGGAGTTGCCGATCGGCTGGTTCGCGTTGCCGTCGCAGGCGCGCTCGGACCACTTCGACAAATCGATCGACACGATCATCGAACGCAGCCTCCAAAAGAACCCGGCCCGCCGGTACGCAAGCGCCGCGGAGATGGGAGCGGCGGTGACCCGGGCGTTGGGTTAGATTCGGTCCGCGTTCGACGAGGCTGCGGCGGGCGAACGGTGGACTTGCTAGCCGTAGTTCCGGTCGATCGCCATTTTCACCTTTGCGTTCGGGTTTGGCACCGCCTTGTCGATGCGGGCCCGGCCGGTCTTCGGGTCGATCTTCTTCACCGCGCGCACCATCGAGTAAGCGGCGGCAAAATCGGTTTCCGTCGACAGCGCGTCGAGCAGCGGTTCCACGAGATCGGGCTGGTCTGTTGCGTTGCCGAGGAACAGAGCCGCGTTGCGCCGCACCGCAACGACGTCGTCCCGCAAGCGCGCGACCAGCGCCGCGCGGGCGAGCCGTTTCCGTTCGCCGGACACGGCGGAGAGCGCGCCGAGGGCCGGCCCGCGGATGTCGGCCGCGGGATCGCGGCTCCACGCGATCAGCAGGGTCACGACATCGGCGTTGTTCCCGTTCCAGAGGCTGTTGATGATGGCCCTGCGTTCGTCGGTCGAAGGCGAGTTGTGCACGATCTTGTCCAGCATGGGGAGCAAACCCGTGTCGCCCGTTTCGCGCAGGTACTCGCGATGTTCGCTCGCCAAGGACTTGATGTGTTCGAGCCGGTCCGGGCCGGTCGGCATGTTGAGCGCCTCCTCGGCCAAACGGTCGAGGTATTCGCGCTTGTCCGGATCGCGCCGGTCCGCCGGCGGGACCTCACCCTCTTTCGCGGGACGTACTTTGCTCGCGCGCGCTGAGAGATCCGCTTGCAGCGCCTTCATCGGATCCTCGACCTCCTCTCTTTCGAGCGCCTCCTGGTAGAGCGCTTGCGCGGCGGCGGGGGTGTCCTCCATCACGGCGTCCAATCGAAGCCGGCCCTCGTCGGGGTCGAGCGCCAACACCGCGCGAACCATCGCATGCATCGCGATCGGATGGGTCTCTGTCGGCAAACGCGGAAGCAGCGCCTCGACGTCGTCTTTCTTGCCGACACGGAACTCCAACGCCATCGCGGTCGTCCAGCGGACGTTCGCGGCCTCGTCGCGCAGCCCGGCGATCAGCGCGTCGTGCGCTTCGTCGGCGAGACTTCCCTTGATCTCGGCGAGGGTGTCGACGGCACCCGCGAGCACGGTCGGGTTGGGATTTGCGAGCGCGCGCCGAAGCAGATCGACCACGGCTTTGAGCGAAACGCCGTAGAGCCCCGCGATCGCCCGCGGCTGTTCCGTTGCGCTCCCGCTGTTCGCGACGCTTTCGACAAACGGCAGGAACTCGGGGTCCCGGGTGCGCGTGATGTAGTTCTTGTGTGTCGAGACGAACGAACGGAACACCCGCAAGCGCTCGGACCCGGCGGCGAGCTGCTTGTATTTCGCGACGAGTTCCTCCAGGTGGAGGCGGGTGGTCTCGTCCGCCTTGCCGGGAGGTTCGGCGGCGGGAGGCATCCCCGCGGGCCGGATCGCATCGAGTCGGGCGCTGAGCCCGCGCATGCGCTTGCCCAACTTGCCCATCGCACGGGTTTGGTCGTAGCTGGCCCACTCGTCGTCGAGGGATCCGGTCGCCGCGGCCTCGGCATCAGCGCTACCGGACGCGGGCGTTGGTGCTCCTTCGTTCGGATCCGTTTCGCCCTTTGCCGTCGAGCGCTCGGTTGCACCGCCGTCGGCGGCCACGAGCGTCTCGTCGTTCCCCGCAGCGCCGGCGGCGCCGGCCCCGAGATTCGTGCGCGGCTGCGCGGATTCGTCGGCCGGATCCCACCACCACGAAACCAGCAGGACAACAGCAACCACGACGGCAGCTTTTAGAAACTTACCCATGACGAGAACCCCCCCGGTGATCGTGTGTGCGAGCGAGATGCCTGTGGATGTCGCGGTGGCCGTGGCGGTGTGCAACGCCGACTGCGTGAGCGCGCTGGCTGGCATCGCTCCCAAGAGCAATGTCCCGGTCGCAAGCAGCGCGGTCGCGTTCTTGCCGAGGCGCACGCGGAGTTTGGCGAGCGCTCGATGGACCTTGAGCCGGCACGCGGCGGGCGTACTGCCCATGACGTGCGCGACCTCGCGGTACTCGAGATCGTGCAGAAACCGCAGAACCAACACCTGGCGCTCGTCGGACTCCAACTGTTCGAGGGCGGCATCCACTTCGTCGCAATCCTCGACCGGGTCGGCGCGCTGGGCCGCCGCGGCCTTCTCGACGGAGTGGGTGACCGACTGCTCGCGCCGTGTCCGACGCCGCGTTGTCCGCCGCAGCGTGCGTGCACCGAGTGAGATGGTGCGTCCCAGCCACGCGCGCAGCCCGACCTTCGCGGGCCGCCCGTCCGTGTTTCTCGCCAACGCAACCAGCGCCTGCTGAACCAGATCGTCGGCGTCCGCCGCCGCGCACCCGATCCGCCGCGCGAAATCCACGGCGAACGCGAGATGCGGTGACACAAGCGCCTCGAACGCACTTTGGTCCCGCTGCTCGCGCCACGAAACCCAGAGTCTGAGTTCAGCCTGATCCATCCAACGACACTCGCCACAAAGGGGGGGTGGTGTTTCAAAGAACCTAACGCGTCCGGCAAAACGAAGACATCAGGCTTTTACGCCGGCGCCGGCTCGGCCTCATGCGTCGTACCCCTCGTCACGGACCTCTGGCTACGTACCCCGGACCCCACGACCAACGCGGGCGTACCGAGCGGGTGGCACGGCCGCGGCGCTAGTAGCGAACCAGCAGTAGCTGATCGTCGGCGCCGCCGTAGGTACCGTCGAGGCCGGGGCTTTGGATGAGCCCCCAGCCGGGTCCGATCGGGACGAACGGCTCGAGGCCCGTCGCCGGCGTGCCGGGTTGGGCCATCACGAGGGCCAGCGATTCGACGAATTGGCCGAGGGAGGCGGCCTGATAGATCAGAAGCGCCTCGTCGCCGTCGCCGAATCCGTTGGCGCCCGCGTCAATGGCGAAGGCGCGCGTCTGATCGGTATGCGGGGCAAATGCGTGGTCCCAGATCGGCGCCGTGGCAAACGAGGTCGCGTTCTGCGCCGCTGCGTCGATGTGGGTTACGGCGTCGTCGTTCGTATCGGGGGTCACGTCGCCTCCGCGTTCGAACACGATCAACTCGCCGTTCCCGAGGGGGGCGAAGAGCGGAATCCCGGCACGCGACAATCGTTGCACAGTCCCGGCCACCGGATCCGTGTAGACCGCGAACTCGTCGGAGAACGTGTTCGGCGTGCCGTCTACGCCCGTGAGCGGAATCACGATGCCGTCTCCGATTTTCGCGAACGGAACCAGCGGCCCGACGCTCAGGGGCGTGGGTAGCGTGTGGCCGATCGTGATCATGGTTGCGCCGATCTGAATCGCGCACAGCTCGTCGTTCGTATCGCCGAAGAGGCCGTTCGGCCCCGCAGCCGGTACGGCCGCGAGGGATGCGGAGATGGCGATCGGGCGTCCAAACGGCGCCGGCAGCACGCCCACGATGGTCTGAAGGCCGGGCATCGTGATGCGACGGAAGACGTCGTCGTTGTCGCGGAACGTCGTGTTCGTCCCTCCGGTGAGGACAAAGACGGCCGAGCCGTCCGGCGAGTACGGAATCGAGAGGTTGCCGCGCCCCCCGGTCAGATCCGCCGCGCCGACCATGAGCTTGGAGTTGATGTTGAGTGTCGTTCCGGAAAACTCGATCAGCCAAATGCGGTCGTCGGCGTCGCCGAGCGTGGTGTTCGTGCCGGCGACCATCGTCGCGACGCGGTTCGGGCCGATCGCGCCCAGCGGTGCGGGGTTCAAGAACGCGCCCGCGTGATCGGTGACGACCGGCGTCGTCTGCGCCGCGGTGATCTGCACGATGCGGTCCGTCGCGTCGGGCGCGGTCCCGTCCGAGCCCAGGCTGTAGACGCAGATGGTGTTTGCGTCCAACACGGCGGGCACGGAGTTGACCGGGTCGAGATAACCGACGGGCGTACCGCCGGCGCGGCGCACGGGAACGATCGTGGCGGCGGGGGGGCCGCGCACGATCAGGACCTCATCATCCGCGTCACCCCACACGGTGTTCTCGCCGGCCGTGCACAACACGGCGGAACCGCTTCCGAGATTCACCGGGCGCGAAGCGCCGTCGGCGGCTTGTCCCTTTGCGCCCAAAATCGCCGGCGCGCCGTAGGAGTACGAAACGCTCGTGGGCACGTCGCCGGTCGTGGTCCCTTTGTCCACGGTCACCGTCACGTTCCCCGCAGGCGGCATGTTCGTGATCGGCGCCCGGCCGGAGATGATCGTCGCGCTCGCGTTGACGTCCGCGACAACGGTCCCGGCGCCGACGAAGATCACGTTGACGGTGCCGCTGACCGGGCCGAGATTCGTCCCCTGGATCGTGAACGTCTCCGCGCCGGTGGCCGTGAAGGTGGTCGGGAAGATCGTTGTCGGAACGGGCGGAAGGTCCGGCGCCGTGTACGTGTAGGCGTTTTGGAGGATCGCCGTGACCGCCCGTTCGGAGAAGACCTCGACACCAACCGTGTTGGGCAGGTTGCCGGGCGCGCGCGGCGTGCGGACCTCGATCCTCTCGTTGTCGAGAACGTCGAAGCTGTTGACGTTCCGGCCGCCGAACAGGACGTTGATGACGTTCGCGCGATCGAAGTTGGTGCCGCGCACGATGACGAGTTCGCCGCCGTTGAGCGTCGCGGACGAATTCGGCGTCACGTTTTGGAGCGTGACGATGATCACGGTCTCCTCTCCATCTCCGCCTCCGCACGCGGGGAGAAATAGAGCGACGAGACTGGCGGCGAATGTGAGGAGTTGACGGCGGTGGGTGCGAAGCATGGCGATCCTAATCCGGCAGGAACGGGAGAGCCCGGGCCGCTCCAAAGCCGACAGGAGGAAGTCTAGCCGGGATTGCAACCTCGGCCGCCGCGACCCGGGCCATCAGCCGCCGGACCCGCCGGCTGCATCGCCAGAGACGTGCCCCTACCGCTTCCCGGCAAAGGCCATGAATCGCTTCGCCTGGCCGAAGTTCTGTGTCCACCGGCCGGGCTGGGCTCGAAACCCGACGGTTTCGTCCGCCCAATCCGCGAGCCGGGCGATGCGCAGGTCCGCGGGATCGGTCCCTTCCAACACGCACTTGGCATCTTCGGTAACCACGGCCCAGCGCTTCACGGGATTGGTGTGGTTGTTGTACGCAACCGTTGCGGACCGGATCGGCCAACTCCTGAAGAACGACATGCCGTAGGGGGAGTCGTCCATCGAGACGCCCAGAAGATCCATGAGGCTGGGCATGACGTCGTTGTGCGAGGTGACCTGCTCGATCGTGCGCGGCGCCACGCCGGGGCCGACCATCACGAACGGCACGCGGATCTGAGGTTCGCTGAGGCTGCTGCTGTGGCCGAGTCGCCCTCGTTCGAAAAACTCCTGCCCGTGGTCGCCGGTGATGATGAGCAGCGTGCGTTCGAGATCGAGGTTCGCGACGAGCCGTTTCAGCCACGCGTCGAACTCGAGTGCGCAGTTCTTGTAGCGGTTGATGATGCCTGGCTTGTGTTCCCGCAGGTTCCACGCGCCGTAGTCGAAGTCCGCCGGCACTTCCGGCTGAAACGCGTCGTACTCATCGGGGTGTGGGTACGGATAGTGGGTGTCGTTGTAGAACAACATCACGAACTGTTTGCCGGGACCCTCCAGCACTCGGTTTGCGTGTTCGAGAATCTCCCAGTCCTCGGCGATCGTCGGCGGATGCGTGAAGTTCGCCATGTACTCCGCCGTGTGGCGGTGGTTTGTGACGTCGGCGCCGATGAAACGGCTCTCGAACCCCGCACCCGTGAGCCGGTCGATGTACGCGGAGCCTTTCGGCCGATCCGTTTCGCGACCGCGATAAAAGGTGACGGGTTCGCCGTAAATGAGCCCAAGCAGGCCGTAGTGGGTGCAGTTGCCGGCGGAGTAGTGGTGCGTGAGCTGCAACCCGCCCTTGGCGAACTCGTGCAGGAACGGCATGCAGTCACGGTCGATCTGGTTGACGTTCAGGCTCTCGGCGGTCACGAGAATGATCGATTCGATGCGGCGGGCCGATGCCGCCGGGTTCGGCGGTTGCGGCCGCGCGGGAACGGGCGTCTCGGATTTCACGAACGCTGCGTTGGCCGCGTTCAGGTCGGCGGTCAGCGCGGAGAATCGTGTCCAGATCCCGTCGAACCACGGAATACGCAGCAAGTTGGCCCGTTCGAGCGCGCGCCACTGGTTTCTCGTGTCGTGCGCTCCGGCCGTCAGGCTCGCGACCAGAAAGGAGTCGATGATGACGGCAGCAGCAAGCGCGATCCCGATCCCGCGGCCGAGGCGCCGCTGCCCGGGACGCCGCGCGAGCCACTGTTTTTTTGAAGCAAACGCGGCAAGGAGACCGATCCCGCCGAGCGCGATCGCGTGCACTCCGAACAAGTAAAGGGTGCGGGAAGTGTCGGACTCCCGGATTCCGAGATGGTTCTTCAGGAAATGTGGAGTCCATTCCTCAGTCAGCAGCAGCTCGATGTCCGCCCACCCGACGTGGCGGTGAGACATCTGATACCAACTCAGATCCACCTCGATCGCGACGAGTGTGAGGAACGCGAGGGTCAGCAACACACCTCCGCGTAGAACGTGCGGAAATCGCTTCGCGGCGACGTAGACGAGATACGCCCAGAACGCCGCGGGCAAACAGACCATGAGGGTCTGCAGGATGGATGTCGCCCTGCTCGGTGCCTCCCAGCCGTACGCTCCGTGCCCGGCGTAGAGCGACCAACGCAGCCAGCGGCCGGCCAGGTTGGCGGCGAAGTACCCCGCCAAGAGCGCGCACAACCACGCCCGGTGGTGTTGGGCGCTCGCGGAAGCCGGGGCTGCCGCATCGCGGACTTGCGGATCCGGGGGGCTCGCGGGAGGAGTGGCCGGTTTCATCAACAGCGTCATCTACCCTAAGGTGTACTGCGAAGTCTAAGGCGGACACCGGACTCCCCGGGAGCCCCCGATCCGAATTGGGACATCTGCTGCGCGAGGTGTCGCGCATCGGCGCCGAACGTTGTCGGTGCCACCCGTACAGTGGATCTCGACCGCGCAACACGCACCTCTTCCGTCAGCGCCGACCGGCGTTGTCGGAGGGGGAGCGAAGGTCTTCTGGGTTTTCGAGGGCACGTCACTTCTTGGGCGGCGGTATGGCCGTCCCTTCTGTCCGTAGCCGACCGGGCATCTGTAACCGATGGAGTTCCGTCACAGCCCTGGGCGCCTTATGCGCTGGCACTGCTGGTCGGGCTTTGCGGCCTAACCATCGGTTCCGCGGTGGCGCGGGTGCGGGTGCGCTCCAGGATCGGGCGAAATCGGCGATTGGGGCTCCGTGGCGAGGAGCACGCAAGGCAGCTCTTGCGGCGGGCCGGCTACCGCATCGAGGCGGAGCAGGTCAGCGGTCGCGTGCGCGTGCGCGTGGATGGGAAGTGGGAGGAATTCACCGTGCGTGCAGACGCGATGGTGCGGCGTCGACGCAGACGGTATGTCGTCGAGATCAAGGCGGGCCAAGCCAACGCCAGCGTGGCCGATCGAGCCACGCGCCGCCAGCTGCTGGAGTACACGAGGGTGTTCGATGTGGACGGCGCGCTGTTGGTGGACGTCCCCGGCGAGCGGATTTCGCGAATCGAGTTCGAGTGAGTTCCGGCCAACCTCGATCCGTCGCCTACGCCTCCGTTTCCTTCGGCTCCTTCACAAACGCAAGCAGCGTGTGCCCCGCCTTCGGCTCCAGCACGCGGTTTTGCGCCGCGAGGGTCAGCGTGCCGCTCTCGTCGAGGATCGCCAGCGGTAGCGCGTCGGCACCGTAGAGTTCGCGCCAAGCCGCGAAGTCGAACTGCTCGCTCAGTTTGGTCGCTTTGACCACCTCTCCGTTGGCGTAGCGTTTTTGCAGATCCGCATAACGAACTTCCTCGTCGAACAGATAGCGGCCGGAGAGATGCGCCGGTAACGGCTCGACTCCGCGAGCGATCTCGCCCTGGGAAATCTGGAACACCTTCTCGCTGCCGAACAGATGCCTGTAGTGCGCCGCGCAAAGCGCGTTGACCTCGTCGTTGGCGGTCAGCGCGAGCAGCCGTCCGACTCCCTGCAAGTCCAACTCCTCCTCCGCGTGATCCGCCAGCACGTTGCCCAGATATACCGGCAGACCCGCCATGCGCGCAGCGGAGATGGCTCCGGCGTTCGTGTCCGCGATCACGACGCGCACCCCGGCGTTCTGCAGCGCCAGCGCGAGCATGCGCGCAAATGGATGTGCGCCGACGATGAGTGCGCCCTGCGGATTCGCGGTCGAGAGGCCGAGCCACCGGGCGACCGGTCCGGCGGTGAGCCCGTACACCGAGACCGTCGCGATGACGGTAAGAAAGGTCACCGGCACAAGCCGCGCGGCTTCCGCGGCGCCGCCGTGTTGCTCGATGCGAAACGCGAACACCGATGCCACGGACGCGGCCACGATCCCACGCGGCGCGAGCCATGCGATCAGCGCGCGTTCGTTGTTCTTCAACCCCGTTCGCCAGGTGCACGCGAAAACGACCAGCGGTCGAATGATCAGAATGAGCACGAGCAGGAATCCGACGAGCCCGGCGTCGAGTTGCTGGAGGTCGGCCACGCGCAGGCGCGCCGCCATCAGGATGAACAGCGACGAGATCAACAGGACCCGGAGGTTCTCCTTGAACTCCAGGATGTGGCGGATCGGCACCGCCTTTTGGTTGGCGAGCGCAACGCCCATCAGCGTCACGGAGAGCAACCCGGCTTCCTCGGCCTTGGCATTGGCGGCCGCGAACGCAAGGAGCACGATCGCGAGCGCAACCGGGTTGTGCAGCGAGTCGGGCACCCAGTACCGGCGCAACAGCATGACGAGAACCCACGCGCCGAGCGCGCCGAAGAGCCCGCCCCAAAAGACGGTCTTGAGCACGCCCATCAGCGCCGTCTGCGTGATCGCCGAACCGCCGCCGTGCAGAATCGCTTCGAGCACCAACACCGCGAGTACGGCGCCGATCGGATCGATCACGATGCCTTCCCACTTGAGGATCGGACCCGCCGCGCCGGTTGGCCGGACCTGCCGCAGCAGCGGTCCGACGACCGTGGGGCCGGTCACGACGAGGATCGCGCCGAGGAGCACGGCGAGTTCGGAGTGAAATCCGAGAAACAGCCACGCCGCGCCCGACACGAGCCCCCACGTGAGCAGCGCCCCCCAGGTGACGAGCCTTCGGACAACCTTCGCGTGTTCGCCCAACTCGCGGTACGTGAGCGTCAGCCCACCCTCGAACAGGATGATCGCGACGGAGCAACTCACGAGCGGAAAGAGCGACGCTCCGAACATCTGATCCGGATCCACCAGGTTCGCGAACTCCGGCCCGGCGAAGAACCCCGCGATGATGAGCAGGAGGATCGACGGGAGGCGCAGCCGCCACGCGAACCACTGGGCCGCGATGCCCAAGACCACCAGGGCGGCCAACCCGCGCAACGTCGGATCGATCATCGAGTCGGCATCTCCTCGCTGTTCATGCTGTTCCTTTGGCGCCGGAACCTTCACCGCGCCAATCCGTCGCCAACCGATGCGCGCGGTTCGGGAGTCTACACGAACGGAAGTGCGTCAACGTTGCGGTCGGAGGCCGCGGGCAGACCCAAGTCCACTGACCCACGACAAACCGGCGTGCGCCGCGTTTTCGGGGGCGCGCTAGGACACGAATTCGCCGAGCAGGTCGGGCCACGCCGGCGCGAGCGCTACAACATCCTCGTATCGATCGATGTCGCGCAGGCGCTGCAGAAACTCCACGCTTGCGTTTAGGGGCAGGAGCTTGGCCTTGAGCTGTTCGAAGACGTGATCGGTTCCCCACGCGATGCCCGCGAAGATCTCCGGCCGCGGCTTCCGCAATCCGATCACGGTCACGCCGCCGTCCTCGGCGGGCCCGAGTACGAAGTCCTTGCGATGCAGGATCGAAAACGCCTTGCGCAGATGCGCGACGCGCAAGTCGATGCAATCTGTGCCGATCGCGACCACGCGTTTGGCGCCGCAATCGAATGCGTGATCGAACGCTTTCTCCAGGTGAGTGGCGAGGTTGTAACCGGCTTCGGGAAGGTAATTGAGGCGGTCTCCGAGCCATGCCTTGGTCTCGGACACCATGCCAGGGGGCGAGACAACCGCGACTCGGGAGAGTCCGCGGTGCACCATGCCGTCGGTTTCGTCGACGACTTGTTCCGCGATCCGGCGATAGAGCCGGGCGGCGGCGACCTCACCGAGTTTCGGGATCAGGCGCGTCTTGACGGCTCCGGCTTCGGGGTACCGCAGAAAGACGAGCAAGACCTCGGGATGTAGCTTCATCAGATGACCTGTAACTCCCCTTACAGAGAATCGGCCATCAGCCCGCGGAACCTGACATTCGCTCCGCCTCCGCCCGCACCTTTTGCCACGGTTCGCTGTCGGCCCGTGCCGGTGCCTCGTCCAACAGCTGGAACACCCGCTCGAGGTCGGGCGCGGGATTCCGACTCCGTTCGGCGCAAAAACGCGCGCGGGCCAACCGCGCCTGGGCCTCGGTCCAATCCACCCGGTTCAGGCAGCCCGAAAGCGTGCGTGCGTCGGCCAGAGTCTGGAACGCCTCCTCGAATTCGAGGCCGTCGTCGTCTTCGGCCCTCGCGAAAAGGAGCTCCGCGAGCGTGATCGCGGCCTCGAAATGCGCGGGGTCCGCGGCTCGCGCCTCCCGCGCGAGGGCGACTCCGCTCGCCAGGCGTTTCTTTTTTTCCGCCAGGCCCCCGGCCAGATGCGTCCGTGCCAGAAGCGTCGTCGCGGAAGCGTGGCCCGGGTGGATCGTGAGGGCGCGCTCCAGCGCCGCCCGGGCTCCCGCGTCGTCGTTCGCGTCGAGTTGGGTCTCGGCGAGGGCGAGCGCCGCGTCGAAGTAACTCCGACGCACCTCCAACGCCCTTTGGTAGCTCTCGATCGCCGGGCGTCCGACGAGTCGGAGCGCGTCACCGCGCAGTTTCCAGACCTCCTCCGCGTCCGGGTCTTCGGCGAGCACTTTCTCGCACGACGCGATGCAGGACTCCGGATCGCCCCACGCGAGCGCGCGGACCGCGTCGGCGTACCCCGATTGCCAGGGCGGAAGCTCCGCGCCCAAACGCCGCGCCTCTCCGAACGCGCGGCCGGCCTGCTCGAGCCGCTCGCGCGCTTCGTCGAGATGCATGTCGACTCCAATCCGGCTGATGTGTTTGCGCGCCGTGGCATGGTCGCGGAGGTAGAGCGCGAGATGCACCCGTCCGAGTTCAAAAAATGCGTTGGCTCGATCGGGCGTGCGGTCGATCGCGCGTTCCATTTCGTCGACGGCATCCGCCAACTCGCCGCGGCGGAACAACACGGAGCCGCGATAGAAACGCGCCCACGCGTTACCGGGCCGTTGTTCGAGGATCGTGTCGAGGCGCGTGACGATGCGATCGAGTTTGGGAAACAGCCGCGGGAGGTCGCGGCTCACGCGGTAGAGCTCGGCGTCCCAGGCGCTGATCTCGCGCGCGGTTTCGAGCGCCGCCGTCAGGTCCGAGTCGTCGGTCACGGAATCGCGCTCCGGTTCGGGAGGCTCGGCGCCGCCGCCGGTGACCAGTGTCCGGAACCACGCGGAGGTGCGGGCCGCCGTCGCGCCGCCCTCGAGCACTTTTTCCAACTCCTCGATGAGCTCGCGCGTGGACTGATAGCGATCCGCACGACGTTTCTTCATGCAGCGCAAAACGACCGATTCGAGATCACGCGGGATGTCGGCGCGAAACGCGCGCGGAAAGGGCGGGTCCTCGTGGATCACCTTGTGAAGGAGATCGACGATATTGTCCGCTTCATACGGTTGGCGCCCGGTGAGCTTGGTGTAGAGCGTCGCGCCGAGCGCGTAGATGTCGCTTCGTTCGTCCACCGCGTGCTGGTCGCCGCGCGCCTGTTCCGGCGGCATCAGCGCGGGCGTGCCCATGATCTGCCCCTGGAGGCTGATCGTGTTGCCCATCTCGCGTTTCATGTCGCGCGCGATGCCGAAGTCCGTGACGTACGCGTGCCCGCTTTGATCGATCAGGATGTTCTCGGGTTTGATGTCCCGGTGCACGATGCCGGTTTTGTGCGCGTGGTCGAGCGCAGTGGCGACCTGGAGTACGACGCGCGTGGCCTGGAGCGGGTCGAGTTCCGCGTCGGCCAGGTTGACTCCCTCGACGTACTGCATGACGATGAACGGGCTGCCGTGGTGCTCGCCGGTCTCGTAGATCTGGACGATCGAGGGATCGTTCAAACGCGCGGTGAAGCGCGCCTCGCGGCGGAAGCGCTCCACGACGGAGCCGCTCGCGTCGTGAAGGAACTTGATCGCGACGGGGCGCCCGAGGGACTTGTCCTCCGCCAGGTAGACGACGCCTGCGCCGCCCGAGCCGAGACGGCGCTTCAGTTCGTACTTGTCGGGCGGAACCGGCGTGGGCTCCGTCAGTCCGGCGGGGCCGACCAAATCGCCCAGCAAATCGCTCTCGATCGCGGCTTCCGCGAGCCGTCGTTCCTCGGTCATGAACAGCGAATTCTAACGGTGGGAGCCGTCCAGGCGACGGGTACACTCCGCGCGTGTTTCCCACCACGGTCTGGACGCTGATCCGCGACGCCGGCGGCGAGGACGCGGCCGCGTGGGAGGTGTTCGCACGCGGATACCGGCGGCCGGTGCTGGACTACATCCGAGGGCGTGCGGGCGCCGACGACGCCGAGGACCTCTGCCAGGAGGTGTTTGTCCGTCTGTTTCGCGGCAAGGTCCTCCAGAAGGCCGACCGGGACCGCGGCCGGTTCCGCAGCCTTCTTCTGACCGTCGTCCGGCGGGTCATCCAGGACTGGTTTCGCCGCCGCCGGCCGATGCTGCCGCTGCCGGATCTCGAACCGGCCGACCGCGACGCCGACTTCGACCGCGCGTGGGCGGTTCACCTGACCGAGCGGGCAATGCAGAGCCTGAAGGAGCAGCGGTCGCCGTACTACGAAGTCCTGCAGAGCCACCTGTCCGGAGAGACCGTGCACAGAAACAAGCTGTGGATCGCGCGCGGCAAGCTCTCGTCGCTGATCCGCAAGGAGATCGCGCTCACGTGCCGCACACCCGAGGAGGCCGAGGAGGAGATTGCGTATCTTTCGCGCTACCTCCGGCCTTCGAAGTGAACGCCGAAATGAACGCCGGCGGGGCAACAAACTTTGAGACGCTGTGGGACCGCGGCCGAATCCCCAGGCAGACATCCAACATGCGCCTAGCCCGAATTATTCACAAGACGAGCGTTCTGGACGGCCCAGCTTGCCGAGTTCTTTGCCGCTCGGCGCTCGACGTGTCCTCCAACACTACTTCGGCCTCGCGTCGCGATCTCGACAAGCTGGACTCGCCCAGAAGACGTTGGATTGAAGCTCAAACGCTGATCCTGCGAACAATACGAGCTCTTTCGTCAAACCGTGCTGGGCAACGCGCCCGCCTCATGAATAACCCGGGCTAAGGAGATCAAACATGAAGGTCACGCTGATCGTCGGAACCGACAAGGGCGGATTCCGTTTTACGTCCGAGGATCGCCGCACCTGGCGCATGGAGGAGCCGCTCTTCAAAGGATGGAAGGTCACGACGTCCGCGCGCTCGCCGGCGGGGCGCTGGTTCCTGGGCACCTCGAGTCTCGTGTACGGCGCCGCGATCCACGTGAGCGACGACGGCGTCGAGTGGCGGCAGATCGACAAGGAGAAGTCGCCCAGCTACCCGGAAGGCGGCATTCACAAGCTCAACCAGATATGGACGATCCACGCGGACAAGGACCGTTGTCTGGCCGGCGTCGATACGGCGGGCCTGTTTCAGAGCACGGATCACGGCGAGAGTTGGCAGCCGGTCTCGGCGCTCAACGATCACGAAACGCGCCCGAAGTGGTTTCCCGGCAACGGCGGCTTGTGCGCGCACACGATCCTTGCCGACGCGGACAACCCGAATCGCATCTGGTGCGGGATCTCGGCGGTGGGGGCGTGGCGTTCGGACGACGGCGGCGCATCGTGGCAGTCCAAGAACGAGGGCATCCGCTGCGTGATCGAGGACAAGGACTTAAAGGACATCGGCTACTGCGTTCACTCGATGGTGCAGGATCCGGCGGATCCCAACACGATCTACCGCCAGGACCACACAGGCATGTTCCGCACGAAGAACGCCGGCGACTCGTGGGAGAAGATCGAGAGCGGCCTCGCGTCCTGGTTCGGTTTCCCGATCGCGATGGATCCGAAGACGAAGACGCTGTTTTCGTTCCCGATGGAGAGCGACGAGTACCGCATGCCCGTCGACGGCAAGTTCCGCGTGTATCGCAGCGCCGATGGCGGCGAGTCGTGGGAGGCGCTGGGCGAGGGGTTGCCGTCGACACCGAACTACTCGGGTGTTCTGCGCAGCGCGATGGCGATCGACGCTCTGGACCCGTGCGGCGTCTACATCGGGTCGACCGACGGGCGGGTGTACGCCAGCGCGGATCTCGGCGACACCTGGCAGGCATTGCCCGCGACGCTGCCGCGCGTCATGTCCGTGCACGCCTACACGGAGGACTAGACGCGATGGCGAAGGTGCGGATCGAATTACCGACGGTCCTCTCGCAGGTCGTCGGCGGCGCCCGGGTCCTGGAAGCCAATGGCGAGACGCTGCAGGCCGTGTTCGCCGATGCGTTTTCGCAGTGCCCCGCGCTCGAGGTCCATCTCGTCGATGAAGCGGGTGTGCTGCGCGAACACGTCCTGTGTTTCTTAAACGACGAGAACACCCGTTGGGCCGAGAGCTTCGATCGCCCCGTATCGGACGGCGACCGCATCACAATCCTGCAGGCCGTTTCGGGGGGATGATCAGGGCCGTACTACGTGCGCCACTCCGTCGCGATAAGTGCGATGCGGCAGGAAGTTGCGGCGACCCGATGCGCCACAGGGTGGCGCACTCGGTCGCGCGGAGTGCCTGCAAAATGCTCAGGGATCGCTCCCGCCACTTGCGCGACAAACTCCGCCGGGCCGTAATCCGTGTGGCTGCGTGATGGAGATGGCCGAGCCACTCCTGCGTTGCGGCGCTTGCGATCAGGCGTGAGACACGAGATTGCAAAGTGCGCCCCTGTGGCGCATCCGGCCGTCATGGGGCGATGCGAGTAAAGGCCTCGGCGCGGGTGGTGGCGCACGCAGTACGGGTGCCGGGATCTAAGTCTCCAGAACCGAGTTCTGGCCGCCGAATTCGTTGGTTGCCAAGCCGTCGCTCTCGGAGTCGGTCATCCACTGCGCGCCGTCGATGAGGTAGCGGAACTGGAAGGTCTTCTTCTTCGGCATCCGGATCGTCGCCGACCAGGTACCGTCCTTGCGCCGCTTCATCGGGTGCCGGTCCTGGTCCCATTCGTTGAACTGGCCGAGAACCTGCACGCCCTTCGTCTCATCGGGCACCTCGGAACGGAAGGTCACGGAGACGAACTTGCCACCTTTGACGGGCTTCTTGTTGATCATGGGTCGGGGTACTCCTAAAGGAAGCGCGGGAGGATATCAGAGGCTTCCAACGAACTCCGCTTTCGCGCGCGATCGCTCCCGGCGGCTGTGCTGATTCGCGGGGACGCAAACGTACCGCCTGGGGGCGGACGGTGACCGCATCAATCCTCCAGGCCGTTTCGGGGGGGGGTGAGCCAAGACCTCGGCCTCGGCCCTGGCCTCATGCGTCGTGCCCCTCCTCTCGGTCCCCCCCGGCCTCGCTGCGGCTCTCGTCAGAAAGAGGTCGTGGCCCGGGGACCGAGAGGGTGAGGTTCAACGCATCAGGCCGAGGCCATGGCCGGGGGATTGCGCTGCGGGCACGGAACGTGCCCGCAGCGCAATCTCACGCTATCTTGTTGGGCTTGTCCCGTACGGAGTACCCACCATGCGCCGCATGCTCACCCTCTTTGTCGCCCTCGCCTTGGGCGGAGTCGCCCTCGCCGGAGGGCCCGATCTCACACAGAAACTGCCCGTCGATCCGGATATCAAGCAAGGCCTGCTCGAGAACGGCATGCGCTACTGGATCCAAGCGAACCAGACGCCTCCCGGCAAGGTCGAGGTCATGCTGCACATCGACAGCGGCTCGCTCAACGAGGAGGACCATCAGCGCGGCCTCGCGCACTTCCTCGAGCACATGGCGTTCAACGGGACGAAGAACTATCCCGCGGACACGATGACTTCGTTCTTCCGCTCGCTCGGCCTCGCGTTCGGCCAGCACCAAAACGCGTTCACGGGCATGAACCAGACCGCGTACATGCTGCGCCTTCCGAACGCGGAGCCCGAGACGATGGACAAGGCGTTCCTGTGGTTCGCCGATGTCGGCCACCGCCTCACGCTCGCCATCGAGGAGATCGACGCCGAGCGCGGCGTCATCCTCGAGGAGAAGCGTTCGCGTTCCGGTGTCGGCATGCGCATGTGGAAGAAGACCCTGCCGATCATCGCGCCCGGTTCCCGCATCGCGGAGCGCTCGCCGATCGGCATCGAGGAGGTGATCTCCAAGGCGCCGCGCGAAGCGTTCGTCGAGTACTACCGAAAGTGGTACCGCCCCGAGAAGAGCGTTTTGATCGTCGTCGGCGACATCGATCCGCAGGTGATCGAGACGCAGATCAAGAAGCTGTTTTCCGATTGGGCCGCCTCGGAGAAAGTGCCCGAGAACCTCCCGCACGGCATCGTGCTGTCGGACAAGCTCCGCTGCGCCGTTGTCTCCGACACCGAACTGACGGGCGCCGAGGTGTCGATCTCCTGCACGCTCCCGATGCGCATCACGAAAACCGTCGGCGACCTGCGCGCCGGCATGGTCGAGCGCATCGGTACGCGAATCGTGAACCGACGCCTTGCGGAGCGGCTCCGCAAGGGGGGCGTTCCCTATCAGGGCGCGAGGTTGTCCGTTGAGAACTTCAACAACTGGATCCGGACCGGCGACGTCACCGTCAACAGCGTTCCGGACAAATGGCAGGACGCGCTGACCGACGTCCTGATCGAGGTTCGCGGCGCGAAGATGCACGGTTTTCTCGACGCGGAGTTCGAGCGCGTGAAAAAAGCGATGCTGTCCGGCGCCGAACGCGCTGCGAGCACCGCCGCAACGCGCCCCAGCCAGCGCATCGCGATGGGTCTGAACGGCGCGGCGGCCCGCGGCCGCATGCCGTCCTCGGCGGCGCAGCGGTTGGAGCTGACCAAGGCTCTGCTGCCGACCATCACCCGCGACGAGGTCGAGGAAACGTTCCGTGCGAACTACGACTTCAGCAAGTCGATCATCATCGCGTCCCTCCCGGAAAAGGGCACGCTGCCCACCGGCGCGGATGTCGAGGCCGTCGTGACCAAGGCGCTGAAGGCGGAGGTCAAAAAGAAAGCCGAGGAGAAGTCCGCGTCCAAGCTCATGGAGAAGGACCCGACCCCCGGCAAGATCAAGGAGCAGAAGAAAGACGAGGAGACCGGCATCACGTCGGTGCTGTTCGAGAACGGTGTTCGCGTTCACCTGCGCACCATGGACGAGCGCAAGAATCAGGTGATCGTGAGCATCCGCGTGCTCGGCGGATCCATCGAAGAGACCAAAGAGACGCAGGAACTCAGCCGAGGTGTCGCGCTCGCCTGGGGCATGGCCCGCGCGACGAAGAAGCTGAGCTCGACCGACATCAGCAATCTGATGATCGGGAAAAAGGTCAGCGTCGGCGGGGGACCGTCGGATGACTCGCTCGCGCTGTCCGTGAGCGGCGAGCCGGCGGAACTCGAGGAGGGCCTGCGCCTCGCGTATCTGCTCCTGACCGAACCGAAGATCGAGCAGGCCGCGGTGGATCGCATCAAATCGACGATCGATCAGCAGCTCGAGGGGGCGCGCATCAGCGTGCGCGCGCAGGGGATCAACGCGATGCGCGAGTTCCTGACCGGCGGGGACATCCGTCACTCGATCATCCCGAGCCGCGAGCATCTGATGGGCCTGACGGCCGAGAAGGGCCAGGCGTGGATGGATCGCATCCTCGCGAACAATCCCATCGAGATCGCCATCGTGGGCGACCTGAGCCTGGAACGCGGGCTCGAATTGGCCACGAAGTACTTCGGTTCGCTGCCGAGCCGGCCCGTGAGCAGCCAGAAGATTGATGATCTGCGCCGCATCCAGGGACCCATTGGCCCTTCGCTTCGCCTCGTCGAGGTTCCCACGGTGACGCCGATGGCGCTCGTGCTGCTCGGCTGGCGCGGCCCCGACTACATGCAGCGTGACGAGGTCCGCGCGATGTATCTCGCATCGCGGGTCGCACAAACGCGCGTGACCAAGACCGTGCGCGAGGAAAAACAGCTCGCGTACTCCCCGTCCTGCCAGCTCGCGTCGAAACAGGCATACGACGGCATCGGGGCGCTGCTCGTTGCGTTTCCGACCAAGCCGGAGAACGCGGTCGAGGCGGCGGCGGTCGCGAAGCAGGTCATGTTGGATCTGCGCGACAACGGGTTCGAGGACGCGGAGCTCGAAGATGTCAAGAAGGCGTTCGACCACACCGTCACCTCGCAGCTCAAGCAGCCGGGTTTTTGGGCGGGCGTGCTTTCGCGTCTCTCCAGCCGCGGTCGCTCACTACAGAGCTACAAGGACATCCTCAAGAACTACAACGCCGTCACGAAGGAGCAGATCCTCGCCGCGTTGAAAAAGCACATGACCGAGGAGCGCTACTTCCAGGTCGTGAGCGTGCCCGAGTCGAAACAAGAGAAGAAGCCGGAGCCGGCCGCGGGCGAAACCAAAAAGCCCGAAGGCGAGCCCCAATAGGCAGGCGGACCTGAAACAGCCCAGGGGCCCTTGCCGGGTCCTTGGGCATCGCGGAAGGGCTTGGGGTCGCGCACCGTGAAACCGCGGAAAAGTGAATCACCGCCGCGGCGCCTGTTGGAACGGGCCCGGTTCGATCGCCGAAGCCGCATCGCGCTCGGCGTCGGAATCGCGCTTTCGTACGCGGGCACCTATGTGCTGCGCACCACCGAGACACCCTGGATCGCGGGCGCGTGTGGCACCGCTGGTCTGATCGGCTTGACGGTCGCTGCGCGCTCACGCTTTGGGCGAACGTTCGCGCTGACGCTCACGGCAGTTCTGTTCGCGCTGACGGCTCTCGAGTGGGGAGTGTCGACGCTGCGGACGGCTTCCGGGCGGAGTCGCAAGTACTCGGCCGGGTTTTTTCGGGAACATCCCTGGATCGGAACGGCGGGACCCAGGAACACGACCGCCTGGGAGCGGCGCAAACGCGACGGCCGTGAGGTGTTCCATGTCGAATACAAGTTCGACAAGAACGGCCAACGTCCGTCGTTTCCCGCACCGAACGCCGAAGTCACGCTGCTGTGCTTCGGCGGGTCCTTCATGTTCGGCGAGGGAATCAAGGACGAGGAGACGACGGCGTACCGGGTTGGGCAACGCTCCGGCGGACGCGTGCGTGTCTACAACTTCGCGTTTCCCGGACACGGGTCGCATCAAATGCTGTCGGCGCTGGAACACGGCGTTGTCAAGGACATCGTGAAGCCGGCGGGCCGCGTCCACGCCGTCTATTGGGCGATGCCTGATCACATCCGGCGATCTGCCGGGTACGCCTCGTGGGACTACTTCGGTCCACGGTACGTTTTGGAGGACGGTCGCCCAACGTTCACGGGTCAGTTCCGCGACCGGTTCTGGCGGCGGTACTTTCACCGCTCGACGCTCTACCGGCGCTACTGGTTGCGCCTCGGCGGCGCCGGCGAATCGGAGTGCGCGCTCTATCTGGCCATCGCAAAGGAGTCCGCCGCGCGCCTCGCGGGGTTGTACGACCAGACCGGGTTCCAACAGGTCTACTGGTCTGACAAGCGCTGGAACCACCACGAGGCGATGCGGTCCCTGGCCGAGAGGACCGCGGTTCACCCCATGACGGATGTGCTCCCGCAGGATGTTCCGGTCGAGGAGTTCCTGATTCCCGGCGACGGTCATCCCAACGCGCGCTGCCACGACATGCTCGCCGCGTACATCGTCGAACACTTGCTCGGGCCCGGGTAGAGCGCGGCGGCATATAATCCGCCGCCATGGTTGTCCCCTCGTCTTTTGCACGCCTGCTCGGCGCGCTCCTGGTGCTTTCCACGCTGGCCGGCGCCGACGACTCGATCCTGTTGGCCGACCGGCCCACGATTTCGCCCGACGGTGCGACCATCGCGTTTCACTGGCGCGGGGACATCTGGATGGCATCGGCGGGCGGCGGCGTGGCCAAGCGGCTGACGACGCACCCCGCCGTCGAAGAGACCGCGCACTTTTCCCGCGACGGTAAGCGCATCGCGTTCGTCAGCCATCGCACCGGAACGCGGCAGGCGTTCGAGATCGCGCTCGACGGCGGCTCGTTGAAACAGCGCACGGTTCACAGCGAGGGCGCGTGGGTCCAGGACTGGTTCCCCGGAAGCGACGACCTCTTGATCCTGTCGCCGCGGGACCACTACTGGTTTCGCGCGCACAGGCCGTACCGGCGCCCCGCGGGAACAGCGAAGGCGTCGGAACTTCTGTTCGACGCTCAGCTCCGCTACGCGCGCCTATCGCCGGACGGGAAAAAGGTCGCGATTATCCGCGAGGGCGTTGCGACATGGCGCAAGGGGTATCGAGGTGCGCGCGCCTCGCAGATCTGGATCCACGATCTCGAAACCAAGGCGTTCACGCGCTTGTCCAAAGGGCCGCACGAGGAGCGCTGGCCCATGTGGGCGCCGGACGGCCAGACCCTCTACTTCGTCAGCGAAGAGGACGGCACCGCGAATCTCTGGAGCATGAACCTCGCGGGCGGGGACCGCAAACAGCTCACGCGGTTCAAGGACGACGGCCCGGCGTATCCGCGCATTGCCGTCGACTCGGGCTCGATCGTGTTCCGCAGGCTGTTTCATCTCTACCGGTTCGATCCGCGATCGGGCGAAGAACCTCAGCGCATCGAGTTGCGCCACGGCGGCGCCCCGTTTCAAACGGTGTTGCGCGAGAACCTGAGCAAAGCGTCGCAGGTGGCGTTTACCAAGGACGGTCGCGAGATCGCGTTCGCCGCGGGCGGCGACATCTGGGTGATGGATGCCGAACTCAAGGAGCCCGTGCGCGTGACGAACACACCCGAGGAGGAGCGGGATCCGGTGTTCTCGCCGGACTTCGAGACTCTCGTGTTCGTCAGCGACGAGGGCGGGCAACCCGATCTCTACGCCGTGAAGCGCGCGGACGACAAGCGCTACTGGTGGAGAAACGACACGTTTGTGAAAACGCGCCTCACCGAGGA
>JAZFYD010000080.1:0-5458 GCA_036443405.1 Planctomycetota bacterium
TACGGCGCGAACCTCGCAACGGAACTTGGCCCGCTCGCAACCTGGATCGGTCTGTTTTGGGCCGCGCGAGTCGGCGTGCAGATTTTCTACTACAGCCCCTCCCACTGGCGTGGCCGAGGTCGCGAGACGCTTGCGCATTGCGTCTTGCTCCTTGTCTACGGGGCGATGAGCGCGACGTATCTGTTGGTCTGACAGTCACAAGGACGACGGCTCCTGGCCGGCCGTCGGTGTGTGGGGAGGTTGTGGTGCGCCAGGTGTACGCCACCGCCATGTTGACGATGGCGGTGCAGGCTCCATTTTGCGCGACTCGCCGGCTTTGACGCCGCACGGCGACACATCGCCAGCCGGCTACCGCTTCCGCTTCTCTTTCTTCCACGGCAACGGGTCGGCGGTCGCGTCCAGCGGCGGCGGGCCTTCAAACGTGTTGCGCAGCAGCTTGCCCAGTGCGTTCCCGGCGAGTTTGCGTGCGAAGGCGGGGAGGTTGCGCAGCGCTTCGTCCTTCGCGCGGATCGCGGCGAGACTGGCGACGGCGCGCCCAGTATCGATTTTCGGATTGGCCAGCGGGCCGCGCACATCGATGCGCAGCGTGTCGGCGCTGTCCACGCCCTTGATCTTCAGTATCTCCCGCAGCGTGTCGGGCATGACACCGAGCGTCATGTCGACCCGCTCCTTCACGAGATCCGCGCTGCCCCAGGTCGAGAAGTGGTAGCGGTGCTCCAACTGCACATCGAGCCGCCGGAGGTACTCGACCTTCCCCTTCTTGAGCGAAACCTCAACAGGCGTAAACCAACCCACCGTCTTGTCCGGCAACTTCGAACCCGCGAGTTGCTGGATGACACGTACCAGCTGCTGGTTCTCCATCGTCACCTTGCCCAGATCGAGCATCGCGTACGGCACCCTCACCTTCGCGAGTTCGAACTCGCGGGGAATCCGGAAGCCCTTCTTCTTGATCAGAAACCGGATAGGCGCTTCCGTCGCGACGATCCCCTGAAACAGCGGCCCAAGTTTCGGGAGAACCTTGTCACCGAGCGCCTTGGAATGCCGGAGCTTTGCTCGGATCGGCTTGTCCAGCACCACGAAACGCGGCCTCAATTTCGCGGCGATGGTTCCGTCGAGGTTCCCCGACGAGAGTTCGAAGCCGACCGGGCCCCGGCCCCGCGTGATGTGTGCTTTGAACTTGCCGCTGGCCGAGTCGCCCAACACGGCCCACATGTAGCCGTCGAGGTTCATCACCGCGTCGAACTTCTGCACCGGAAGCTCTTCGACGAAAAGGTCCGCCTGCACCTCGAGTTGTTGCTCCTCGAACACGACCGGCTCGCCTTTTTCGCCGAGATACGTCACGACGAGCTTGCCGTGCACGCGCCCGGGTTTCGCCCCGCCTTCCAGACTTCCGTCCAGGCCGATCGTCACCGGCTTGCGCACTCCATCCGAGGAGACGTCGAGCTCAAGCGCGCGGACGACGAACTCCTGGTCCTTGTCGCCGCGAAGGCGGAGCTCGGGAATCTGCGCCCGCGCCCGCAGCACGGCGTCGGTAGGCGACTCGGCCTCGGCCGCGAGGGAGAAGTGGTTCACGGCCACTTGCAGCACCGCGGGCGCTGCAAGTCGCGTCTTCGAATTCGGCGACAGCTTGCGCAGCGCGTCGGGCGTCAACGTCCACTTCAGCGTCGCCGGTTTCGCCAGGCGCCACTGACCGTCTCCCACGATCTGCGCGGTGAGTTCGAGCAACTCGGATTCCACAACCAGCGACGCGTCGCCGCGACCCGCGCGCCAGCCCTCGGGCATGTTCGCCTTCGCGGTGAGGTCCGCGGTCGAACCGACACACGCCGGCCCGATGTCGCCGAGCAGGCCGGTCGGGAATGAAACCGCGCGCGCGGACAACACGATCGCGGCGTCGGCGCTGGGAGCCGACGCTGTGGCCTCGACATTCAGGTCGCCATCGCCGAGCTTCCCGCTCAGTATCGCCGTGACCTTTTTCGCCAGGCCGCCCTTCAAGCTCAAGTCGCGCAATGTGACGTCGCGATCCTCGATGTGCACCCGCGCTTCCGGCACGGTCAGCTGAACGGATGCCTCGCCATCCCTCCAGTCCCCGGCGCGCGGCATGCGCAACGAGTCGATGACGGCGCTGACCTTGAGCGGACCGCGAAGCCACTCGTGGGGCACCCCGAGCTGTCGGAGCAAGTCCGGCCGCACGTCGAGATCCAGCCGCGCCGGCTCGCGCAGCTTGTAGGACTCGTCGTCCAGATCCACCGCGAGAGCGAGCGCGAGACGATCGGCCGCCTTCATTCCGAGCTTCACCGAATTCCGATCGCCGGCGGCCTTGACGCTGACCGGCGCGCCCAAGGACACCCGCGAAGACGTCAAGGATGTTTCGGCCGTGAACTTCGCCACCGCGAGCGACTTGCCGTCGAGTTTGAGGCTTGTGTCCTTGAGACTCACGGTGCCGGCTTTGGGCACGTCATCGACGTGCACCGGGCCGAGAGAGATCACAGCGCGCGCCGATGCGTCCTCGAGGGAGAACGTCCCGTCTGCGGGCCCTTCGAACGCTTGGAGATCAAGCACCACCTCGACAGGTTCGCGAAGACGCGGGGACGGGCCACTCGCGTCGTCCGGTCCGGCCAGGAATCGCGATGCGATCTTCGGCGTGAGGGAGTAACTCACGCGCCCCGGTTCGCGAAGACGCACGCGATTGTTGGAAACGAGCATCGCCAGCACGAGGTTCAGCACCTCCGAACGCAACCCGACATCGAGCTTCGCGTCGTCGCCCTTGCCGTCAAGCGTCAGGTGGCCGTTCAGCACCTGGCCCAGCGCCGGGTCGAAACGGCCGACGGCCAGGCGTTCGATGTCCAACCGCACCCGCCCACGCGCGTTTGCGAGTTGCAGCCTTCCCGACTCATCCCAAAGATCCGCCAGATTTCCGCCGAGGCCGACGCGCCCCTCGTCGATGCGGCATTCGGCGCTCACGCTCAACCCGCGCGCGAGCGACTCGGAGTCGATCTCGACGTTCGCGCCCTTGAGTTCGATCGCCTCCGCGCCACGCATGCGCGCGGCTCCGACGGTTAGCTTCGCTTGCACGGACATCGCGCCCGGATCGAACCCTGTGAGCTTCCCGGTGAACGATGCAATGTCGAGTCGAAGCGGAAGATCCTGATCCAGACCGAGGGCGGGCACCAACCCCGGCGCCATCGTGTAGTCGAGGACAACGTTTTCGGCGTGAAACGTTTTGTGTTCAAGATCAACAACCAGCGGCGCGGCGAGTTTCAACCGCTTCGCATCGATGCTCAGATCGATGTGCCGCCGGTTTCTCCCCTCGCTCCTGATGTTCCCCTCGAGGTTGAGTTGCGGGCCAAGCGCATCGACCAGCAGTCCACGACGCCCGGTGAAGCTCTCGACAACACGGTCCATGCGGGCCAACGGCAGGTTCTTGATGCTCGCCTGCAATTGGGCGTCGGACGCCGAGCGCGCAAGGCCCTCGATGGCGACAACGCCCTCTGCGATGCGGCCGTGTACTGCGAGCGTCGCTCTCTCGGCCGCTGCGTCTTTGCGGACCGACGCCGACCAGCCCTTCCAACCCAGCGACTCTGCGACACCGGCAATCATGACGTCCACGCGGCCGTCAGCGATCGCCGCTCGCGCATCGAGTTCGTTCACCGAACCGCCAAGCGGCATGTCGAGGGTTGCGACATCCACGGACAGGCGGACGTCTCCCGCGAGCGCGACGTCCGTCTCCCCGGCGGCGACGGCGCGCAGTTGCGCCGGCGTGAGGTCATATTGCAACCGCGCCTTTTCGACGCGCAATCGCGTCGGCTCCCCTTTCGAGACCTCGAATCCTCCGGGGGCTTTCAGCGTGAACCGCGGCGATTTCGCATCGATCAGAAACGTCGCTCCGCTTTTTGATGTCTGCACGGCGACGCCCAGATGGACCTTCGACCCGAGCCACTGGCGCAGTTTGCCCACGGACGCCTCGATGGCGCCGGTCCCCTCCGCGAGGTCGACATCGATCGAAAGATCCAGCTTGGCGCCGGACGCGCGCAGGCGGCCCTGGGGGTCGAAGCCGTCGAGGCGCGCTTTGAGACTTGCGGTTTGTTGGTCCAGGGTCCCGGTCAGTTCGAAGTCGATCGGCGCCCCGATCTTCTCCAACCGCAGTGTGCCGGCGACATCGGTGAATTGCAGTGGTTTCTCCATCGCGGGCCCGCTCAACGAAACGCGCGCATCGCGTAACTCGATGTCCGCTTTGAGCGAGGCGGGCAACTCGACGACGAGGTCGCGCAACAGCTTCGGCAGGTCGATGGGCTCGGATTCCTCGTCGTCTTCCGTGGCCGCCGCGATCGCGCCGACGAGATTGAGCCGGCCCTCGTCGTCAAGAGTGAGGTCGAGTACCAGTCCCTCGATCAGGATGCGGCCGGTCCCGAATTCGCCCCGGAGGATCTGCGCGAGCGTGACGTCGGCGGTGAGCAGGCGCAGGTGCGCGATCGTGCCGCCGGCGGCGTCCTCGAGGCGAAGCGACTCCAGGGTCTGGCCTTCGGTCCAGTTGAGCTTCAGCCCCGAGGCTGCGAGGCGCCCGGGGATGGAGTCGTTGATGCGACCGAGCAACCACGTCCGGCCCGAGTCCGATGAGAGCCACGCCGGCAGGAACATTCCGAACGCGACGAGCAGCACCGCGCACAAGGCGCCCCCGATGAGCGTCCAGCGCAACCAGCGCCTCCGGCGCCGCGGGCTTGTTTGTTGTTGTTCCATCGCGCCAAGCCTACCGCCAATCGGCAGTCTTCGCCCCGTAGGGATTCGACTCGCTCACCGATCCTCGTCGCGTGCATGTGCTGAGAGGGTGTATCCTCCCCGCCGTGACACGCCGCAGGTTCCTTTTGATTGTCTTGATCTCCACAACGGTCGGCGTGATGACGGCGCGCTTTTACCGCGAGGAGCCCGTTGGCCGTGCCGCGTCCTATGACTCGACCACCGGTCTGGGCGAGACGGGTAATCGGGACGGCCAACTCCTCACGCTGCTCGATTACTTCGAGAGCGGTCGGCGCGCGGCCCGTGACTACCTGTCCAAGCAGCCTGCTCCCAATGGGGCGACGCTCCTGGACGTGGCGCAAGCTTGCGCGCTCGCCTGTGTGCGCGTGGAGACCGATGTCGCAACAAAAGACGGCGCGACGGCCAGGGCACACGGCAGCGGTGTCATCGTCGCGGACGGACGCTACGTCCTGACCGCCGGACACGCATTTCAGGAGGGGAAGATCGCTGTGCGCGTAATCCTGACGGACGGACGCACGCTCAAGGCCACCGTGGTCGCGGACGACTACGACCAGTTCGACAAGACGGGCCGCGACTGGGCGGTCCTGAAACTCCGCGAGGACCGCCCCACGGATCTCGTTT
The DNA here is from genome assembly GCA_036443405.1 of Planctomycetota bacterium. Taxonomy (GTDB): domain Bacteria; phylum Planctomycetota; class PLA2; order PLA2; family PLA2; genus JAZFYD01. The sequence goes on from JAZFYD010000080.1 coordinate 5,374, forward strand.
CGTTGAAAATGGGCTCGGCCGAGGAACACGCCGCCGTGATCGGAATCGGCTATCCGGACGTCATTGGCATCAACGAGAACGGCCT
>JAZFYD010000081.1:0-10990 GCA_036443405.1 Planctomycetota bacterium
CGGGCTCCCCGTGGTCTGGCGCATGGCCCGGCGGCTTTCGACCGCCGTCGCGCTTGGCGCCGTCGCTGGGTTCGTGCCCATGGTCTGGATGGCGTTCGGCGAACGCGCGGTCGGGAGTGGCGATGCCAACATGTTGCTGCTGTTCTTTGCCGGCCTCGCCGGGGCGAGCGCGATGATCCTGCCCGGCGTCAGCGGCGCGTATCTGCTCATCGTGCTCGGTCAGTACGAGGTCGTGCTCGGGACGATCGACCGCATGAAGGGCGGCGCGGTTTTCGAAGCCGCAACGCTGAAGATCGTCGTGCCGCTCGGCGTCGGTGTTCTCGCCGGCGTCGCGGGCGTCAGCAACCTCGTCAAGTGGGCGCTGCGCGAGCATCAGAAGTTCACGCTCGGCGTCTTGCTGGGTTTTCTCGCGGGCGCGGTGCCGGGGATCTGGCCGTTTCAGGAGGGCGTGCAACCGGCGGCGGACCACCTGCATTTCGATTCGCCCGAGAAATGGCCGTTGCGGTATTTTGATCCGACGGTCACTCAGATCGCGATGGCGCTCGGACTCGTCGCGGCCGGTTTGTTTCTGACGCTTATCATCGATCGCTTCGGGAAAGACAACCCAGGGCAAACATCCCAGTGAAACTCGTTTTCGAGCAGATCCGCCTGGGCGGAGATCGCAATTTCGGCTACCTGCTTGGGGATCGCGAAGCGGGCGTCGCGGCGGCGATCGATCCGGCGTTCTCGCCCAAGGACGTCTACAAGCGCGCGCGTGCTCAGGGTCTCGAGATCAAGACGGTGATCAACACCCACGGCCACACCGATCACACCAACGGAAACAAGAAGATCGTGAATCTCACCGGTGCGCGTGTCGCCGCGCATGCGGACGCGCCCGAGACACCCGATCTCGTCTTGTCGGACGGCGATTCCTTCGAAGTCGGCTCGTTTCGCCTCGACATCATGCACGTGCCCGGTCACTCACCGGATCATCTGCTGCTGTATCTCGAAGAGGCGGCGCTCGCGATCACCGGCGACCTGCTGTTTGTCGGCAAGATCGGAGGCACCGGCACCGTCGATGACTCGCGCGCCGAGTACGAGAGCCTGCAGCGCGTGCTCGAGCGTCTGCCGGACGAAACGACGGTCTGGCCGGGGCACGACTATGGTTCGCGCCCGAGTTCGACGATCGGACTCGAGCGGCGCTGCAACCCGTTTCTGCAGACCGCCGACTTCGACGCATTCCTGGAACTCAAGAAGGACTGGGCCTCGTTCAAGGCGAAACACGGTCTGCGCTGAGGTCCGTCACCGCGTCGTCGGCGATCCGGTCGCGGTTGCCGCTGAGGATGGACCAGAGCCCGCGCCACGAAAAGAGCCGGTGGCCGCGCGCCATGAGATTGTCGAACGCCTTGCTGTCCGGCCAGCGGTAGTACGCGCCCGCGCCGGTGTCCTGGGCCGCGCCCGTCCACTCACCGTTGGCGACCCGCTCGGCGCACTCGGGGAGCACGCGCGCCGCGACCAGCATCGTCAGGTAGTAGTTGAGTTGCACCGACATGCCGGGTTCGACGGAATAACTCGCGCGCGTGAGCAGTCCCCCGGTGTCGATGCCTTCGTCCTCGATGAGGTGCAGCGTCGGACCCGCGCGACCGTGGCCTTCGCTCAACTCCCAGAAGTAGGGTTGCATGCCGCGGAAGTCGGGAATCAGGCCGGGATGGATGTTGATCACGCCGGCGCGCGGAATGTCGAGGAGCGGCTGCTTGATGATCTGGTGAAACAGCGTGATGACGATGTCAGGGTCTTGGGCGCGGAGGAATTCGAGCGATTCGGGCGCCATGATGTTGTCGGTCTTGTGAAACGGCAGGCCGTGGCGGCGCGCGATCTTGCGAAGGCGCAGGAATACCGCGCCGCGCGAGAGCAGCTTCGGCACGAACACTAAGGCGAGGAGGACCGCGAACTCGAGCGCCTTGGAAAACGCGAACCGTCGCGAGAGTTTGGGCAGGACGCGCTGTGCGGTGTCGAGCCGGTCGCGGCCCTTGAGAACGAGCGGCACCTTGACGACGGCAACGTGATCGTTCGGGCGCGCGCGCACGAAGTCGGTGAGCACATGGTTGTGCAACGCGTACTCGTTGAGCACAAAAACGACCCGCACGTCCGCATTATGCACGCGCTCTCTGGCGTGGGGGGCGGGGCGGCGCTATCGTGCAGCGCATGACACGCGAGACACGCAGGCGAGGTCGGTTCACACTGCTGGCGGCGGCGATTGTCCTGGCGACGGGCACTTGCAAGTCGGATCCGGTCACCGGCAGCCTCTACTACTCGCCGCTCGGGAGCGATTTCAAGTCGCAAGACGAGTACGTTCGGAAGAACTTCCTGACGGAGTTGATGATTTCCAACGACGGCGGCCTCCTGAACGAGCCCGAGATCGTCGCGGCGTGCGGCAAGGTGTTCGAGCAGGTCACGCGCGCCGTTCCCAAAAAGCACCGGCGCGGTTTCGAATACAGCTTCTATCTGTCCGGTTCCGCCCAGATCAACGCGTACACCTACGGCGGCGGGCGCGTGCACTGCCATCTCGGCTTGCTCGCGCGGTGCAACGACGCGGCCGAGTTCGCAGGGCTCATGGCGCACGAGATCGGCCACAACAGCCACGACCATCCCGGCCGCGGGATGGGCAAGGGTGTGTTGGGGCGGACGCTTGGCCGTTTGGGCAGCGTGGCCGGCGATTCCAGCCGGCGGCTGTTCGAGGGCATCGGCAACGCGATGACGGCGCCGGTCACCGTGCAATTCACGCGCGACCAGGAGCGCCAAGCGGATGACCGCGCCGTCGACTACACCCTCGCCGCGGGTTTCGACCCCGACGGGACCGCGCGGTTCTTCGAAGGGATGCAGCGGGATTTCGGCGGTTCGGGCTTGCAGCTGTTTCAGACGCATCCGTTTCCGAAAAACCGCGTGAAGCGAATTCGGGGACGCATCGCGGACGCGCAGAAAAAGACGCCGACATCGAACCTGGTGAAGAAGACACCTGAGTTCGAACGCGCGCTGGCACGCGTGCGCGAGATCATGCCGTATTACGAAAAGCTCGAAGCGGCGTTTTACGAGAAGGACCCTGAGCCGTTGCGCGTGGCGGCGACCGAGGGGGCGACGGCCCTGCCGCAGCATCCGCAGTTCCACTTCTGGCTCGCGATGTCGCACATCGGCGAGGAGAAAAACGACCTCGCGCTTGCGTCGGCCCGTCGCGCCGCTGCGCTCGACAGCACCAATTTCATGGTGTCGTATCTGCACGCCGTGCTCGCGCTCAACGAGAAGCAGTTTGCCGAGGCCGAGACCGCAGCGTCTCGAATGCTGACAATTGTTCCGGTGTTGGTACCCGGCTACATGCTGCGCGGCATCGCGCGCCTCGGCCAACGCCGCCGCGAAGACGCGTGGGCGGACTTCGACTCGGCGATGGAGTTGACCCCGAAGAAACACCGCGGCGGACTCCAGAAGGAATTTCAGAAGTACGACCCGGAGTACAAACACAACCGCTAAGGCGAATCGAAGCGGAAGCACTGGACGCGCGAATTCGCTAGTCTGTCCGCGGGAGCACCAATGCAGGCACGATGGTTGTTCGTTTTGTGGGCCGTTGTGGGTACGGCCACCGCGCAGGAGGTACCGGGGGCTGAGCCCGACACGCGCCAGGAGGCCGCGGGCAGGGTGCTCGCAGCCATGCGCAAGGGCGATGGAGCGGCGCTCAAGGCGCTGGCCCAAAGGGATAAACCGGACCCCTGGCTCGTGGCGGACGACCTCTGGGCGAGCGGCAATTACGCGGTAGCGGTAGCGTTCGCGAAGGCGGCACCGCGCAAGGACGTGGAAAAGCTCCCCGAGTATGTCGCGTCGCGAAGCGGCAGGGTTCCGAATGCTTCCCTGCGAACCGCGCTCGCCAAGGCGGACGAGGCGTTTGGGAAAGAGGACCCGAAAGGCGCGTTGGCTGCGCTCGAAAGCGTGACCCCCAATCCCGAGGACCTCGTCTCGGTCGTACTCCTTGAGCAACGCGGCAGAGCCTTGGGTGCGCTCGAGCGGCTCGAGGAATCCGCCGCGGCCTATCGGTTTGCCGCGCAAGCTGCCGAGCGGCTCGGATGGTTGGCACGCGCTGCGGCGATCTTCAACGATCTCGGCGATGTTGCCTACGCCCGATCGGATCGGCAGGGTGCGCTGAAGGCCTGGAATCTGCAGCTCGAGATCGAGGAGTCGCGCGGGAACCGCGCGGGCAAGGCAGCAACATTCTCAAAGATCGGCCTCGCCTACCACCAGCTCGGGGAGAACAAGAACGCGCTGAAGTTCCACCAGCTGGCGTTCGAGATCCGGGAGGCCCTTCGGGATCGCTTGGGCAAGGCTGTGTCCCTCGGAGATATTGGCGCGAGCCAGTTCCGATTGGGCGAGTACGAGGAAGCTCGCAAGGCACAGAAGCGAGCGCTCGACATGTGGGTCGAGCGCAAGAACGCACGAGGGGAGGCAGTGACGCTGGGGAGCCTCGGCCTGATCCACCTCCATCTGGGGAACTACAAAGAGGCCATTGAGTTCGGAAAAAATGCGCTGGCCAAACACAAAGAGACCGGGGACCCGGCGGGCGAGGCCGCAAGCAACGGAGATCTCGGTGTCATCTACGAGCGTCTTGAGAAATACAAAGAGGCGCTCGACTGTCAGAACAACGCGTACGAGATCAAGAAGACGCTCAAGGACCCCGGCAACCTCGCCAAGACGTATGGGGCCATCGGCAGGCTTCACATGAAGCTCGGCAAGTACGAGGAGGCGCTCGCATACCTAGAAGTGGCGCGCGAGTTGAACCAAGAGCATGGAAACCGCGCCGGCGAGGCGAACAACCTCGCCGAGATCGGAGTCGTCCACGACCACCAGCGCAACTACGAGAAGGCGCTCGAATTCCTGAATAAGGCGTTGGAGATCCGAAAGAGCTCCACGGATGTGGAGGGTCAGGCAAGGACCTACATGGACATCGGTCTCGTGCACTACCACCGCGGGACCTATGAAGATGCGCTCAAGTTCCACGAGAAGGCGCGCGAGATAAGCCAAGAGCTCGGCAAGGAAGAACTCAAGGCCAAGGCGCTCGGCAACATCGGAAACGCCCAGTGGAGCCTTGGCGACTACGAGAAGGCGCTCGAATCCCAGAGGCGTTCGCTCGATCTGAACAGGAAGCTCAATGACCGCATCGGTGAAGCCAAATCGCTCGGGAGCATCGGAGCGATTCACCGCAGCCTCGGCGCACACGCAGATGCGCTCGAATCCCAGCAACAAGCGCTCAAGCTGAGTAGGGAGCTCGGAGACAGCGAAGGTGTCGCGGCGGCGCTCGTGAACATCGGCAATATCCACGTGAGTCTCGGTGGCCTGAAGCGGTCGCTCGAATTCCAGATGGAAGCGCTGGAGATGAACCGGAAGTTGGGCGATCGCAAGGGCGTGGCGACGACGCTTGGAAACATCGGCAACATCCACGCGAAGCTCGGGAACTACGATGAGGCGCTCGACTACCAGAAAAAGGCGCTCGCCATGAGCAGGGAGCTGAACGATCGCGCCGGTGAGGCGGCAGCGCTTGGGAATATCGGCAGCGTCCACGCGAAGCTCAAGGACCACGAGAAGGCGCGGAAGTTTCTCGAAGAGGCGCTGGCGCTGAACAGGAAGCTCAAGAGCCGCGCGTATTTGGTCGCGAACCTCGAGGTTCTTGGGGACGTTTACGAGTCGCTCGAGAAGCACGACAAGGCAAGGGACAAATACAACGAAGCGCTCGCGGAGAGTAAGAAGATCGGTTCGCCCCGAACCCCAATCGTGGCGACGGCGCTCGGCATCTTGTTGCTGGACCACTTCGACAAACCGGCGGACGCGGTCAAGCTGTTGAAAGACGCGATCCGTCGGATCGAGGCACGGCGCTCTGTGGACCTCGGGCTATCGGACGAGCAACGCGCCAGCTACGCGCGAACGCTCGGCCGCGGGCGTTCCTATGCGGCGATGGTGCGTGCGCAGCTCGCTTTGGGTCACCCGCTGGAGGCGCTGTCGTACGCGGAGCGAGGGCGCGCTCGGGCGGTGTTGGACCTTCTGGCGCGCAGTCGCCTTGATCCGCTCCAGGAGGCGGAGCGCCTGGCCGATGCGCGGGAAGACGAGGATCAGCTCAAGAAGATCGCGACCGTGCGCGAGCAACTCACGGCCGCCGAGCGGAAGATCCGTCACTTCACACACGCGTTGGCGGCGAGGCGGTCGCTGAAAGACGTGGAGCGGAGCGAACTCGAAGCGCTCGCCAAGAAGCTTCGTGCGGCAAAAGGCGAGCGGGAAGACCAGCTCGGAGCACGAGCGCGGCTTATTCGAGAGCACCTCCAGGTGGGCGCGCCGGCTTCCCCGGCCGAGGTTCGCGCCGGTCTGCGCCCCGGCGAGCGGATGCTCTTTTACTCCGTTGGGCGCAACGGCAGCCTGCTGTTCGTGGTGTCGCCGGGAGATACGGAGATCCGTAGCTTCGCTCTTCAGTGGCCGGACAGCACCCCAGTCACGCAGATATCGCTCGTAGAGGCGGTCGCCGAGCACCGCGACTGGATCATCAGAGGAAAAGACCGCGCCCGCGGTTTCAAAAAACGCGAGCAGAAAGAGGGGAAGCCGCGCGGCAGGGACCTGTTCGAGGCGCTGGTCCCGCCGGAAGTGCGCACCGAGCTCGAGGGCCTGAAACGCGTCTACCTCGTGCCCGACGGCGTGCTCCACCGGCTTCCTTTTGAAACGTTGTCGCCCGCTGACGACACCTACTGGATCGACAGTCTCCCGCCGATCGCGTACGGGCATTCCGGTTCGGTGCTCCTGTGGTGCAACAAGAGGCGGAAGAACCAGGGGGCGGTGGCGCAGAAATACGAAGTCGTGGCCCTGGGGGATCCGATCTACTCACGTTCCGATGAGGGTGACTCGCAGCCGCCGGAAAAGGGTGCGCTGGTCAAGAAGCCCATGGATGAACTCGAAGCAGGGGATGTGATTGTCGCCTACGACGGCCAGCCGATTGACGGAAGAAAGAGCCTGAAGCGTGAGACCCGTCGCGTCGACGATGAGATCGACGAGGGGACGCGAAAGAAGGGACCAATCAAGCTGAAGGTTTGGAGGGCCGGCGAGCAGCAAGAGTTCGCAGTCTCATCCGGCGGAATCGATCTGGACGAAATCGCGCGGGAAGCGCCGCGCGCGGCGTGGCCTGCCCTGCGCGGGGAATCGGAAGCTACGCTGGAGCGTAGCGAGCGGCTCGATCGTTTCGGTCCGTTGAGTCCGTTGCCGGGGACGCGTCGCGAGACGAACGCGATTCGCAAGGCGCTGAGCAAGGACGTCCGGACGTTGCTGGACAAGGAGGCGACAAAGAGCCGGCTCTTCGATCTTGCGCCCAAGTCGCGGTTCTTGCACATCGCGACGCACGGATTGGTGGACGAGACCGAGTACCGGGGTTACAGCCGGCTCGCGCTCACGTTGCCCCGGTTCGCCACGCCGACGGATGACGGTTTCTTGAGCATGTACGAACTCTTCGAGGACTGGCGCGGCCGGTTGGCCGCTTGCCAACTCGTGGTCCTGAGCGCGTGCGAGACGGTCCGGGGACCGCTGGAGAAAGACGAGGGCCCGTACGCGCTGCCGCTCGGTTTTCTCTACGCCGGTTCACCGGCGGTGATCGGCAGTCTGTGGCAGGTGGACGACGCTTCCACCGCCGATCTGTTCGCGAACTTCTACAAGCGTGTCGAGGACGACAAGCCCAAGCTCCAGGCGTTCACCGAGGCGCGGAAGGCGCTGCGCGAGAAGAAGCCTGAGCCGTACTACTGGGCGCCGTTCGTCTACATCGGCGCCCCGCGGTAGTGCGCTGTCTCGCCCCGCGGCCGGAGGTGGCACCCCGGGCAGGACTCGAACCTGCAACCGTCGGATTAGAAATCCGATGCTCTATCCGGTTGAGCTACCGGGGCGCTTGGGCGCGCATCCTACCAATGGGACGAGGGATGACGGCCCCGGGCGGCTGCGGCTTGTGCGTGCCGCTGGTGCAGCGCCTTCGTTGGTCCGCCGGCCCGCGCGTATGCTCCCGCTCGGCCGCGATGCCCTGCTACGATGGCGTCTCATCGCGCGGTTGCGCCCGACGGCTCGAGTCGAAGGAGGACGTGATGAATCAGCAGACACGCCGCGAGTTCCTTGGCGACGTTGGTCGCAGCATGCTCGTCGCCGGAATCGGAGGCACGCTGGTGAGCGAGCTCGGCCTGATGCCGGCGCTGGCCGGTGACAACACGCTCTCGTTCGGGCGCTTCGAGCCGCTGGCCCGGCTCATGCAGGAGACTCCGCCGGACAAGCTCCAGCGCCTGCTCGTCGAGAAGCTCTCCGCCGGTACGTCGCTGCGCGACCTGATCGCCGCGGGCGCGCTGGCCAACGCGCGAACGTTCGGCGGTCAAGACTACGTGGGCTATCACGCTGCGATGGCGCTCATGCCCGCTTACCAAATCGCACAGGAGATGCCGACCAAGAGCCGCGCGCTGCCGGTGCTCAAGGTGCTCTACCGCAACACGGCGCGCATCCAAGCCCGTGGCGGACGCCGCAACGAGGTGCTCCACACCGTGGGGCCCGCACCGGAGGCCGCCCCCCTCGCGCTCCGGAGCGCCATCCGCCGCCGCGACATGGACGGCGCCGAACGCCTGTTCGCAAAGCTCGCCCAGCGCACGCCGAAGGACGCTTTCAACGACCTGCAGCAGATCGTGCAGGACGACATCAACGTCCACCGGATCGTCCTCGCCTGGCGCGCGTGGGACCTGCTGCGGCTGACGGGCGAGGAGCACGCGCACACGATGCTGCGCCAGTCGGTGCGCTTCTGCGTGCACGAGGAGCGCGAGCGCGTCAGCAAGCGGCGTCCCGAGCCGCGCATCCGCACCGTCTTACCGAAGCTGCTCGATGAGTACGGTCTGCTCGGGCGCAAGCTCGGCGACCGGAAGGCCGACGACAAGTGGGTTGCTGCGCTCGGCTCGACCGTCTTCTCCGGCACGCGCGAGCAGGCTGCCGAGGCCGTCGCCGCCGCGCTCGCGGATGGCTTCGCGCCCGACGCGATCGGCGAGGCGATGTCACTCGCGGCCAACCAGCTCGTGCTGCACGACGGCGGTCGTCGCGAGGACGGTACGGTGCACGGCGCGTCGGTAGGCGTGCATGCGTCCGACGCCGCCAACGCTTGGCGCCACACGGTGCGGGTGGCCAGTCACAGCCACGCCGTGGCCAGTCTCGTCGTGGGCGCCTTCCACACCGCAGGGCAGAGTGGCCACGTCGGACGCGAGCCGTTCATCGACGCGCCGGAGCCGGTCGAGGGCAAGACACCCGAACTTCTACTTCGTGAGGCGCGGGCTGCGGTCGAGGAACGCGACCAGGCGTGGGCCTGCGTCGCCGTCCAACGCTATGGCCAACTCGGCGCACCGGCCGCGCCGGTGTTCGAACTGCTGCGCCGCTACGCGGTGAGCGAGGACGGTAAGTTGCACGCCGAGAAGTACTACCGGACCGTGACCGAGGAGTTCGCGTCCACCCGCGCGGCGTTCCGCTGGCGCCACCTCGTCGCGCTCGCGCGCGTCACCGCCAGCGAGTACGGAACCCCGGCCCCCGGCCACGCCGACGCGCGCCGTCTTCTCGAGCTCGGCTAGAGCGGCGGGGACGGAGTGGCAGTCGGATCGAACGGGACCGCGGTACCATTCACCGCATGTGGATCATGGTTGCGGGCCCGTATTCGAGTGGTGCGAAAGACGAAGCGGAGCGGGCCGCGAACCTGGCGGTCATGAACGAGGCCGCGGTCGCGGTTTTCGATAAGGGCCACATACCGGTCATCGGCGTGAACATGGCGCTGCCGGTGATCGACGCGGCGGGCGAGGACCGCTACGAAGAGATCATGATGCCGGTCTCGCTCGCGTTGGCACGCCGCTGCGACGCGGTCCTTCGCGTTGGGGGCGCGAGTGCCGGCGCCGACGACGAGGTGGCTGTGTTCGAGAGCCGCGGCTTGCCGGTGTTTCGCGACGCGGCTGCGGTTCCGCCCGCCGTTTCGTGAGGGCTAGATCGTGATCTCGCCGCGCAGGTAGAGCACCGCGTGGCCGGAGAGGTGCACGCGATCGCCGTGCAGTTCGCACCAAACGTCGCCGCCGCGTTTTGAGACCTGGCGCGCGTGAAACGCCGTCTTGCCGAGGCGCTTGGCCCAATAGGGGGTCAGCACGCAGTGCGCGGCGCCGGTGACCGGGTCCTCCGGAACGCCGATCGCCGGATGGAAAAAACGCGACACGAAATCGTGCGTGTCGCCCGCGGCCGAGATCACGATGCCATACGGCGCGGTTCGTTTGAGTGCTTCGAAGTCCGGCGCTATGTTGCGGACATCGTCCTCGGACGTGAACACGGCGAGCAGCTTTCTGGCGCGAAGCAACACCTGCGGTGTCGCGCCCAGCGCTTCCACGAGTCCGCTCGGCGGTTCGGCCGGCTCCGCGGGGATCGCGGGAAAGTCGAGGCGGATGCGGCCCCCGTCGCGTGTCACCACGAGGGGGCCGCTTTTGCTTTCGAACTCGATCGTGTCGCGCTCCGGGTGCAGGTGCTCGAAGACCACGTGCGCGGTGGCCAACGTCGCGTGGCCGCAGAGATCGACCTCCGTCGTCGGGGTGAACCAGCGCAGGCGAAACCCCTCGCCCTCGGGCACGAAGAACGCGGTCTCGCTGAGGTTGTTCTCCGCGGCGATCGCCTGCAGCGCCTCATCGTCGAGCCACCCATCGAGCGGACAGACCGCGGCCGGGTTGCCGGCGAACATACGGTCGGTGAAGGCGTCCACCTGATAGAGCGGGATCTTCATCAGTCGCGAGTCTACTCCGGGCGCGGCAGCGGCGAGAGCCTGCGCAAGTGCGGCGGGGGCGAGCGAACTCCCGTGAAGCTCAGTTTCTTGTAGTTCAGGCCTTTCAGCACATCGACCATGCTGATGACCGCCTGGTGCGGGACCGCTTTCGACGCGTCGATTTCGTAGAGCTCGTTCGCTGTGAAC